>NZ_JBIAPT010000017.1:0-147355 GCF_042888425.1 Streptomyces sp. NPDC002889
TGCGACGTTCCCGGTGACCTCTTCGACGTGACGTATGACCGCCAGGCGCCGCTTGGCCTCGCGGTCGAGCGGAGGGGTGGACTTCGACATGTGGATCTCCGTAGTGATCGGAGACCCAGGTGTCAACGATGAACGTCAGTTTTAGAATGCGTAATTGCAGCCGCTCGGCGATCTCCCGACAGATGCGCTCCTGTCGGTCCACGCCGGTTTGATCGTCGTCCTTAACGTGCGAGATTCGGCAGTAGATCGCCGCGTCGTCGCCGGGAGTGATGCTCACCTTGCTCTTAGATCGGCTCATGACAAATACGGTACGAGCCAGGTATGATTGACGACTCACGCAGCGCCGCGATCGGGGCGAGCGGGGCGCGGGTCTGCGCCCACAGCACCATGCCGTACGCCACTATCGACATCGCCGCACCGAGCAGGCCGCGCGCGGCGTACGGGCGCAGCTTGGCCCACAACGCGCCCCGGTGGAGATACACGGCGTACGCGGGTACCAGGGTGCCCTCCAGGATCATCAGCCAGGCGATGTAGCCGGCCGGCGTACCCGACGCGCGCACACCCACACCGTCGACCACCGTGTACGCCGCGATCGCCAGCCCGGTCGCGAGGGCGGCAAGGAGCGCCGGCCAGTGCGGGCGCGCGGCCCCGCCGCGTATGCCCCACAGGGCGACACCGACCAGACCCGCCGAGGCGAGGACCACGCCCGCCAGCTGCCAGCCTCCGATCCGCTCGTCGACGAACAGCGCCGCCAGCAGAGTCACCACCAGCGGAGCCGTACCGCGGGCGATCGGATACATCTGGCCGAAGTCGCCGAGGCTGAACGACCGCATCAGCAACGCCTGGTAACCGACGTGCAGCACTGCCGAGAAGATCAGATACGGCCAGGCCTCCGCTTTCGGGAACGGCACGAAGGGGGCGAGCAGCGCCCCGATGACCGCCGCGCCGCCGGCTATCAGCGTGAAGGCGAGCACCTGATCCCTGATGGTGTGGGCCATGGCGTTCCATCCGGCGTGCGTCACCGCGGCCGCCAGGACCGCCGCGGCGACCCAGACCGTCACGCCGTGCGCTCGCGGACGTCCACCAGCGTGCCGTCAGCATGTGCGATCAGCGTCTTGGGATCGAGCGGGAACACCGTGTGCGGGGTCCCGGCCGCCGCCCACACCACGGCATGGTCGAGCAGGCCGCGGTCGGCCAGCACACGGGTCCTCGTACGGTGGCCGAAGGGCGGTACGCCCCCGATCGCGTAGCCGGTCGTCTCCCGCACCAGATCCGCTCCGGCGCGCTTGACCGACTCGGCACCGAGCTCCTGCCGCACCCGCTCCACGTCCACCCGTGACGAGCCGTCCATCAGCACCAGGACCGGCGCTCCGTCCGCCTCGAAGATCAGCGACTTGACGATCTCGCTGACGTCGCAGCCGATGGCCGCGGCGGCCTGCGCGGCCGTGCGCGTGGCGTCGGGGAAGCGGCGTACCGGTACGCCGAGCCCGAGCTCACGCAGAGCCTCGGAGAAACGGGGGTGGGCGTCGCTGTCGTGAGTGCTCATGGCCCGCACGCTAGCGGTAGCTGTACGGGCCACGCGACCTCGTTCCGCGCCGGAGAGTCAGCCGGCGCGCAGCACCTGCGCGACCACCGGGCCGGCCGCGTCGCTGCCGTGCCCGCCGGACTCCACGACCGCGGCCGCGGCCAGATCGTCGGCGTACCCGGTGAACCAGCTGTTGGAGGCTGCCTGTCCGTCGACCTCGGCAGAACCGGTCTTGGCGCCCTTGTTCCCCCCTACCGAGGACATGGCCGACGTGGCCGTGCCGTACCCCGCGGTCGCGGTCGTGCTCATCATCTGCCGCAGGGACTGGGCCATGGAGCCGGGCAGCGGCTGAGCGGTGGCCAGTTCACGGTCGTCGAGGGATCTCGGGACGAGGACCGGCTGCTTGAACGCCCCGTTCTTCACGGTCGCGGACAGGGACGCGACGTTGAGCGCGTTCATCGTGATCCTGCCCTGTCCGATGTACGAGGCGGCCGTCTCGGCGCCCGTCGAGTCGGGCACGCTGCCGTCGACGGTGGTGATGCCCGCCTGCCAGTCGAGGCCGATGCCGAAGTACTTCCGCGCGGTCTCGCCGAGGGCGGAGTCCGCGATCCCCTTGTCGTCCAGAGGCTTGACGGGCTTGATGAATGCGGTGTTGCAGGAGCGCGCGAAGGCCTGGCCGAGTGTGGCACCGGGTATGGAGAAGCGCTTGAGGTTCTGGAAGGGCACGCCCATCCAGGAGACCGTCGGTTTGCACTCGACCGGCGAACCCGGCCCGTTCACCAGCCCGTTGTCCATCATCATCGCCGCCGTCACGATCTTCATCGTGGAACCGGGCGCCTGCGCACCCTGCAGCGCGGTGTTGAAGCCGTCCGCCGGGCTGTTGGCGATCGCCCTGATCTCACCGGTGCTCGGCTGAATCGCCACCACCGACGCCTTGCCGTACTTCTTCACCGCCTGCTCGGCGGCCGCCTGCACACCCGCGTCCAGGGTCGTGGGCAGTGTGCCCTCCTTCCCCTTGGCCAGCGTCAGCAGCGTCTGGGCGGGCACGTTCCCGTCCGCGGACGTGATCGCCAGCTCGACGCCGGGCGTTCCGCCCGCGGCCTCCCCGTACTTCTCGCGCAGCGCGTCCAGGACCGGGCCGAGCGAGGGGTACTTCTCCTTCGTCAGCTCGACACCGTTGTCGTCGACGGCTTTGATCGGCGGGGCCGATGCCTCGCCGGTGCTCAGGGACGTGCCTTTGGTCAGCTTCGGGTGGACGACGGCCGGCTGCCAGTCGACCAGCGCCTTGCCGGTGTTCACCCCGCGCACGACGGTCAGCTCGGAGTCGTAGGTCCAGGGCTTGCTCCTGCCCTCGAACGTCACCGTCGCCTTGACCGTGAACGGCACCTTCGCACCGACCGCCGGGCCCGGCGTCATGACGGCATCCGACACATGGGCCTGCTCGCTATAGCCGGTCAGCAGCGGCTCGGCGTCGGCCGCGTTGTTGGTCAACTGCGCGGCCTGGGCCCCCTGCCCCGAGGCCCACGCCGCGAGGAACTCCTTCGCGGCCGTCTCTGTCTCTTCCGCACTGGGCGGCCCGGACTTCTTCGTGGTGGCCTGGGACGCACCCCCGGTCCCGCTGCTGTTGCCGGTCAGCCCGTTGTACAGGTTGTAGCCCCCGTACCCGACGCCCCCCGCGACGACGGCAAATACGCCGCCGACGATGGCGACTTTCACTCCACTGCGCATAAGTGCAGCCCCCTCCCCAGAGTCCGTGCGACTCTACGGGACCGATGTGACGCAGGAGTTGCCCGTTATCGGACCGCGACGCGGGTCACATGCCGTCCTACGCGGGGCAGGAGAGCGGGCCGCCATCATCGGCACCGGATGATCCGGGGAGCCGTGGCGCTCAGCTCAAGGCTTTACGCACGTCGAAAATGGTGGGCCGCTTCGCGGTGCAGGGCTGAGCATCGCCTCGATCAGCTCCCAGCTCGCCGGGCACCGTGACGGGCCGGTGAGGCTACCTCCCGGCGTCTTCGCCCCGGCAACTGCTCCCGGCGCCCGAGCGGCCGGCTGTCCGTGGACCGTCCACCCGTCACAGCGCGGGGAAGACCACCTCGAAGAAGAGCCACAGGAGGACGGCCCAGAACAGCGCCGCGGCCATCGAGACCAGAAGCGAACTGCGCCACTTCAGCACCAGGAAGGGGAACATCACCACCGCAGCCCAGTGGCCGGCGATGTCGATGAACACGCGGGCGGCCTCCGCGAGCGTTCGGGCTCTGCCTTCAGCGAGGAGCCGGATGAGCCGCTGGGAGACGAAGCCGTACAGGCCGAAAACGATGGGGAAGAACCAGAACGGCGTGATGCCGACCAGCTGTTCTTCCGACAGCTCGTCGAACACGACCAGGTAAATGACCGCCGCCGCGGCCAGACCGAGGAGGAGCGCCGCCACGTACACCACGCGGAGCGCACCGGGCTCTGCGCCCTGGATGACGACAGGGGCGGCGTAGGGGACGTTCGGAGGCGGGACACGTACGACCTGTTCGCAGTGCGGGCAGCGCACATCGGTGCCCGCCTGAGGGGTCGGGACCGTCATGGCGTGTCCGCAGGATCCACGGAATTCGAGCTGCCCAGTACTCACGTTCAGTCCCCCACAAGTGCACCGACCGGCAAGGCCGCCACGTGACTTCGCGTCCCGGGCCGACCTTGCCAGAGCGTATCCAGGATTGCGGAGACGTCCCCGACCTCGGGTCCGGTTCCGTTGGCGCAAAGATCCGTTGCGCGTTGGTGCGCCTCAGCTGCGCCGGCCTGGAGCCGAGCCGTTCCCGTAGAGCCCGGGCCGTGTGCGGGCCGTCAAGGGGGACGGTCCGGGACAGCCGGTGACGACCACCAACGACGACGGCGGGCCCGGCACCACGAGGTGCCGGGCCCGCCGTTTGCGCTGCTAGACCCAGGTGTCCAGCCACATCCTGTTGCGCCACTCGTCGAGCGGGATCGTCTGGCCGGTGTAGATGGGCCAGAAGTAGATGAAGTTCCAGATGATCAGCAGCACCAGCACGCCCGCGCCGATCGCCCCGATCGCCCGGCGGCGTTCGTCCGATCCCGGCGGGCCGAGGATCGCGCCGATCATCATCGCTACCGCCAGGCACAGGAACGGCACGAACACGACCGCGTAGAACAGGAAGATCGTGCGCTCCTGGTAGTGCAGCCACGGCACCCAGCCCGCCAGGAAGCCGCAGAGGATCGCGCCCGCGCGCCAGTCCCGGCGGAACAGCCAGCGCCACAGGACGTAGCAGAGCGCGAAGCAGGCCGCCCACCACAGCAGCGGGGTGCCCAGCGCCAGTACCTCACTGGCGCACTTGTCGACCGCGTCCGCCGGGCAGCCCTTTGTGCCCGGCTTCGCGTCCTCGTAGTAGTACGAGACCGGGCGGCCCAGCACCAGCCAGCTCCACGGGTTCGACTGGTAGGTGTGCCCGGAGGTCAGATTGACGTGGAAGTCGAAGACCTGGTTCTCGTAGTGCCACAGGCTGCGCCACCAGTCCGGGAACAGCCAGCTCCAGCTGCTGTCCTTGCCGGCGCCCTTGGTCGCCCAGTCCCGGTAGTAGCCCTTGTCCGTGACGATCCAGCCGGTCCACGACGCGATGTACGTGGCGATCGCGACCGGCACCGTCGAGACGAACGCCGGCACCAGGTCCTTCTTCAGGACCGCCAGAACGGGGCGCACCGCGCCCGCCGTCCGCCGTGCGCCGACGTCCCACAGCACGCTCATCACACAGAACGCGGCCATCACGTACAGGCCGTTCCACTTGGTGCCCGCGGCAAGGCCCAGCAGCACGCCGGCCGCCAGCCGCCACGGGCGCCAGCCCAGCCGCAGCGTCTCCGCGACCGTCGCATCGGGCCGCAGCACCCCGTCCGCGTCCACCGGCAGCGCCGCGGCCAGCCTGCGCCGCGACCGGTCCCGGTCCACGACCAGCGCCCCGAACGCCGCCAGCACGAAGAACATCAGCACCAGGTCGAGCAGTGCCGTACGGCTCATCACGAAGTGCAGGCCGTCCACCGCCATCAGCAGACCCGCGACGCAGCCGAGGAACGTGGAGCGGAACAGCCGCCGTCCGATCCGGCAGAGCATCAGTACCGACAGTGTGCCGAGCAGGGCGACCATGAAGCGCCAGCCGTACGGCGTGAAGTCGAACATCTTCTCGCCGAGGCCGATGACCCACTTCCCGACCGGCGGATGCACCACATAGCCGGGGTCGGTGGGGATCGCGACGTCCGCCCCTCCCGGCTTCAGGATCGTCTTGTCGATGTCCTTGGGCCAGCTGCCCTCGTACCCCTGGTTGATCAGCGCCCAGGCGTCCTTGGCGTAGTACGTCTCGTCGAATATCACCGCGTGGGGCTTGCCGAGGTTCCAGAACCGCAGCACACCCGCGAAGGCGGCCACCAGGAGCGGGCCGAGCCAGGCGAAGATCTTCAGCAGCGGGTTCACGTCTCCCGGGCGGATGCCGAACACCGGCCACAGCCGTTCGGAGGGCCGCGTGTACGGCGGCACCAGGCGCTCGCGCAGCCCGGTCACCCGCCGGGGCGCATAGCCGAATCTGCGCAGCCGCTGCTCCCAGCCGGGCGGCTGTGGGGCGGCGTCCTTGCCCTGAAGGGTCTGAGGCGCGGTACTGGTCACCGCGCCATCGTAGGGAACACGGCTGTGCGAGTCGTGCGTACGGTCCTGGGAGGATGGCCTTTGTGACAGGAACGCTGGTACTCGCAGGGACCCCCATCGGCGATGTTGCGGACGCGCCGCCCCGGCTCGCCGCCGAGCTGGAGGGCGCCGACATCGTCGCCGCCGAGGACACCAGGCGGCTGCGCCGCCTCACCCAGGCGCTCGGGGTGCACACCCACGGGCGGGTGGTGTCGTACTTCGAGGGCAACGAGGCCGCCCGTACGCCCGAGCTCGTCGAGGCGCTGGCCGGCGGCGCCCGGGTGCTGCTGGTCACCGACGCGGGCATGCCGTCCGTGTCCGACCCCGGCTACCGGCTGGTGGCCGCCGCCGTCGAGAAGGACATCAAGGTCACGGCGGTGCCGGGTCCGTCCGCCGTGCTGACCGCGCTCGCCCTGTCCGGGCTCCCGGTCGACCGTTTCTGCTTCGAGGGCTTCCTGCCCCGCAAGGCCGGCGAGCGGCTCGGCCGGCTGCGCGAGGTCTCCGGCGAGCGGCGCACGCTCGTCTACTTCGAGGCCCCCCACCGTTTGGACGACACGCTCACCGCAATGGCCGAAGTATTCGGTTCCGACCGCCGCGCCGCCGTGTGCCGTGAACTCACCAAGACATACGAGGAGGTCAAGCGGGGTGGCCTCGGTGAACTCGCGGCGTGGGCGGCCGAAGGCGTGCGCGGTGAGATCACCGTCGTCGTGGAGGGGGCACCCGCCGCGTCTCCCGCGGAATTCGACGCGGACGAGCTGGTGCGCAGGGTGCAGGTGCGCGAGGAGGCGGGGGAGCGGCGCAAGGAGGCCATCGCGGCGGTCGCCGCCGAGGTGGGACTGCCCAAACGCGAGGTGTTCGATGCGGTCGTCGCGGCAAAGAATGCGGCTCGATCGGCCTCCGCGGACGGTAAAGGACTATCGTAAAAGGCAAAGCGCAGACCGTGTCCTGGCCTTTTCAGCATGGGAACACCAAAGTCCGCTCCATCAATCGACAGGCGCTGATGCGCTCCCGCCGAAACAGGCGTCCACTGGACCGGTGGAAAGGAGCTGGCATGACTGAGATCGCAGGCAGCGCCAAGGTCCATGAGGCGTATGCCTTTGCCTGTATGCGTTGCGGCCACGGTTGGGAACAGTCCTACGAGATCGAGCATCACGTCGACGGCACAGGCCAGGAATTCATCATCTACAAGGCGGGCGGTGAGCGTGTGCCGTCACCGCTGTCGAGCCCGACCTGCCTCAACTGCGGCGGGCACGTCGTACGGATCATGCGGTCCGGTCAGGTCTCCTCGGTGCTGGACCTGATGTCGAGCCACGAGAAGAAGCCCGCCTCCCCGGTGGAACCGGTCGAGGGCGGGAGTACGGGGGAGCCCGTGCCGGTAGGAGCGCAGCAGCAGGCGGAAGGCCGCCATTGGCACCTCTCCGATCTCCTGCACCCCTTCCACCACCGCAAGTAAGGGCTCGCCCGTGAGGGCCTGGGCGCGGGCCTCGTAGGATCGCGCCCATGAGCTCCAAGTCCGCCCCGCCGCCGCTGCCCGAACCTCTCGGTGTGTCGGTCGCCGATTCGCACACCCATCTGGACATGCAGGAGGGCACCGTCGAGGAGGCGCTGGCCCGGGCCGCCGCGGTCGGTGTGACCACGGTGGTGCAGGTGGGCTGCGACATCAAGGGATCGCGCTGGGCGGCAGAGACAGCCGCCCAGTACACGAGCGTGCACGCCGCGGTCGCGCTGCACCCCAACGAGGCGCCGCGCATCGTTCTGGGGGACCAGGGGGGCACCTCCCAGCCCCCTGGGGCTGGGAGAGGACGGTCGCGCCAGGGTGCCCGCGGTGCCGGCGGGGACAGCGCCCTCGACGACGCGCTCGCCGAGATCGACCGGCTGGCCGCGCTCGACGAGGTCAAGGCCGTCGGCGAGACCGGCCTGGACTACTTCCGTACGGGACCTGACGGCATGGCCGCCCAGGAACGGTCGTTCCGGGCTCATATCGAGATCGCCAAGCGGCACGACAAGGCGCTCGTCATCCACGACCGTGAGGCGCACGCGGATGTGCTGCGGATCCTCGCCGAGGAGGGTGCGCCCGAGCGCACCGTCTTCCACTGCTATTCGGGCGACGCGGACATGGCCGAGGTGTGCGCCGCCGCCGGCTACTTCATGTCCTTCGCCGGCAATGTGACCTTCAAGAACGCCCAGCCGCTGCGTGACGCGCTGGCCGTCGCGCCCGCCGAACTCGTCCTCGTCGAGACGGACGCGCCGTTCCTCACCCCGGCGCCGTACCGCGGCCGGCCGAACGCGCCCTACCTCATTCCGGTCACGCTGCGGGCGATGGCGGCGGTGAAGGGGCTGGACGAGGACACGCTGGCCGCGGCGATCGCCGCGAACTCGGCGCGCGCCTTCGACTACTGATTCGACCACTCACTCGACCGCCGACTCGTCCGACTCGTCCGCGCGCGCGACTCGCAACGCTGTGTGTTCGAGTGGCTTTGGAGAGTGACGGTCGCTCCGCTACTGTCCCGGTGCCAATGGCTGACCGGACCTTACGGAGCATCGTGAGCAATGCGCAGGGCAGTCACCGTGCCGCACGCGGCGGGCGCCGCACCACCGGGAGGGCGGAGCCGCAGCCCCCGGCCCCTTCACCGGCCGTGTCCTCTTCACCGACCGTGTACGACAGTGCCTACGCGCCGACAGCCGTCGACTCCCGGTCGGCCGCTGCCTACGCGCCCACCGTGCCCTACCTCGACGTGAGGGACCAGTCGTCGCTGCCGCGCCAGAGCACCCCGGCCGCCGTGCAAGCGCCGGGCGGACGGGCCGAGGCCCGCAGGGCCGCCCGCCGCCGCCGGACGGGCGAGCGGCCCGATGCCCTGCGCCGGCTCGTCCCGCAGGCCCTCGTCGTCGCCTTCCTGGCAGGCGGCACCTCCGCCTTCGTCGCCACCGACAAGGCCGTGCGGCTCACCGTCGACGGCGCTCCGCGCACCTTGCACACCTTCGCCGACGATGTACGCGAGCTCCTCGGCGACGAAGGCGTTGCCGTCGGCGCGCACGACATCGTCGCCCCGGCCCCCGGCGAGGCCCTCACCAGCGGCGACGAGGTCGTCGTCCGCTACGGCAGACCGCTGATGCTCACACTCGACGGGCAGCGCCGCCAGGTGTGGACCACCGCCCGCACGGTCGACGGCGCACTGCACCAGCTCGGGGTGCGCGCCGAGGGTGCCCGGCTGTCCGTCTCCCGGTCCACGGCGATCAAGCGCACCGGCCTCGCGCTGGACGTGCGCACCGAGCGGGCCGTGACCTTCCTCGCCGACGGGCACGCGCGCACCATCCGCACCAACGCCGCCACGGTGTACGAGGCGCTGGCCGAGTCGGGCATCGAACTGCGCGGCCAGGACACCACGTCCGTGCCGCCCTCCTCCTTCCCGCGCGACGGCCAGACCATCACCGTCATGCGCATCACCGACACCCGGCAGGTGCGCGAGGAACCCGTCGCGTTCTCCGTGGAGCGGACCCTCGACGCCACCGTGTTCGCGGGCACCGAGGTCGTCGTACGGCAGGGTGCGCCCGGTGCGCGCCGGATCACCTACGCCCTGCGGAGCGTCAACGGCGTACGGCAGAAGCCGAAGAAGATCGCCGAGGAGGTGGTGCGCGAGCCCGTCACCCAGCAGGTGAAGGTCGGTATCAAGCCGCTGCCGCTGTCCGTGGAGGGCGCGGAGGCACTGGACTGGGAAGCGCTCGCGCAGTGCGAGTCCGGTGGACGGCCCGACGCGGTCGACCCGTCGGGGACCTACGGCGGGCTGTACCAGTTCGACACCGAGACCTGGCGCTCCCTCGGCGGCACCGGGCGGCCGCAGGACGCACCCGCCTCGGAACAGACGTACCGGGCGAAGAAGCTCTATGTGCAACGGGGGGCGAGTCCATGGCCGCACTGCGGCCGTAGGCTGTATCGGTGAGTACCACTGATCCCGACGCACTCCTCGGCCCCGCCGACATCCGCGAACTGGCCGCCTCGCTGGGCGTACGCCCCACCAAGCAGCGCGGCCAGAACTTCGTCATCGACGCCAACACGGTCCGCCGGATTGTGCGCACCGCCGAGGTCGAGCCCGACGACATCGTGGTCGAGGTCGGCCCCGGTCTCGGCTCGCTGACCCTGGCGCTGCTGGAGGCGGCCGACCGGGTCGTCGCGGTCGAGATCGACGACGTGCTCGCGGGAGCCCTGCCGGCGACCATCGCGGCGCGCATGCCGCAGAAGGCCTCCCACTTCTCGCTCGTCCACACGGACGCGATGCATGTGCAGGAGCTGCCGGGGCCTGCGCCGACCGCGCTCGTCGCGAACCTTCCGTACAACGTCGCGGTGCCGGTGCTGCTCCACATGCTCGACCGCTTTCCGACGATCGAGCGCACGCTGGTCATGGTCCAGGCGGAGGTCGCCGACCGGCTGGCGGCGCGGCCCGGGAACAAGGTGTACGGCGTCCCCTCGGTGAAGGCCAACTGGTACACCGACGTGAAGCGGGCCGGAGCCATCGGCCGCACCGTCTTCTGGCCCGCCCCGAACGTCGACTCCGGCCTGGTCTCCCTGGTGCGCCGCGCCGAGCCGGTGCCCACCACGGCCACGAAGGCGGAGGTCTTCGCGGTCGTCGACGCTGCGTTCGCCCAGCGCCGCAAGACCCTGCGGGCGGCCCTCGCCGGCTGGGCCGGATCACCGGCCCAGGCGGAGGCGGCGCTGGTCGCCGCCGGGATCTCGCCGCAGGCGCGCGGGGAGTCGCTGACGGTCGAGGAGTTCGCCCGGATCGCGGAGGCCAAGAAGGCGGAGGCCGGCAAGTGAGCGTGACCGTACGAGTGCCGGCGAAGGTCAATGTGCAGCTGGCGGTCGGCGGGGCGCGCCCCGACGGCTTCCACGACCTCGCCAATGTGTTTCTCGCCGTCGGGCTGTACGACACGGTGACGGTGCGGCCGGCGCCGTCACTGACGATCACCTGCTCGGGTCCGGACGCGGACCAGGTGCCCCTGGACCGTACGAACCTGGCCGCCCGGGCGGCGGAGCTGCTGGCCGCCCGCCACGGCATCTCGCCCGACGTGCACATCCACATCGACAAGGACATCCCCGTGGCCGGGGGCATGGCGGGCGGCAGCGCGGACGGCGCGGGTGCGCTGCTCGCGTGCGACGCGCTGTGGGGCCTCGGCTCCTCACGGGCCGAACTCCTCTCCATCTGCGGTCAGTTGGGCAGCGATGTGCCGTTCAGCCTGGTGGGGGGTGCGGCGCTGGGCACGGGCCGCGGCGAGTTGCTGACGGAGCTGGCGGTCGGCGGTACGTTCCACTGGGTGTTCGCGGTGGCGGACGGCGGTCTGTCGACCCCGGCGGTGTACGGCGAGTTCGACCGCCTGAACGAGGGCGTGCAGGTCCCGGACCCGGTGGCCTCGTCCACGCTCCTGGACGCCCTGCGCACCGGCGACGCGCCCTCCCTGGCGGCCGCGCTGTCGAACGACCTCCAGCCGGCAGCCCTGTCCCTGCGCCCGTCCCTCGCGGACACACTCGCAGTGGGCACGTCCGCGGGAGCCCTGGCGGCCCTGGTCTCGGGCTCGGGCCCGACGACGGCGTTCCTGACGAAGGACGAGGACTCGGCGCGGTCGGTCGCCTCGGCGCTGCTGGCGTCGGGGACGTGCCGCACGGCACGGGTGGCAGGGGCGCCGGCCGCGGGCGCGACCGTTCTGCGCGGCTGACCTGAAACCGGTGGCTCGGCCTTCGGACCCCCGAGCCTCGAACTCCCCCGGACTTCGTCCGGGGGACCCCACGAGGCCGGTTCTCGGCCCGTCCGGCGATTGAGGACATTGAGGACACCGCCGAAGCGGTACGGGGCCCGGGGCCCGCCCCGGTTTCGGGAAGTGGGGGTCCGCCACGCCCGCCAGGGCGTAGGGGGAGGGGTGGGGGCAAGCTCCGCGCAGCAGCCCCCGCACGCGTACTCAGGGCGCAACTGAGTACGAGCGCCCTCACGGCGGGCCGACAGACCGCGGGACCGTACCGCCATGGGATCAAGCGTTCGTGAGCTCGCCGCTGCCACGCCCGGTACGCGGGACCGGTACATCGACCTGTTGCGGGTCGCCTCGCTCGGGACCGTCGTGTTCGGGCATTGGCTGATGGCCGCCGTCACGGGGGACGGGATCGGCAATCTGCTGGCCGTCGTGCCCGAGTTGCAGGTGGTCACCTGGGCGCTGCAGATCATGCCCGTCTTCTTCTTCGTCGGCGGCTTCTCGCACGCCCTCTCCTACCGCTCCCTGCGCCGCAAGCAGGCCGGCGGGTCCGTGTACGCCGCCTTTCTGCGGGCCCGGCTGCAGCGGCTGCTGCGGCCGACCATGGTCTTCATCCTCGTATGGGGCGCCGCCGCTCTCGTCGTGCAACTTCTCGGCGGCGACGGCGGGTTGACGGGCGTCGCGCTGCGGCTCGTCGCACAGCCGCTGTGGTTCATAGGGATCTATCTCGCCATGGTCGCCTTCACCCCGCCGCTGCTGGCGCTGCACGAGCGCTACGGGTGGGGGGCCTTCGGCGCGCTCGTCGCGGCCGCCGCGCTCGTGGACACCCTGCGGTTCGCGCTCGGCGTGCCCTTCGTCGAGTTCCTCAACTTCGCCTTCGTCTGGCTCGCCGTCCACCAGCTGGGCTTCCTGCGCGCCGACGGCCGCATCCGCGTCCCCGCGGCGCTCGCCGCCGTGGGACTCGCGGGGGCCGCCGCGCTCGTCGCCCTCGGGCCGTATCCGCTGTCCATGGTGGGGATGCCCGGCGAGAAGGTGTCGAACATGGCCCCGCCCACGCTCGCCCTGCTCTGCCACGGGCTGTGGCTGGTCGGCGCTGTGGAGCTGCTCAAGGGTCCCGGCACCCGGTTCGTAGGGCGTGCCCGGGTCTGGCGGACCGTCGTCGCGGCGAACGGGATGGCCATGACCGCGTTCCTGTGGCACCTGACCGCCATGCTCGGCGTGTACGGCGCGATGCTCGCGCTCGGCGTCACGCTGCCCGAGCCGGCCACCGGCGCCTGGTGGGCGCAGGTGCCGCCGCGTATCGTCGCGGCCGTCGCCGTGACCGCGCTGCTCGTCGCCGTCTTCCGCACCTTCGAACGCCCCGCGCCGACCGCTCCCGGCTCGGGTTCCGGCGGTCCGGTCGCCGCCCTCGGCATCACGTTGTGCCTGCTCGGCGTCCTCGGCCTGTCCATGGTCGGCTTCGGCGGGATGCTGGAGGGGAGGTCCGCGGTGCTGGTCGCCGTACGCGTCACCGCGCCCGCCGCCGTTGCCATGGCGCTCGGCGGCTGGCTCCTGGTGGAACGGGCGGGGCGGGCCGCCCGCGCCTGACAAGTAGGCTGGGGGGTCGATCGTTCCCCCTGTCAGGAGAGAAATGGCCGTCAATCTGGTCAATGTCGAGGCAGTCAGCAAGGTGTACGGCACACGTGCCCTGCTCGACGGCGTCTCCCTCGGCGTCTCCGAGGGGGACCGCATCGGAGTCGTGGGCCGCAACGGCGACGGCAAGACCACCCTCATCCGGATGCTTGCCAAACTGGAGGACCCCGACACCGGCCGGGTCACCCAGAGCGGCGGACTGCGGCTCGGTGTGCTCACCCAGCACGACTCTCTCGACTCCGAGGCCACCATCCGGCACGAGGTCATCGGCGATCTCGCCGACCACGAGTGGGCGGGCAACGCCAAGATCCGTGACGTACTGACGGGGCTGTTCGACGGGCTCGACCTGTCCGGCTTCCCGCAGGGTCTCGACACCGTGATCGGCCCGCTCTCTGGTGGCGAGCGGCGCCGTATCGCGCTCGCCAAGCTGCTCATCGCCGAGCAGGACCTGATCGTCCTCGACGAGCCCACCAACCACCTCGACGTCGAGGGCATCGCCTGGCTCGCCCGGCATCTGCAGGTCCGCCGCTCGGCACTGGTCTGCGTCACCCACGACCGCTGGTTCCTGGACCAGGTCTGCACCCGCATGTGGGACGTGCAGCGCGGCAATGTGTTCGAGTACGAGGGCGGTTACAGCGACTACGTCTTCGCCCGCGCCGAACGGGAGCGCATCGCGGCCACGGAAGAGACCAAGCGGCAGAACCTGGTGCGCAAGGAGCTGGCCTGGCTGCGGCGCGGCGCTCCCGCCCGTACCTCCAAGCCGCGCTACCGCATCGAGGCCGCCAACGAACTGATCGCCGACGTGCCGCCGCCGCGCGACACCAGCGAGCTGATGAAGTTCGCCGGTGCCCGGCTGGGCAAGACCGTCTTCGACCTGGAGAACGTGACCGTCCAGGCCGGCCCGAAGGTGCTGCTGAAGCATCTGACCTGGCAGCTCGGCCCCGGTGACCGTATCGGGCTGGTCGGCGTCAACGGTGCCGGCAAGACCTCACTGCTGCGCACCCTGGCGAACGCTGCCCGCACCGGGGGCGAGGCACAGCCCGAAGCCGGCAAGGTCGTCGTCGGCAGGACCGTCAAGCTGGCGTATCTCTCGCAGGACGTCACCGAACTGCCGCCCACGCTGCGCGTGCTGGAGGCCGTCCAGCAGATCCGCGACCGCGTCGACCTCGGCAAGGGCCGGGAGATGACCGCGGGCCAGCTGTGCGAGCAGTTCGGCTTCGGCAAGGAGAAGCAGTGGACGCCGGTCGGCGACCTGTCCGGCGGTGAGCGACGCCGGCTGCAGCTGTTGCGGCTGCTGATGGACGAGCCGAACGTCCTCTTCCTCGACGAGCCCACCAACGACCTCGACATCGAGACCCTGACCCAGCTGGAGGACCTGCTCGACGGCTGGCCGGGCACGATGGTCGTCATCTCCCACGACCGGTTCTTCATCGAGCGGACCACGGACCGGACGTTCGCGCTGCTCGGCGACGGCGCCCTGCGGATGCTGCCGCGCGGCATCGACGAATACCTGGAGCGCCGCGCCCGGATCGTCGAGGCGTCGGCCCCGACCCCGCCGACCGCGCCCGCCGGCGGGAAGGAGAAGTCGGCCGCGGACGCCCGCGCGGCGAAGAAGGAACTGCAGCGCATCGAGCGGCAGCTCGACAAGGTCTCCGAGAGGGAGAGCAAGCTGCACACCCAAATCGCCGACAATGCGACGGATTTCGAGAAAGTGGCCAAACTGGATGCGCAGCTTCGCGAACTGGTGGGGGAGCGCGAAGAGTTGGAGCTGCGCTGGCTCGAACTCGCCGAAGACGCCTAGCGGCGCGCGTTCGCGAGCGGGGCGCATACACGGCGCGGACAGAGCGTAACAACCGCATCACGGGCCGGTCCTCCCTTGGGAACAGGGAGGACCAGGCCCGTTCGTGCTTCCTGGCGAGTGATAAAAAGAAGGCCCGCTCGACTGATGTAACACGACTGAATCCATGTCCGATTCACTCCTTTCCGGGTCAATGCGCTTGCCGGAACAGCGGGGGAGGCGCCGGGCAGCAGACCGTACGAAGGGGGAAGCGCTGATGAGTCAGCCGCCCAGCCAGCAATGGCCGGAGGGGGGCTTCGGCGCTGCTCAGGGTCAACCAGGGGTTCAGCCCCCGCCGCCCGCGCATCCGCCGCAGATACCGCCGGTTCCGCAGGGACCGCCGCCCGGTTACGGCTATCCGCAGCAGGCCCCTGGCGTTCCGGGCCCGTACCAGCAGCAGCCGGGCCCGTATCAGCAGCAGCCGGGGCCGTATCAGCAGCAGCCGGGGCCGTATCAGCAGCCTGGTCCCTATACCGGCCACCCGCCCCAGCCCCAGCACATGGGAGCGCCCGTCCCGTCGCCGGCCGGCGACGGGGGCGGAAACTTCTTCAAGGGCAGGCGCGGCGCCGTCGTCGCCGCTGTCGCGGCCGCGCTGCTTGTCGTCGGCGGCGGCACCTGGTTCGTGGTCAGCGGTGGGGGCAAGGACGGCACGTCCCAGGCCGGCAAGACGGGTGGCGCGCCCAAGGCGACCGGATCGCCCTCCGCCGGTCAGAGCAAGGAGAGCACCGACGCCGAGGCCGATCTCAACGCCGGGCGCAAGCCGGGTGAGGCGAAGGTCCTGTTCCTGACGGACAACGACGTCGACGTGCCGGGCGACGGCGCCGATGTCTACGGGCCGTGGATGGTCGACGACACCCTCGTCAAGGCCATGTACCGCGAGGTCGCCGGGTATTCGGTCACCGACGGCACCAAGAAGTGGAGCGTCAAACTCGGTACGGACCTGTGCCTTGCCGCCCCGCAGACATCGGCGGACGGAAAGATCGTCATCGGCGTCAAGAACGGTGTCACGGAGAAATCCGACTGCAGCGATCTCCAGATGATCGACGCGAAGACCGGTACGGCGGGCTGGAAGAAACCCCTTCCCAAGCCCAAGGGGCTCACCGGTTTCTCCGATTTCATCCTTGCCATCGGCAAGAACACCGTGACCGCGGTGGGCCTGGAGAGCTCCTTCGGGTTCAGCGTCAGCGACGGCAAGCAGCTCTTCGGCAAGCCGTCGGCCGGCTGTATGCCCTACGGGTTCGCGGGAGGCTCCCGGCTCATTGCCGCGGCCGGCTGCCCCACCACGGATGCCGAGAACGTCAAGCAGGAGATCCAGGGCATCGACCCGGCCACCGGCAAGGCCGACTGGAAGTACGCGCTCGAGGCCGAATGGGAGGTCGACAAGGTCTACTCGGTCAGCCCGCCCGTCGTATCCGTCAAGCAGGTCGACGAGAACTCCGGCGATGCCAAGGCCAGGAAGGTCGTAGCCCTGACGGACAGTGGAAAGCTGCGCTCCCGGTTCCCGGTCGGCGAGGACCTGTTCGTGCCGCGCTGCAGCAGTGAGTCCATTCACTTCCGTGGGGACATCCAGGGGTGGTGCACCGGTGTCGCCGCCGACTCGTCCACCCTCTACCTGGCCACAAAGGAATCCGGCACCAATGAGGTCGTGGCGTTCAGTCTGGACACCGGGAAGCCCAAGTGGCGTTCACCGGCGGGACCGGATCGCACGATGATGCCGGTGACCGTGCGGGACGGCAGTGTTGTGGTCCATCTCGCCCCGTACGGGGAACTGGGTGGCGGGGTCGCGACGATCGCGCCCGGAGGCGGTGAGCCCAAGGTCGTGCTGCAACACCCGCGGTCGACCGCCGAGGTCGAGGCCGGCTTCCACGAACCACGGACGGCCTTCGCGAACGGCCGGTTCTTCGTCGTGGCCACTGCCGTCAGAGCCCTCGACGACGCGGAGGAGCGGGAGACCAAAACCATGCTGGCTTTTGGCAATTGACCGTGTTCCGAGTCATTCGCACATTCCACCTTCGCCCGTTTCCCGATTTCCAGAGGTAGCCCGTCATGACACAGCCGCCGAACCAGCCGCCGAGCCAGCCCCCCAGTCAGCCGCCGCAGGGAGGCTTCGGAGCCCCGCAGCCGCCCGCCCAGCCGCCGCAGGCGCCCGCTCCGCAGGGACCGCCGCCCGCGATGCCGCCTTCGGCTCCGGCTCCCGGTTACGGACATTCGCAGCAGCCCCCGGCGCAGCCCGGGTACGGCTATCCGCAGCAGCCCCCCGCCCAGCCCGGATACGGCTATCCGCAGCAGGCCCCCGGCCAGCCGGGCCCCTACGGCCAGCCCGGGCCCTACCAGCAGCCCGGCCCGTACGGCGGCTACCCGCCCCAGCCGCAGTACCCCGGAGCGCCCACCCCGCCGTCCGGCGGCAGCGGGGGCAACTTCTTCAAGGGCAAGCCCGGTGTCATCGTCGCCGCGGCCGCGGCCGCGCTGCTCGTGATCGGCGGCGGGACCTGGTTCGCGCTGAGCGCCGGTGACAAGGACGACAAGCCCAACGTCAGCAAGAGCAGCGACGATCCCAAGCCGTCGGGCTCGGACTCCGTCGACCAGGGCGACGGGGAAGGCACTGGCCGCGAGGGCAACGACGACCTCAACGCGGGCCGAAAGGAAGGCGAGGCCAAGGTTCTCTTCCTGACGACGAACGACGTCGACCTGCCGCGCAGCGGCGCCGAAGTATACGGCCCCTGGGTGGTCGGCGACACCGTTGCCAAGGCGATGTACCGAGAAGTGGTCGGCTACTCGGCGACCGACGGTTCGAAGAAGTGGACCGTGAAGCTCGGCACCGATGTGTGCACCTCCCCCGTGCAGGCATCGGCCGACGGCAAGATCGTCGTGGGCGTCAAGGACGGTCTCACCGAGAAGGCCAAGTGTCTCGATATGCAGATGATCGACCTCAAGACCGGCAAGGCAGGCTGGAAGAAGTCGATTCCCAAGGCGTCGGGCGCCTTCAACTCGATCTCCGAGTACACCCTGGCGATCAGCGGCAACACCCTGGCGGTGGGCGGTAGCGCCAACTCCTTCGGGTTCTCGCTGGCCGACGGCAAGCAGCTCTTCAAGGGGCCGGCCGACGGCTGCAAGCAGCAGGCCTTTGCGGGCGGCCCCAAGCTGATCGCCGCCGGGAACTGCCCCGACTGGGAGTACACCAAGCCCAGGCAAGCTCTGCAGCAGGTCGATCCGGTCACCGGAAAGACCAAGTGGACGTACAGGACTCCGGCCGGCTGGGAGGTCGACAAGGTGTTGTCCGTCAGCCCGCTGGTCGTCACCATCGAGCAGCGTGAGGAGAAGAAGAAGTCGATCATCGCGCTGAACGACAGCGGCAAGCTGCGCTCGCAGATCGACCCCGGCAAGGACAAGGTCGCGGTGCGCTGCGGCGGTGCGTTTGTGGTCTTCGCCACGAGGCTGGAGGGCTGCACCGGTGTCGCCGCCGACGCGTCCACCTTCTACATGTCGACCGATGCCGAGTACGGCACCGCCAACGAGGTGATCGCCTTCAACCTCGACACCGGCAAGGCCAAGTGGCGCTCGCCCGCGGGCGGAGAGCGCCAGATGACTCCGCTGCGCATGGAGAACGGCAACGTGCTCGTCTACATGAACGCCTCGTACGACAGGGGCGGTGCGATCGCCACGATCGCGCCGAGCGGAGGTGCGCCGAAGGTGGTGCTGCAGCACCCGGTCTCGACCGCAGAGATCGAGAACACGTTCTACTCTCCGAAGATGGTGTACGCGGACAGCCGGTTCTTCATCGCCAGTGGGCGGGTGAGCGCCACCAACGACGCCGAGGAGAAGGAGACGAAGACGATGATGGCCTTCGGGCCGTGATCGCGTCCGTCGGCCGTTCCCGGATCCCACTCTTTCCGTCCCCAGAGGTAAGCACGCCATGACGCAGCCACCACCGCCGCCCAACCAGCCGCCCAGCCAGCCGCCCCAGCCGGGCTTCGGGACTCCGCAGCAGCCCCCCGTCGGGGGGTTCGGCGCGCCGCCGCCGGCCCCGCAGGCGCCCCCGCCGAACCAGGCGCCGGGCTACGGCTACCCCCAGACCCCGCCTGCGGGTCAGGCGCCGGGCTACGGATATCCGCAGACCCCGCCTGCGGGTCAGGCGCCGGGCTACGGATATCCGACCCAGCCCGTGCACCCGCAGTACACGCCCCAGCCCGGCGGCAGTGGCAGCGGCAAGAAGCTCAACGCGCAGATGCTGATCATCATCGCGGCTACGGTCGCCATCGCGCTGATCGTCGGCGGCGGTATCTGGTACTCGTCCGCCAAGGGCGACGACGGCCCGAAGGACGAGAGCAAGAACAGCGCGGGCGGCACGTCCGCCGGCAGCGACGGCGGTGCGACCGGTGGCGGCACGTCGGCCCCCGACGGCCCCGGCAAGGAGAAGGCCCCGGCGAACATCCAGTCCAAGGTCGCCTTCCAGCTGCCGGAGCCCGCACACAAGGACCTGCTGGCGGTGCCCGGCTCCTGGGTGACCGACAAGGCGTACGTGAAGCCGGGGACCGACTCGGTCGTCGGCTACGACGTCGCCAAGGGCACGCCGCTGTGGACCACCAAGCTGTCGGGCCAGGTCTGTGCCGGGTCGCGCCACGTCAGCGAGGACAACAAGACCGCGATCCTCTTCGAGGCCAAGAAGCGGACCGCGCCCCAGTTCTTCGAGAAGTGCACCGAAGTGGGCGTCCTCGACCTCACCACCGGCAAGCTGCTGTGGAGCAAGTCGCTCAAGAGCGACGCCAGCGGTGACCAGAAGGCGGAGTTCAGCGAGGTGACGCTGAGCGGCGGCACGGTCGCGGCCGGGGGGCTGAGCGGTGGCGCGGCGTTCGACCTGAACACCGGTGCCGTGCGCTGGAAGCCCACCGCCGACGCCGAGAACTGCCGGGACATCGGCTACGGCGGCGGAAAGGCCCTGGTCGCGGTCCGTACCTGCGGCGAATACGGCAGCCAGACGACCTCCGTCCAGCCGGTCAACCCTGACAACGGCACCCCGCTGTCGACGTTCAGATTGCCGAACGGTGTCGAGGACGCCCGGATCGTCTCCACCGACCCCCTTGTCGTCGCCGCCGACGTCGGTGACACCGGAACGTTCGGCATCTCGGACTTCTTCTCGGTCGACGCCAAGACCGGAAAGCAGCGCGCCAAGATCTCGGCCCCGGGTGACAAGTACGAGGCGCAATGCTCGGCCTCCAACGGTGTCGAAGGCTGCCAGTTCGTGGTCGTCGGAAACGGCCGGATCTATCTGCCGACCTCCGAGCGGTTCGACGAGCGGACCAACGAGATCGTCTCCTTCGACCTCGCGACCGGCAAGGCGACCAGTGACCGCGGTGACGCCGGTGAGGGGTACAAGGCGCTCCCGCTGCGCATGGACGGCGGCAACGTCCTGGTCTACAAGAGGCCTCCCTACAACAAGGGCGGCCAGGTCGTGAGCATCGACGGCGCCACCTTCAAGCAGACGGTGCTCCTTGAGAACCCGGCCGACAAGACGGTCCGCGACGCGGAGGCCGGCTTTGTGGAGAGCGGGTCCGAGTACCGCTACGCGGCCGGCCGGCTGTTCATCTCGGAACGGCTCTTCGGCAAGCCCACCGGCACCGACGGGGCGTTCGGCAAGAGGTACCTGGCCATCGCGTTCAGCACGGCCGACTGACACATCCCCGTGCCTCGTGGCCCGGTCCATCGGTTCTCCGACGGGCCGGGCCACGGTCGTAAGAGCCCTGTTTGGCGAAGAATTCGGCATTCTGGGGGGCTTCTGCCGAGTTAGGGGCGCGCAGCGTCGAACAAGCGTGTAGCTTGCCGGGTCAGGAGGGCCGGGGGGCCAGCTCCAGCTGGGATGGGGGTTGCTCGATGGGCGTGCGGCTGATCGTGGTCGACGACCACAGACTGCTCGCCGAGGCTCTCGCCTCGGCCTTGAAGCTGCGCGGGCACCGCGTGCTCGCCGCGGCCGCGCCCGCTGCCGGGGCGGCCGAGCTGGTGGTCGCGAGGGCCCCCGAGGTGTGCCTGTTGGGCACGATGGCACCTGCCGAGCCCGGCGCCTTCGACCCGATCGTACGGATCAAGCGGGAACGTCCGCAGGTGGCCGTGGTGGTCCTCGGACCTGTGCCCAACCCCCGTGGGATAGCTGCCGCGTTCGCGGCCGGCGCGTCCGGCTATGTACGTCACGACGAACGCATCGAAGGAGTGGAGCGCGCTCTCGTCAAGGCCAGGTCGGGTGAGGCGGTGGTCGCGCCGCAGCTGCTGCAGGGCGCGTTCGCGGAGCTGCTCAACCCGGTGGCGCAGCCGGACGACGAGGGGCAGCGGCTGTTGCAGTTGCTCACGGCGCGCGAGGTCGAGGTGCTGGTGCGGGTCGCCGAGGGTGAGGACACCCGGCTGATCGCGGCCGGCATGGGGATAGCACCGAGCACGGCCCGTACGCATGTGCAGCGCGTGCTGATGAAGCTCGGGGTGGGCTCACGGCTGGAGGCGGCGGCGCTGGCCGCGCGTACCGGCCTGCTGGACCGGGCGGCGACCGTCTCACCGGCCGGCCCGGCGGCCGACTGACGCCTCGCCGACGCACCTCCTCGTCCCACCCCGGGTCCGGATTTGCCCGGTATGCGGTGCCTCCTGTCCTGTTCCAGGAAGGCGGGGCGACCCTGGTTGACTGGGTTGTTGGCTTGTGGTTTGTTGTGCGCGGTTCTGTTGGATGACGGTGGTGAGGGGGCTCCGGGTGAAGAAGACCTCGACCCGGCTCGCCGACGGTCGTGAGCTGCTCTACTACGACACCCGTGACGACGCCGTACGCGACGCCGTCGACCGGCGCCCGCTCGACGCCCTCTCCACCACCGCCGAGATCCGACACGACGTGCTCCTCGGTGACGCCGTCGCCATCGCCTCCCACCGCCAGGGCCGCACCTATCGCCCGTCCGCCGACGCGTGCCCGCTGTGCCCTTCGCGCGACGGGCGGCTGAGCGAGATCCCGGCCGCCGACTACGACGTCGCCGTCTTCGAGAACCGCTTCCCCTCCCTCGCCGGTGACGCGGGACGCAGCGAGGTCGTCTGTTTCACCTCCGACCACCATGCCTCCTTCGCCGATCTCGACGAGGAACGGGCGGGCCTGGTGCTGGAGGTCTGGACCGACCGCACCGCCGAGCTCGCCGAGCTTCCCCAGGTGCGGCAGGTGTTCTGTTTCGAGAACCGCGGAGCCGAGATCGGTGTGACGCTCCAGCATCCGCACGGCCAGATCTACGCGTATCCCTTCGTCACCCCGCGCACCGAACTGATGCTGCGCTCGGTCGCCGCCCATCGCGCCGGTACCGGCCGCAACCTCTTCGACGACCTGCTCGGGCGCGAGCGTGAAGAGGGTGTACGGGTGGTGCTGGAGGGCGGACACTGGATCGCCTTCGTGCCGTACGCGGCGCACTGGCCGTACGAGGTGCATCTGTACCCGAAGCGGCGGGTGCCGGATCTGCGGGCGCTGGAGGAGGACGCGCGCACAGAGTTCCCACAGATCTATCTGGAACTGTTGAGGCGCTTCGACCGGATCTTCGGCCGGAGCGAACCGCCCACGCCGTACATCGCCGCCTGGCACCAGGCGCCGTTCGCCGGGACGAACGATGTCAACCGGGACGAATTCGCTCTCCATCTCGAGCTTTTCACCATCCGCCGCACTTCCGGCAAGCTGAAGTTCCTCGCGGGTTCCGAGTCCGGTATGAGCGTGTTCATCAACGATGTGCCGCCGGAAGCCGCGGCAGAGCGACTGCGAGAGGTAGCGAGCGAGTGAGCAAGAAGTACCTGGTCACAGGCGGTGCTGGATATGTCGGCAGCGTGGTGGCGCAGCATCTGCTGGAGGCCGGCCACCGCGTGGGCGTGCTCGACGACCTCTCCACCGGGTTCCGGGAAGGCGTTCCGTCGGGCGCGGAGTTCATCGAGGGCCGCATCCAGGACGCCGCGCGGTACCTCGACCCCTCGTACGACGCGGTGCTGCATTTCGCCGCGTTCTCGCAGGTCGGCGAGTCGGTCGCCAAGCCGGAGAAGTACTGGGCGAACAACGTCGGCGGGACGATGGACCTGCTGGCCGCCATGCGCTCGGCCGGGGTGCGCAAGCTCGTGTTCTCCTCCACCGCGGCCACGTACGGCGAGCCCGCCTCCACCCCCCTCACCGAGTCCGACCCGACCGCCCCGACCAGCCCGTACGGCGCCTCCAAGCTGGCCGTCGACCACATGATCAGCGGTGAGGCGGCGGCGCACGGACTCGCGGCCGTCTCTCTGCGGTACTTCAACGTGGCCGGTGCGTACGGCAGTTGCGGCGAGCGCCACGACCCCGAGTCGCACCTCATCCCGCTCGTCCTGCAGGTCGCCCTCGGCAGGCGCGAGTCGATCTCCGTGTACGGGGACGACTACCCGACGCCCGACGGCACCTGTGTGCGCGACTACATCCATGTCGCCGACCTCGCCGAGGCCCACCTGCTCGCCCTGGATGCCGCCCGCCCCGGCGAGCACCTGATCTGCAACCTGGGCAACGGCAACGGCTTCTCGGTGCGTGAGGTCATCGAGACCGTACGCAAGGTCACCGGCCACCCCGTGCCCGAGGTCATGGCACCGCGCCGGCCCGGGGACCCCGCCGTGCTGGTCGCGTCCGCCGCCACCGCCCACCAGTGGCTCGGCTGGCAGCCGAGCCGCGCCGACCTGGCCGGCATCGTGTCGGACGCGTGGGCTTTCGCCCAAGGGAGGGAGAACGTGTCATGAGCGACGGCGTGTGGGCAGCACCCGGGAGGGTGAACCTGATCGGTGAGCACACCGATTACAACGACGGCTTCGTGATGCCCTTCGCGCTGCCCCACACCACGGTCGCCACCGTCACCCGCCGCGACGACGGATGGCTGCGGCTTCACTCGGCCGACGCCGAAGGCGGCCCCGTGGAGCTGCGCGTCGGCGATCTGAGGCCCGGCGGCCCCGGCGGCTGGACCGACTACCCGGCGGGAGTCGTCTGGGCGCTGCGCGAGGCCGGGCACGCGGTCGACGGTGCCGACATCCACTACGAGTCGACCGTGCCCACCGGCGCCGGCCTGTCTTCGTCGGCGGCCCTGGAGGTCGTTACCGCGCTCGCGCTGAGCGACCTGTACGAACTGGGCCTGGACCGGGGCAGCATCGCCCGGTTGTGCCGGCGCGCCGAGAACGTCTATGTCGGCGCGCCCACCGGGATCATGGACCAGACGGCGTCCGCGTGCTGCACCGAGGGCCACGCCCTGTACCTGGACACCCGCGATCTCACCCGGCGCCAGATCCCCTTCGACCCCGCGGCGCACGGCCTGCGGCTCCTGGTCATGGACACCCGTGTCACCCACGCCCACAGCGAGGGCGAGTACGGCAAGCGGCGCACGGGCTGCGAGGCGGGGGCGGCGGCGCTCGGCGTGAACGCGCTGCGGGACATCGCGTACGACGCCCTGGACACGGCCCTGGCCCGTCTGGACGACGGTGAGCTACGCCGTCTCGTACGCCATGTCGTCACCGAGAACCACCGGGTGGAGCGGGCGATCATGCATCTGGAGGCGGACGAGGCCGAGTTGATCGGCCCGGTGCTGAGCGAGGGTCATGTCTCCCTGCGGGACGACTTCCGCGTCTCCTGCCCGGAGCTGGACCTCGTCGTCGACTCGGCACTGGCGGCAGGCGCGCTGGGCGCGCGGATGACGGGCGGCGGCTTCGGCGGTTCGGCGGTCGTACTGACCCGGACATCATCGGCCGACCGCGTGTCGAAGGCGGTTCTGGAGGCGTTCGCGGCGCAGTCCCGAATCGCTCCGCGGATCTTCACGGCCACTGCGGCGGCGGGCGCAAGACGTCTTTCCTGAACGAGTACCGGCGACTTCTGACTCCATTCGAAACATCAGAAACACCCAGAACACCGAGGGCAGTCAGTTCTGCAAATAGTCTTCCGCTCAAGCTCCCCGTCCGTACTCTGATGCACAACACCGGTGGGGGCCGGTGTCGATCAGGGGGCGAGACAGTCGGGTACGAGGCCCGGGGCGGGGTATCAGTCACGGCACGGCGGCGGCCGAGCGACCGCTGTACCACCCCATATCTCCGGGCGGCGTACCCGCGTCGTTCTGTCCTGCGACACGTGGGGGTGTCTGGTGCGTATCCGGGTCCTGGTGGTGGACGATCACCGCATCTTCGCCGAGTCGCTCGCCGCGGCGCTGGCTGCCGAGCCGGATGTCGAGGTGGCCGCGGCCGGCAGTGGTCCCGCCGCGCTGCGCTGCCTGGAGCGGGCGGCGGCCGATGGCCGCAGGTTCGACGTGCTGCTCGTCGACGCCGATCTGGGCGCGAGTGCCGCGCCCGCGCCGCCCGCGCCGCAGCCGGCCGCCGGGGGTGCTCCGCGGACCGTCGCGCTGCCTCTCGCCCGCGCGGTGCCGGACGGCGGCGAGGAGGCGATCGTCGACGGGATATCCCTGGTCGCCGGGATCCGCTCGGCCCGGCCCGCGGTGCGCACGGTGGTGCTGGCGGAGAAGGACGATCCGCGCCGGGCCGCACTCGCGCTCCAGGCGGGCGCGTCGGGCTGGATCGCCAAGGACTGTTCGTTGCAGCGGCTGCTCGCGGTCATCCGCGGCGTGCTGCGTGATGAGACGCATCTGGCGCCCGCCCTGCTCACCGGCGTACTGCGGGAGTTGACGGCCGCCCGTAAGCACCGCACCGAGAGCGAGCGGCTCGTCGAGTCGCTCACCCCGCGCGAGCGGGAGGTGCTGCGTTGCATGGTTGCCGGCCTGGGGCGCAAAGCCGTCGCCGAGCGCCTGTTCCTGTCCCCGCACACCGTCCGGACGCATATGCAGAACGTGCTCGGGAAGCTGGGCGTGCACTCCACGCTGGCCGCGGTCGCGCTGGCCCGCCGGGCCGGGGTCGGGCCGGTCGACCTAGCCGGGGACGTTGTCGAACGGGGCGGTCAACTGGCGTAGCAGCGCCGCGAGTTCAGCTCGCTGGGCGCGTGACAGCTCGGAGAGGATCGCCCGCTCCTGGGCGAGCAGTCCGGCCAGCGCCTGGTCGGCCCGGTCGCGCCCCTCGGGGGTGAGGCGCACCAGCACCCCGCGGCGGTCGCTGGGGTCGGGCAGTCGCTCGACCAGGTTCTTCTTGGCCAGGCGGTCGATACGGTTGGTCATGGTGCCCGAGGTGACCAGCGTCTGGGTGAGCAGTTGCCCCGGTGAGAGCTGGTACGGGGCCCCCGCACGCCGCAGCGAGGTCAGCACGTCGAACTCCCAGGGCTCGAGGTGGTGCTCGGAGAAGGCGAGCCGGCGCGCGCGGTCGAGATGACGGGCGAGCCGGGAGACGCGGCTGAGCACCTCGAGTGGTTCCACGTCGAGGTCGGGGCGCTCACGGCGCCATGCTGCGACCAGTCGATCGACCTCGTCCTCCATGTCGATCAGTGTAAAGGGTCTGTCGACATGAAGTCTCTTGACGTGAAGTCTCTTGACATCAAGATATAGTCGGCTGGACTATTGGGCATGGTCGGGCCGGAAACCGTTCCACTTCGGCACGCCGTTCCTGCAAGGGGGACTCGAACATGCATTCCGTACCCACCTGGGACCCACAGCAATACCTGCGCCATGCAGGGCACCGCACACGGCCGTTCCTGGACATGCTCGCCCGAATACCCGGGCTGCCGTCCGGCAGTCGACCCGCCCGTATCGCCGACATCGGCTGCGGCCCCGGCAACGTCACCACGCTGCTCGCCGACCGCTGGCCCGATGCCCACATCACCGGCTTCGACCTCTCGCCCGAGATGCTCGCCGAGGCGCAGAGGGAGTACGCGGGCACGACCGCGGGCGGCGGCTGGCTGGATTTCAGGCTCGCCGACGCGGCGCACTGGACCCCCGACGACGAGTACGACCTGATCGTCTCCAACGCGGCACTGCAGTGGGTGCCCAACCACCCCGAGTCGTTCAAGGTCTGGATCGACGGGCTCACCCCCGGCGGCACCTTCGCCTTCCAGGTCCCCGCCAACTTCACCGCGCCCAGCCACGCCCTGCTCGGAGAGCTGTGCGAGACCCCGCGGTGGCGGCGCAGGCTCGGCGACCACGGGCGGCGCTTCGTCCACATCCTGGAGCCCGCCGACTACCTCACCCGCCTCGCCTCACTCGGCTGCGACGCCGACGCCTGGGAGACCACCTACCTCCAACTCCTCGGCGGTGAGGACCCGGTGCTCGACTGGGTGAAGGGAACCGCCCTGCGCCCGGTGCTGACCGAACTCGCCGACGACCCCGACGCCACGGCCGAGTTCCTCGACCAGTACCGGGAGCTGCTGCGCAAGGCGTATCCCAGCGGCCCGCACGGCACGGTGTTCCCGTTCCGCCGGATCTTCGCCGTCGGCCGGAAAGTGTCCTGACCGAGGGTCGCGAACGGACCGGCGTTCCTGGAGCCGGTCGGCCGAGAGCACCGGCCGGGCCGGGTCGGGCCCGGCCGGCCACGGTCATGCCCCGTGCCGGGCAGGGTGAGCCCGGACACAGAAAGCGCCCCGCCGGCGGTGAGAACCGCGACGGGGCGCTTTCTGTGTCCGGCCGTGTGCACCGCCGCCCGGGCGGGGCGCCGTGCACCGGCCACCGGGCCGGTGCGCGGCGCGTCGGCGTCAGTGCAGGCTGCGGTAGGTGTTCCAGCCGCTGCCGATCTTGGCCTTGGCCTTGAAGCCGCCGGTGCCGTTGGCCTCGTAGCGGTACAGCTCCCCCGCGGAGTTGCGGGCGAGGAGGTCGGCGCGTCCGTCGCCGTTGAGGTCACCGGGCGCGGCGAACCTGTTGTACACGTTCCAGCCGCTGCCGATCAGCTTCTTCGGCTTGAAGGGCGCGGTGGCCACTCCCGTACCCGCGTACAGGTACAGCTTGCCGTCGGTGGCGCGGGCGAGGAGGTCGGCGCGTCCGTCGCCGTCGACGTCACCGGCGCCGACGAGGACGTTGAACGCCTTCCAGCCGCTGCCGATCCGCTGCTTGGCGGCGAACGCCGAGCCGGTGCCGTTGCCGCGGTAGAGGAACAGCTCACCCGCGGAGTTACGGGCCAGCAGGTCGCCCTTGCCGTCGCCGGACAGGTCACCGGGGCCGACGAGGGTGTTGTAGACACCCCAGCCGCCGCCGACCGCTGCGTCGCGGTTGAGGTTGTAGAGCGTGCCGTTGTACACCTCGAGCAGGTCGGCGCGTCCGTCGCCGTCGAAGGAGGACGCCAGCGTGATCTTCGCGCTCGACCATCCGCTGCCGAGGTTCTCGCGGGCGCTGAGCAGACCGTTGTTCAGCCCGACGTACCCGTACAGCACACCGCTGGTGCTGATCCCGAGCAGCTCGTCCTTGCCCCACGCCGGGTTGTTGCCCGCCCCGGCGAACTGCGAGACGTAGTTCCAGCCGCTGCCGCCCTGGATCTTCGGTCCGAACGCGCCGGTGCCCGTGGAGAGGTACGTGTACCAGACGCCGGCCTGGGTGCGGCCGACCATGTCGCCGAGGCCGTCCTCGTTCATGTCGTCGACGCTGAACAGCTGGTTGTAGACGCCCCAGCCGCCGCCGACCTTGACCCTGTCCTTGAACGGCCGGGTGACGTCCGGGTTGCCGGAGTAGAAGAACAGCTCACCGGCCGGGTTACGGGCGAAGAGGTCCGCGATGCCGTCGCTGTTGACGTCGTTGACGCCGACCAGCTGGTCGTACTGCCCCCACCCGGAGCCGACCTTGACCTTGGGCGCGAACGGCCCGGTCGCGCCGGGCGTGGCCCGGTACAGGAAGAGCTCACCGGCGGGGTTGCGCGCCAGCACGTCGCCGACACCGTCGCCGGTCAGGTCACCGGGCGAGAACACCTTGTTGAACTGCTGCCAGCCGGTGCCGGACCACAGCTTCGTGGCACTGGTGGCGCCGGCGCTGTACGACGTGAGCCTGCCGTCGGCAGACAGCGTGAACAGCGTCGGACGGCTGGGCGCCGCCGCGTCGTAACCCGCGATCGAGAACGCGTCCTTGTGCATCACGTCGCCCGAACCGAACGAGTAGACGTACGTGTCACCCGGGCCGGACGGAGTGACGTAGTAGTCGCCGTCCCAGGCGCGGTGGAGCAGATCGCTGAATCCGTCGCCGTCGATGTCGCTGCGCATGAGCGCCGGCGAGACCGCCGCGGCAGAGGAACGGCTCTTTCCGGTGCGGAGCTGCGGAAGCGCCGGCTTCGACAGGTCCTCGACGCGGGGAGCGGTCTGCTCGACCGGCGCGTGCGGAGCCGGGGTGCCGTCCGCGTGCGCCGGCACGGCGAGCAGCATGCCCGCCGAAAGAGCCAGGGTGGTGCAGGCCGCGATGCGCCGCGCGGATCTGTGACGCGCGACGGCAGAACGGCCGGGTTCCACGGAAGTCAAGGTCCCCCCTGGGGAAAAGTCGCGAAACCGGGTGACGACGTCCGTGCCCCGTCTGCAGGTACGCACGCGGTGACGGACTCGTCCCGGCGGGATCGGAGCTCACGTCTCGGTGACGAGACGCAAGCACTGCGTCAGACCCGCGGCGGGGTGCGGAGGATGTACGGGAATCACGATCAATTTCGAAGGGGACCGCACAGGGCCGGAAGCGTCCAGGCCGGGCCCGGCGGCGGGGCCGTCAGCTCTTGCGGTGCCCGATCAGCCGCGGTTTGGGCTCCAGGCCGTCCAGGCCGTGCCACGCCAGGTTCACCAGATGCGCCGCGACCTCCGCCTTCTTCGGGCGGCGGGCGTCCAGCCACCACTGGCCGGTCAGCGCCACCATGCCCACCAGCGCCTGCGCGTACAGCGGTGCCAGCTTCGGGTCGAATCCGCGGCTCTTGAACTCCGTGCCGAGGATGTCCTCGACCTGGGTGGCGATGTCGCTGATCAGCGAGGCGAACGTGCCGGTCGACTGGGCGACCGGCGAATCCCGCACCAGGATCCGGAAACCGTCCGTGTAGGCCTCGATGTAGTCGAGGAGCGCGAACGCCGCCTGCTCCAGCAGTTCACGCGGATGGCCCGCGGTCAGCGCCCCGGTCACTATGTCCAGCAACTGGCGCATCTCACGGTCGACCACGACGGCGTACAGGCCCTCCTTGCCGCCGAAGTGCTCGTACACGACCGGCTTGGACACCCCCGCCTTCGCCGCGATCTCCTCGACCGAGGTGCCCTCGAAGCCCTTCTCGGCGAAGAGCGTGCGGCCGATGTCCAGCAGCTGCTCGCGGCGCTCCGCGCCGGTCATCCGCACCCTCCGGGAGCGCCTGCTCCCGGAGGATCGGGTCTTGTCCGGACCGCTCGTGCTGATATTGGAACTGCCGTCGCTCGCCACGTCCTCAATCATGCCGCTTTTGCGGCGTCACTCTTGCGTCGGGCCGCGATACGGGACGCTTCGGGCCAGCGCACGTCGTACGCCCAGCCCAGTTGCTCGAACCAGCGGATCAGCCGGGCACTGGAATCGACCTGGCCGCGCAGCACACCGTGGCGGGCGCTCGTCGGGTCGGCGTGGTGCAGGTTGTGCCAGGACTCGCCGCACGACAGCACCGCGAGCCACCACACATTGCCCGAACGGTCACGGGACTTGAACGGGCGCTTGCCGACCGCGTGGCAGATCGAGTTGATCGACCACGTCACGTGGTGCAGCAGAGCGACCCGTACCAGCGAGCCCCAGAAGAACGCGGTGAACGCGCCCCACCACGACATGGTCACCAGACCGCCGATCAGCGGCGGGATGGCCAGGGACAGGATCGTGAAGAAGATGAAGTGCCGCGAGATCAGACGCAGCGCCGGGTCCTTGATCAGATCCGGGGCGTACTTGTGCTGCGGGGTCCGCTCCTCGTCGAACATCCAGCCGATGTGCGCCCACCACAGGCCCTTCATCAGGGCGGGCACCGTCTCGCCGAACCGCCACGGCGAGTGCGGGTCGCCCTCGGCGTCGGAGAATTTGTGGTGCTTGCGGTGGTCGGCCACCCAGCGCACCAGCGGCCCCTCGACCGCCAGCGAACCCATGATCGCGAGCGCGATGCGCAGGGGCCGCTTCGCCTTGAAGGAGCCGTGCGTGAAGTAGCGGTGGAAGCCGATCGTGATGCCGTGGCAGCCGATGTAGTACATCGCCACCAGCAGCCCCACATCGAGCCAGCTCACCCCCCAGCCCCAGGCCAGCGGCACCGCCGCGAGCAGGGCGAGGAAGGGCACCGTGATGAACAGCAGCAGGGTGATCTGCTCGATCGACCGCTTGCTGTCCCCGCCCAGGGTGGCGTACGGGAGGCCGGCGTCCGCCGTCCCCGGGACGTCGTCGAGCAGATCAGGGCTTGTTGTCATGAGGGTCCCCTGTGGGGTGGAAGAGACGCGACTGGTGCGTGGCTACGGGTGCGTAACCTACGGCGACGTAAGTATGGCAGCGCCCGGCTGCGGGGCAAGAGACCTGCGGACAACGTCAGGGAAATGGACACCTATCCTGGGTGACGTCGGACAGCGCGGTCCGCAAGCCTCCAGTACCCCTCCAGACGTGCTCAAACACTGCAAGGAGCCGCACCTGTGAGCAGTGCCGACCAGACCCACGCCGCCAGCCCCGAGCTGCGTGCCGACATCCGCCGACTGGGCGATCTCCTGGGTGAGACCCTCGTCCGCCAGGAGGGCCGGGACCTGCTCGACCTCGTCGAGCGGGTACGCGCCCTGACCCGCACGGACGGTGAGGCGGCAGCCGAGCTGCTGGGCGACACCGACCTGGAGACCGCGGCCAAGCTCGTCCGCGCGTTCTCCACGTACTTCCACCTCGCCAACGTCACCGAGCAGGTCCACCGCGGCCACGAGATGCGAGAGCGGCGCGCGGCCGAGGGCGGGCTGCTGGCCCGCACCGCGGACCGGCTCAAGGACGCCGATCCCGAGCATCTGCGCGAGACGGTCAAGCACCTGAACGTCCGGCCGGTGTTCACCGCCCACCCGACCGAGGCCGCCCGGCGCTCCGTGCTGAACAAGCTGCGCCGCATCGCCGAGCTCCTCGAGAGCCCGGTGATCGCCGCCGACCGGCGCCGGCACGACCTGCGTCTCGCCGAGCACATCGACCTCATCTGGCAGACCGACGAGCTGCGCGTGGTGCGGCCCGAGCCCGCCGACGAGGCCCGCAACGCGATCTACTACCTCGACGAACTCCATGCCGGTGCCGTCGGCGACGTCCTCGAGGACCTGGCCGCCGAGCTCGAGCGGGTCGGCGTCGAGCTCCCGCCCGGCACCCGGCCGCTGACCTTCGGCACCTGGATCGGCGGCGACCGCGACGGCAACCCCAACGTCACCCCCGGGGTGACCTGGGAGGTGCTGATCCTCCAGCACGAGCACGGCATCACCGACGCGATCGAGGTCGTCGACTACCTGCGCGGACTGCTGTCCAACTCCATCCGCTACGCAGGCGCCACCGAGGAGCTTCTCGCCTCCCTGCAGGCCGACCTCGAGCGGCTGCCGGAGATCAGCCCGCGCTACAAGCGGCTCAACGCCGAGGAGCCCTACCGGCTCAAGGCGACCTGCATCCGCCAGAAGCTCGTCAACACCCGTGAGCGCCTCGCCAGGGGCACCGTGCACGAGGCCGGGCGCGACTACCTCGGCACCGCCGGGCTGATCGCCGACCTGACCCTGATCCAGACGTCGCTGCGCGAGCACCGGGGCGGCCTGTTCGCCGACGGCCGCATGGACCGGGTGATCCGTACGCTGTCCGCGTTCGGCCTGCAGCTCGCCACCATGGACGTCCGCGAGCACGCCGACGCCCACCACCACGCGCTCGGGCAGCTCTTCGACCGGCTCGGCGAGGAGTCCTGGCGCTACGCCGACATGCCGCGCGACTACCGGCAGAAGCTGCTCGCCAAGGAGCTGCGCTCGCGGAGGCCGCTCGCGCCCACCCCGGCTCCGCTGGACGCCGCCGGGCAGAAGACCCTCGGCGTCTTCCACACCGTCAAGCAGGCCTTCGAGCGCTTCGGACCCGAGGTCATCGAGTCGTACATCATCTCGATGTGCCAGGGCGCCGATGATGTGTTCGCGGCGGCCGTGCTCGCCCGCGAGGCCGGACTCATCGACCTGCACGCCGGCTGGGCCAAGATCGGCATTGTGCCGCTGCTGGAGACCACCGACGAGCTGAAGGCCGCCGACGTCATCCTGGAGGGCATGCTCGCCGATCCCTCCTACCGGCGGCTCGTCTCGCTGCGCGGCGACGTCCAGGAGGTCATGCTCGGCTACTCCGACTCCTCCAAGTTCGGCGGTATCACCACCAGCCAGTGGGAGATCCACCGGGCGCAGCGCAGGCTGCGCGACGTGGCCCACCGCCACGGCGTACGGCTGCGGCTCTTCCACGGCCGTGGCGGCACCGTCGGCCGTGGCGGCGGCCCCTCGCACGACGCGATCCTCGCCCAGCCGTGGGGCACCCTCGAGGGCGAGATCAAGGTGACCGAGCAGGGCGAGGTCATCTCCGACAAGTACCTCATCCCCTCCCTGGCCAGGGAGAACCTGGAGCTGACGGTCGCCGCCACCCTCCAGGCGTCGGCCCTGCACACCGCACCCCGACAGTCCGACGAGGCGCTCGCCCGCTGGGACGCGGCCATGGACACCGTCTCCGACGCCGCTCACGCCGCCTACCGGCGGCTGGTCGAGGACCCGGACCTGCCCGCGTACTTCTTCGCCGCCACCCCCGTCGACCAGCTGGCCGAGCTGCACCTGGGCTCGCGGCCCTCGCGCCGCCCCGACAGCGGCGCGGGCCTCGACGGGCTGCGGGCCATCCCGTGGGTCTTCGGCTGGACGCAGTCGCGGCAGATCGTGCCCGGCTGGTTCGGTGTCGGCTCGGGTCTCAAGGCACTGCGCGAGGCGGGCCTTGATCCCGTCCTGGACGAGATGCACGAACAGTGGCACTTCTTCCGGAACTTCATCGCCAATGTGGAGATGACGCTGGCCAAGACCGATCTGAGGATCGCGCGCCACTACGTCGACACGCTGGTGCCCGACCACCTCAAGCACGTCTTCGCGACGATCGAGGCGGAGCACGAGCTGACCGTCAGCGAGGTGCTGAAGGTGACCGGCGACAAGGAACTGCTCGGCTCCCACCCGGTGCTGCAGCAGACCTTCGCCATCCGGGACGCCTATCTGGACCCGATCTCCTACCTCCAGGTCTCCCTGCTGGCCCGGCAGCGCGCCGCCGCCGAGCGGGGCGAGGAGCCGGACCCGCTGCTGTCCCGCGCCCTGCTGCTGACCGTCAACGGCGTCGCGGCAGGCCTGCGCAACACCGGCTGAGCAGAGCACCGAGGCCGCACACGGAAGGAGGGTGCCCCCGCCGAGAACTTCGGTGGGGGCACCCTCCTGTCGCTGTCGCTGTCGCTGTCAGCTCTGGCGGCTCGTACGGCGACGGGCCAGCAGGAATCCACCGCCCGCGACGAGCGCGGCCGCGATCGTCGCCAGCACCCCGATCGGAGCGCCGTTGCCGGTCTCCGCGAGGTCGCCGGTGACGCCGTCGGCGCTCGGGGCCGAGGTCGGCTCCGCGCCCGCCGGGCTGGAGGCGGCCGGGCCGGAGGGCTCCTCCTCGGCCGGGGCGGACGGCTCGCCGCCGGTCTCCCCGCCCGGCGTCTCGGAGGGCGTCCCGGAGGGCGCGGGGGTCTCGGCCGCGTCGTCGCAGTCGGTCTTGAAGACCTTGTGCTTGGCGCTGCCGTTCTCGCCCTCGAAGTTCCAGAACAGCTTGTACTGGCCGTCGGGGAGCGTCATGTCCTCGGTGCGCTCATGGCCGTCGGCATCGAGGGTGAGCGAACCGGTCCTGACGGTCTCGCCCTTGTCGAGGTCGTTGTTGGCCCAGGCCTCGATGTGCCAGTCGACCTGCTGGCCGGCGTCGAAGCCGAAGGCGTCGAGGTAGAAGGTGCAGACCTTGGGCTCGTTCTTGCGGAGCTCTTCGCCGGTGGTGGCGTCGTGGATCTTCACTGTGCCGTTGTCGCCGTGCGGGGTGGCGAGCGCGGTGGGGGCGGCCATGAGCGTGAGCGCGGCGGCAGTCACCAGCGCGCCGGTGGACGTGAGGGTACGCATGGGCAGTCCATCGTGAGAGGGGGAAGGTGCCGTGGGGGGCGGCTCAGGTTCCTGTGTGGAGCCCGGCCGGTCAAGACACCTCGTGCCGCATTCGTACCGGGAGCGTCCGTTCATCCCGATAGTCGTGATAACGATCAGGTGAATCTGACGTTCCGGTAAGCGATTTCGGGTTCCGGGGGCAACTCAGAGCGCCAGGAACGACGCCATCAGCAGCGCCGAACCGGCCAGCGCCGTCGCCCACGCGATACGCGTCAGCCGCAGCCCGCCACCGATGACCAGACCCGCGAGAACCAGCGCGCCGCCGAACGGCAGCCATGCGTGCAACGCGCCTGCCGTGCCCGTGCGGACCAGCTCGTCCCTGCCCGGCTTCACCACCACCGGCAGCTTCGCGCCCTTCTGGACGGCGACCGACTTCTCGATCGTCATACCGTCGCGCGGCGCCTGGGAGCCGTCGGGATCGTACGGACCCGTGCACGTGTCCTCGTCGCAGCGCGCGACCGTCAGCGTGCCGTGCTCGCGGCCCTTGGACAGCAGCACATGCTGGGCGTTGCCCCACGACGACCAGAACCCGGCGACCACGAGCAGCAGGGCGACGAGCGCCATGGCCGCGTTGCGCGCATGGATGAGCATCCGGCCGGAGGAGTTCCGCTTCATGGGGCGCGATCCTTGGCCATGTGAACGCGCTCGGTCAACCTGGGAGCGCCCAAGGCGACGAAGATCTCAGGAGTTGTAGGCGCTCTGCGCCCGCTCCAGACCCTCCGTCACCAGACACTCCACCCCGTCCGCGGCCCGGTCCAGGAAGTAGTCGAGCTCCTTGCGCTCGGTCGACGAGAAGTCCTTCAGGACGAAGTCCGCCACCTGCATCCGGCCCGGAGGCCGGCCGATCCCGAACCGCATCCGGTGGTAGTCGGGGCCCATCGCCTTCGTCATCGACTTCAGACCGTTGTGCCCGTTGTCACCGCCGCCCAGCTTGATCCGCAGCGTGCCGTAGTCGATGTCCAGCTCGTCATGGACCGCGACGATGTTCGCCGTCGGCACCTTGTAGAAGTCCCGCAGCGCTGTCACCGGGCCGCCCGACAGGTTCATGTACGACATCGGTTTGGCCAGGATCACCCGCCGGTTCGCCGGACCCGGAGCCCCGATCCTGCCCTCCAGCACCTGCGCCTGCGCCTTCGAGGCACGTTTGAACGAGCCGCCGATACGCTCCGCCAGCAGATCGGCCACCATGAACCCGACGTTGTGGCGGTTCGCCGCATACCCGGGACCGGGATTACCGAGACCCACGATCAGCCAGGGTGCGTTCGCGTCGTTCGCATCGGACATCGCGCTGCGTCTCCTCGTGCCCAAACACTCGTACCGGAACAGGGGAACGGGGTGGCGGGCCGCAGCCCACCACCCCGTCAAGCCTCAAGCAGAGGATACGGCTCAGGCCTCGGCGGCCTCTTCGCCCTCACCCTCGGCCTCGGCGGCCGGCTCCTCGGCCTGCGCGGCCAGGACCTGCACGACGACGGCGTCTTCCTCGACGGCCAGGGTCGTGCCCTTGGGCAGCGGCACGTCCTTGGCGAGAATGGCGTCACCGGCAGCCAGGCCGGCGACGGAGACCGTGACGGACTCGGGGATGTGGGTGGCCTCGGCCTCGACCGGCAGGGCGTTCAGCACGTGCTCGACCAGGTACGCGCCCGGGGCCAGCTCGCCCTCGGTGTGCACGGGGATCTCGACGTTGACCTTCTCGCCGCGCTTCACGATGAGCAGGTCCACGTGCTCCAGGAAGCCCTTGATCGCGTCGCGCTGCACGGCCTTCGGGATGGCCAGCTCGGTCTTGCCGTCGATCTCCAGGGAGATCAGGACGTTCGGGGTACGCAGGGCGAGCAGCAGCTCGTGGCCCGGCAGCGTGAGGTGGACCGGGTCGGCGCCGTGGCCGTACAGAACACCGGGAACACGGTTGGCGCGGCGGACGCGGCGGGCAGCGCCCTTACCGAACTCGGAACGGAGCTCGGCGGCGAGCTTCACCTCGGACATGTGCACTCCTCGTATGGCAGAAAAACTCTGGTGGCGGTCACCCGGCCACGACAGGCCTGCTACGAAGAGCGCGTCGATAACGGACCGCCGCACAGATGTGCGGCCTCCCTCGCCGAGCAACTCGCACAGTCTACCCAGCTCCTGCCGCGGCCCCAAAGTGGATCACGAGCGACCCGTCCGGCGCGCAGGAGCGACCGCGCGCGGCGCATGAGGAAGGGCCGCCCCGCACGCGGCGGGACGGCCCTTCGACGGCTGCGCTCAGCCCTGCTCCTCGAAGAGGCTCGTCACCGAACCGTCCTCGAACACCTCACGTACCGCACGCGCGATCGTCGGCGCGATCGACAGCACCGTGATCTTGTCGAGCTCCAGCTCGCCCGGGGTCGGCAGCGTGTTCGTCAGCACGAACTCGCTGACCTTCGAGTTCTTCAGGCGGTCCGCCGCCGGGCCGGACAGGATGCCGTGCGTCGCCGTGACGATGACGTCCTCGGCGCCGTGCGCGAACAGCGCGTCCGCGGCGGCGCAGATGGTGCCACCCGTGTCGATCATGTCGTCGACCAGGATGCAGACGCGGCCCTTGACCTCACCGACGACCTCGTGCACGGTCACCTGGTTCGCGACGTCCTTGTCGCGGCGCTTGTGCACGATCGCCAGCGGGGCGTCCAGGCGGTCGCACCAGCGGTCGGCCACCCGCACCCGGCCGGCGTCGGGGGAGACGACGGTGAGCTTGTTGCGGTCGACCTTCGTGCCCACGTAGTCCGCCAGTACCGGCAGCGCGGACAGATGGTCCACGGGACCGTCGAAGAAGCCCTGGATCTGGTCGGTGTGCAGGTCGACCGTGAGGATGCGGTCCGCACCCGAGCACTTGAGCAGATCGGCGACCAGGCGGGCCGAGATCGGCTCACGGCCACGGTGCTTCTTGTCCTGACGGGCGTAGCCGTAGGAGGGGATGATCACGGTGATGCTCCGGGCCGAGGCCCGCTTGAGAGCGTCGATCATGATCAGCTGTTCCATGATCCACTTGTTGATGGGAGCCGTGTGGCTCTGCATCACGAAGCAGTCCGCGCCGCGCGCCGACTCCTGGAAGCGTACGTAGATCTCGCCGTTGGCGAAGTCGAAAGCCTTTGTCGGGACGAGGCCCACACCCAGCTGGTGTGCAACCTCCTCGGCCAGCTCGGGGTGGGCGCGGCCGGAGAAGAGCATCATCTTCTTCTCGCCGGTCGTCTTGATCCCGGTCACAGCACTGTCTCCTCAGACGTGTTCTCTGGCCGCGAGAGTCCTGGGCGCGAGCCAGCCGAATTTATGTGCACGTATCACGGTACGCCGAGTTCGACGCAGCCGTTTCCGGTCAGTTCTCCTCGGCGACCAGTTCCGTTGCTGCTTGAGCCGCCTGCGCGGATGCACTTCCCGGGCGCTTGCGAGCCACCCAACCCTCGATATTCCGCTGCTGGCCCCGTGCGACGGCCAGCGAACCGGCCGGCACGTCCTTGGTGATGACCGAGCCCGCCGCCGTGTACGCGCCGTCCCCGATGGTGACAGGAGCCACAAACATGTTGTCCGAGCCCGTCTTGCAGTGGGACCCGATCGTGGTGTGGTGCTTGGCCTCGCCGTCGTAGTTCACGAACACGCTCGCCGCGCCGATGTTCGTGTACTCGCCGATCGTCGCGTCACCGACGTAACTGAGGTGCGGAACCTTCGTGCCCTCGCCCACCGACGCGTTCTTCATCTCCACGAACGTGCCCGCCTTGGCCTTCGGGCCGAGCCGCGTCCCCGGACGCAGATACGCGAACGGGCCCACCGACGCTCCCTCGCCGACCACGGCCGAGTCCGCCACCGTGTTGTCGACCCGCGCGCCCGCGCCCACCGTCGTGTCCGTCAGCCGCGTGTTGGGGCCCACTTCGGCGCCCCCGGCCAGATGCGTGGCACCGAGCAGCTGCGTCCCGGGGTGCACCACGGCGTCCGGCTCGAACGTCACCGTCACATCCAGCAGCACCGAGGCCGGATCCACCACGGTCACCCCGGCGAGCATGGCCCGCTCGAGCAGCCGCTCGTTCAGCAGCCGGCGCGCTTCGGCCAGCTGCACGCGGTTGTTGATGCCGAGGATCTCCCGGTGGTCGCCGGCCACCGACGCGCCGACGCGGTGCCCGGCCTCCCGGAGGATCCCGAGCACGTCCGTGAGGTACTCCTCGCCCTGGCTGTTGTCCGTACGGACCTTGCCGAGCGCGTCGACGAGCAGCTGCCCGTCGAAAGCGAACACCCCGGAGTTGATCTCCCGGATCGCGCGCTGCTCGTCGGTGGCGTCCTTGTGCTCCACGATCGCCGTGACGGCTCCCGTGGCGGCGTCGCGCACGATCCGTCCGTACCCGGTGGCGTCCGGCACCTCGGCGGTGAGCACGGTCACCGCGTTGCCGTCGGCGGCGTGGGTCCCGGCGAGCGCGGCCAGGGTCTCGCCGGACAGCAGGGGGGTGTCACCGCACACGACGACAACGGTGCCGTCCAGCCGTCCCCCGAGCTCCTCGAGTCCCATGCGCACGGCGTGCCCGGTGCCGTTCTGCTCGGCCTGGAAGGCGGTGCGGGTTCCGGCGTAGTGCGCGCCGAGATGGGCCTCGACCTGCTCGCTCGCATGCCCGACGACGACGACGAGCTGCTCGGGGTCGAGCTCCTGGGCGGCGGATACGACATGTCCGACGAGCGAGCGCCCGCAGATCTCGTGCAGAACCTTGGGAGTCCTCGACTTCATACGGGTGCCCTCACCCGCTGCGAGGACGACGACGGCTGCCGGGCGGTTGGCGCTCACAGGAATGCCCTTCGGCTTCGGGTGGTGGACATCCGAAGGATACCGGGGGGTTTCAGGCGCGATACGAGGGTGGGTCCTGACCGGAGGGGTCAGGATGCGACGCGACGGAACTCTCGAAGAAGCTCCCCCGTCAGGACTCGAACCCGAACAGATGGCACCAAAAGCCACAGTGCTGCCAATTACACCACGGGGGATAAAACCCGACTGAACAGGACATTTGGCCCCGCTCGCCGGATCGGCACCCCTCACTATGCCGTACCAAGTGCCCTCGGTGCGACGGTAGAAAAATGAGTCGACCCCGCCCGTAGGCTGGCACACATGACCACAACGGGGGCGCAGCAGGACGCCACGGGTTCGACCGCCCGTGGCCCGCTGTGGTGGGGACGGCGGCGCAGTGCAGCGCTGGATCTGGGGCTGGGGGCCGTCTCTGCCATCGAGTGCGCGCTGGAGGGTGTCGGGTTCGCGGAGGCTGCCGCGTTGCCCGTGCCCTTCGGGGTGCTGTTCGGGCTGGTTGTCGGCGCGGTGCTGGTGTTGCGGCGGCGGTGGCCGATCGCCGTGGTGCTGGTGTCGATCGCGACCACACCGGCCGAGATGGGCTATCTGATGGGCCTGGTCGGGCTGTACACGCTCGCCGCGTCGGACGTGCCGCGGCGGATCACGGTGACGCTCGCCGGCATGTCACTGGCCGCGACGTTCATCGTGACCTTTGTGCGGGTGGGCCAGGACGTGTCCTCCGCGGACTTCGATCCGGGTGCCTGGTACGTGCCGGTGATGGCCGGGTTCATGTCGCTGGGTCTGACGGCGCCGCCGGTGCTGCTGGGGCTGTACATAGGGGCCAGGCGGCGGCTGATGGAGAGCCTGCGGGAGCGGGCGGACAGCCTGGAGCAGGAGCTGTCGCTGCTGGCCGACCGGGCCGAACAGCGTGCGCAGTGGGCGCGTACGGAGGAGCGGACGCGGATCGCGCGGGAGATGCACGACGTCGTGGCGCACCGGGTGAGTCTGATGGTGGTGCATGCCGCTGCGTTGCAGGCGGTGGCGCTCAAGGATCCGCAGAAGGCCGTGAAGAACGCGGCGTTGGTGGGGGACATGGGCCGGCAGGCGCTGACCGAGCTGCGGGAGATGCTCGGGGTGCTGCGGGCGGGGGAGAGCGAGAAGCGGGCGACTGTCGACCCGGTCCCGCTGGCGGCGGTGGGCGCGGCGGCTGCGGCGGCCGCGAAGGCCGCAGCACAGGACGGTCCCGCTCTTGCGGACATCGAGGCGCTGGTGGAGCAGTCGCGGCAGGCGGGCATGGTGGTGGAGCTCGCGCTGCAGGGGGCGGCGCGGCCTTACGCGCCGGACGTGGAGCAGACCGCGTACCGGGTCGTCCAGGAGGCGTTGACGAACGTCCACAAGCATGCGGCCGGCGCGAAGGTCATGGTGCGGCTCGCGCATCGTGAGGCCGAGGTCGCGATGCAGGTGGAGAACGGTGCTCCGGATGCGTCGGGCGGCTCCGCGGCCGCGGGCCTGCCGAGCGGGGGCAACGGTCTCGTGGGCATGCGCGAGCGGGTGACGGCGCTGGGCGGCGTGTTCGTGTCCGGCCCGACGGACGCGGGGGGCTTCCGGGTGTCGGCCGTGCTGCCCGACCGGGTGGACGGCCGGGACGGGGTACCGGACCGGGTTGCCGACCAGGCCGTCGCGGAGTGACGCGGCGCCGCCCGGAGCCGGGTTCCGGGCGGGGTTCCGGCTCCGGCCGTCCCAGGGGTGAGGCCTCACCCCTGCCCAGGCGTGACGGCCCAGGCCGTTCCGGAGTGGGGCCCCGGCCCCATGGGTACGGCCCAGGCCGTCACGGAGCGGCCCCGGCCCCTGCGTGACGGGCCGGGGCCGCGCCCCGGTCAGGCCATGGTGAGGCGGGCGGGCTGTACGCCCGTGACGAGGGTGCCGAGCGCCTGGTCGATGTCCTGGCCGAGGTACCAGTCGCCGGTGTGGTCGATGCTGTAGACGCGTCCTTCGACGTCCATGGCCAGCACCGCCTGGTGGTTGCCCTCCATACCCAGCGGCGAGATCTCGGTGTCCAGGGCGCGGCCCAGGTCGGCGAGCGTACGGGCCAGGTGGAGCCCGCTGAGCGGATCCACGTACACCGGTGCGGGCGCGTGCTGCCGGCCGGGTCCCGAGGCGGTGATGTGCAGCCCGCCGAACTCGGCCCAGGCCTCGACGACCGAGGGGAAGACGGTGTGCCGGTGGCCGGCCGGGGAGACGTGGGCGCGCAGGGTGTCGGCCCAGTGCTCGGCCTGCTTGATGTCCCAGCGGCCGGGCTGCCAGCCGGCGTCACGCAGGGCGGCGTCGACGGCGACGGGGAACCGGGTGGTGCTGAGGTGGTCGGGCATCTGTGGGTGTTCAGCCGTTCTCGGGTGCGGTCGGGTCGACGGGGTGGACCCCGAAATGGTCGAGCATGGCGGTGCAGGACCGGCAGGGCGGGGCGTAGCTGCCGTGCAGCGGGTCGCCGTCCTCGCGGATGCGCCGGGTGGTCAGTTTGGCCTGCTTGAACGCGCGCCGGGCCTCCCCGTGCGTCAGCGGCTTGCGCTGGGCGCGTTTCGAGCGCTGGGTCTCGGCGGCGGCCAGATGCCGGGACAGCAGGATGGCCTCCGGGCAGCGTCCGGTGAACCGTTCTCGCTGCCCGCTGGTGAGGGTGTCCAGAAAATCCTGTACGAGGGGATGGAGCGCGGGCGGGTGGTCGCCCTTGCCGGCGGTGCAGGTGAGGGTCTGGCCGCGCACGGAGAGTGCGGCCGCGACGGCGGGCAGAATGCCGTCCCGCCGGTGCTGGAGCCCGGGCGGCTGTCCGGTCTCCTCGGTGCTCCAACTGAGGCGTGGATCACCTGAAGTGCTTGGTTGTGCTGTGTGCATGGTCTGTTCGTCCCTCCCGTGCACTCCCCCGAGTTGCGGGGACAGCCTGCCAAATGGGACGGGTGGTGTGGAAGCTGGGGCGCTGAAACGTGTCCACGCGTCGCCGTCGGGTCACTCGAAAGTGACTGTTCGTTACGGAAGCGGAGCGCCGGGTCCCCTTGTTGCCTCACCGCTTAGGCTGTGCTGAACCAGCCAGATCCATCAGGGGGCAACCGCCATGACGACAGGTCGGCTCGGGCACGCCGCGCCACCGAACGCGGCCTACGCCGGGCAGGTCGTGAACTTCCCGGACCCGGTCCGGGCCTCCCGCCACCCGAGGGGTGTGCGCGTGGACGACAACGGCTACCCGGTCTTCTCGCCGTACGCGCGCGCGGCCGCGGAGATCGCCGAGCCCCCGGAGGGCTTCGGCGTGGACGAGCTGCGGCTCACCGACTACGTGTCGGCGAACGCCGCGCTGTCCGCCGAGGGCCATGAGCTCTGGGACACGATCCCCGCGGTCGCCACTCCGCACGGCTGGACCTGGCACCACGTACCGGGCACCCGCCGGCTGGAGCTGGTCCCCGTGGAGGTGAAGGCGCTGCTGCGCCATCACGGTGGTCTGGCGACGACCGTGGTGGACCAGGACAAGCGCGGTACGCGTCCGCTGCAGGAGACACGGCCCGTGCACTTCGGTCTGCCGAAGGGCGCGGTGTCGGTGAGCGAGCAGCAACTGCTGAGCGTGGAGGAGGACCTGGGCTACCGGCTTCCCGGTTCCTACCGCTCCTTCCTCAAGGCGGCGGGCGGCTGCGCCCCCGTGGGGGTGGCGCTCGACGCGGAGCTGGGGCTGCTGGTCGACCAGCCGTTCTTCACGGTGCGCGACGAGGCTGCGGTCAACGACCTGGTGTACATGAACAAATGTCTGCGGGACCATCTGACCAAGGACTACCTCGGTGCCGGCTTCGTCCAGGGCGGCATCCTGGCGGTGAAGGTCAGGGGCTCGGACGTCGGTTCGGTGTGGTTCTGCGCGTACGACGACGCCCGTGACCAGGACGGGTGGAGTGTGCAGGAGCGTGTGGAGCGGCTGTTGCTGCCCTGTGGCGCGGACTTCGACGCGTTCCTGCAGCGGCTCGCCGGCAATCCGCCGGAGCTGGAGACCGTGGCGAACCTGATGGTGGACGGCGGCTTCGCGCGCGCCGTTCCGGTTCCGGACGAGGGGTGACGGTCCGATGGTGACCTTTGCACAGGCGCAGGAGCGCGCCGAGGAGTGGGTCAACGGCGATGTGCCCGCGTATCAGCACCGCGAGGTGCGGGTGCGGGAGTTCGAGCTGGGCTTCGTGGTGTGGGCGGAGGACCGCGAGGGCGGTGTGCGTTCGGACGGCGGGCGGCAGCGGCTGGTGATCGCCAGGGACAGCGGTGAGGCGACGCTGTGGCCCGGGCTGCCGGTGGGCGAGGTGATCCGCCGGTACGAGGAGGAGTACGGGGTGCAGGAGGCCGCGGCGGCGTCCGCGCCGGAGCCCCCGCAGCGTATCGACCTGAACCAGACGTCGTTCCTGCTGAGCCCGCCGGAGTGGCTCCAGGACGCGGCGGACAAGCTGGGTATCGGGGAGCGGCGTTCGGGTGGGCAGGCGGGTGACGCGGCGGCTGCCGCCCCGGCTCCCTCGGATTCGTCGGCTTCGTGGGGGGCGACCGGCTCGTCCGCGCCCGCGCCCGCCGGGGGCGGCGCTGACATGCCGTCACCCGCCGTCGCGGGAGTCGCCGATGCGGTGCCGTCCGCCCCTGATGCGCCCAACGCCTCTCAGGCGGGCGGGAGTTCGTCCTCCTCCTCCGCCTCGCCGTGGCCCGAGGCCGGTTCGTCCACGGGCGGCAACGCCTCGCAGGGTGGGTCCGTCTGGCCCAGCGCCGCCGGCGACGGCCACGAGCCGACGGCGCTGCCGGGAGTCGCCGCGGCGCAGTCCGGGGCGTCCGGCTGGTCGGACGTCAGCGCGGCGGGGTCGGACGATGCGTCCGTGCCGCTGCCCGCAACGGTGTTCGCGCCGCCGGTCTCGGGCGAGGACAGGGGGCCCACGCCGCCTCCGGTCGTGGGCGCGGACGCACCGACGGCGCTGATGTCGGGCGGCAGCCAGCTGCCGAGAACGGCAATCGTGCCGGGTCTGAACCCGCAGCAGTCCGCCCCGGCACCCGGCGCTGCGCCCCCGGCTCCCGGGACGTCCGCGCCGCCGGCGCCTCCTGGTGCGACGCCGCCCCGCCCGAGTGCCGGCGCCGCCGACATCGCCGATGCGGCGACGAGCAAGGCGATGCTTCCGCCGCGCCGTGCGCGCGGCGGTGCGACGCCCCCGCCGCCGCCCGGTGCTCCGGGCGTCCCGGGTGCGCGTCCCGGCGCCACGCCTCCTCCGTCGTCGGGTCCGGGGGCTCCCGGCGCCCCGGCGGCCGGCTATCTGCCGACGCAACTCGTCTCCCAGCTCGGCCCGGAGGGGCCGCAGCCGCCCGGGCCGCCGCCCGCGCCCGGTTCGACGCCGCCTCCCGGTGGCGGTGTGCACCACGCCGCGACGATGCTGGCCGACCCGAGCCAGATGGGCCCGGGTGCTCCGGGTGCGCCCCAGCCGCCGGGCCCGCCCGGTGCGCCCGTCCCGCAGCCGCCCGGTCCGCCGGGGCCGCCGCCTGCGCCTGGCGCGACGCCGCCTCCCGGTGGCGGTGTGCACCACGCGGCGACGATGCTGGCCGGCCCGAACCCGATGGGCCCGGGTGCTCCGGGTGCGCCCCAGCCTCCCGGCCCTCCCGGTGCCCCTGGTGGGCCCGGGGCTCAGCAGCCCCCCGGCCCTCCCGGTGGCGGTGTGCACCATGCCGCGACGATGCTGGCCGGCCCGAACCCGATGGGTCCGGGCGCTCCGCAGCCCCCCGGCCCGCCCGGCGCCCCCGGTGGCGTACCGCAGTCGCCGCAGGCGCCGATGGGTGGCCCACCGCCGGCGTACGGATATCCGCAGCAGCCGAGCGGCTTGCCGACGGTCGGGCCCGGCTACCAGGCGGTGCTGCGCTACCGCGCGCCCGACGGTTCCGAGCAGCAGCTCATCCGCCGCTCGGCGCCCGGCACCCCGCACCCGGAGTGGCAGATCTTCCATGAGCTGCGCGGGATGAACGTTCCCTCCGACCAGGTGCTGGAACTGCACACCGAACTGGAGTCGTGCGACCTGCCCGGCGGCTACTGCGCCCGGATGATCCGGGAGACCTGGCCGCAGGCGCGGATCACGAACATCGCCCCGTACGGCAAGGACCATGCGAGCCGGCAGGGCGGTATGCAGCAACTGCTCACCCATCAGGGCGAGCTGCATCAGGTCGCGGACGGCCCGGCGCGGCCCGCGCCGGTACGGGCCCCGCTGCCGCAGGTGCCGCCGGCCCCCCCGATCCCTCCGGAGGGGATCGCCCAGGAGCTGGTGGGAGCGTTCGGGCCGCAGGGTCTGTGCCGGTTCGACCAGCGGGCCGTGTCGCGTCAGGGTGTGCCGGAGATCGTGGCGGCCACCTTGGTGTGGGCGGGTCTGCCGGGCGACTTCAACCCGTTCTTCTGGGCGCAGCCGGCCCAGCCGGTGGTCCCGACGCTCGCGGAGCTCGCGGCCCAGCGACAGGTCCAGCCCGCATCCGACGCGGGCTCGTACCTGGTGATCGGCAGCGACTTCGGCCGGGCGCTCTGCGTCCAGTACGGCACGGCGCACATCGTCGCTGTCCCCGTCGAGTCCGGCCCCGGCGGCCACCCGGTGGCGCCGCAGTTCGTGAACACGGGCCTGCCGGAGTTCGTACGCTGCCTGGCGCTGCTCGGCCGGATGTGGCGACTGCGCTTCGGCCTCAACCCGGAACAGGCGGGCCGCTGGACGGTCGACTTCCAAGCCCAGCTTGCGGCCCTGGACCCGGCGGCGCTGGGGTCGCCGGAGAGCTGGTGGTCGGTGCTGCTGGAGCAGATGTGGGACGGGCTGCTGTAAGCGCACGCGGCACAGGAAAGGGCGCCCGGCCGGTACGAGTACCGGCCGGGCGCCCTTGCGTTCGCGCGGTTCTGCCAGGGGCCTGGCTACGGCCCCGGCACGCCCGCGAGGATCGTCGGTTCGACCGACTCGTACCGTTCGTCCTGGGCGGACGCCTCGCGCGGGGAGCGGATCGTGCCGAGCCAGCCCGCGAGGAAGCCCAGCGGGACCGAGACGAGGCCCGTCGTGGTGAACGGGAACCAGTTGAAGTCGTAGTCGGGGAAGACGGAGTGCGGTGATCCCGACACCAGCTTGCTGCCGGTCATCAGGACGATCGCCGAGACGCTGCCCACGATGAGGGTGCAGAGCAGACCCGTGCGGGTGTAGCGGCGCCAGAACAGGCTGTAGACGAGCGCCGGGGCGACCGCCGAGGCGCCGACGCAGAAGGACAGGGTCACCAGCGCCTGGAGGTTCCAGTGCCGGGCGGAGGCCGCGAGGACGAGTGCGACAAGGCCGACACCTGCCGCGGCGGCCCGGGCGATGGCCATCTCCGTGGTGGGCTGCACTGTCGACTTGCGCAGCCCGTGCGCGACGAGGTCGTGCGCCAGGGTGTTGGCGCAGGCGAGGGTGATTCCCGCGACCGACGCCAGCAGGGTGAGGAAGACCGCCGTGGTCACCCCGGTGAACAGCAGCGTCTCGAACGTGGTCGCCTCCGCACCCATGACGGCCCGGCTGACCATCAGGAACGCGGTCTTGCCCTGCGGGTCGCCGGCCATGAGCCCCTGGCGTCCGACGATCGCGGCCGCGCCGAAGCCGATCACGGTGAGCAGTACGCAGGTCACGACGACGGTCGACACGGCCCAGGACATCGAGCGCCGCACGGCGCTCGCACTGCGCGAGGTGAACATGCGCATCGTGATGTGCGGCAGCACGGCCGCGCCGAGGACCACCGTCAACTGTGCGCTGATCATGTCGACCTCGTTGCCGCCGAACTGCACCCCGGAGGTGAGATAGGCGTCGCCGAGCCCGCTGCCGCGCTTGGCCGCGTCCAGGAGGGTGGGGACGCTGAAGTCGAACTTGTTCATGATGAGGATGGAGATGGCGGTGGCCGCGCCGAGCAGGACGACGGTCTTGACGATCTGGATGAAGGCGGTGCCCTTCATTCCGCCGATCGCCGCGTACGCGATCATCAGCACGCCGAGGAACACGATGGCCCCGGTCTTGAATCCGTCAGCGTCGAATCCGAGGACGACGGCGAGCAGATCGCCGGCACCGGCGAGCTGGAAGATCACCAGCGGCAGCAGTGCGGCCAGGGTGACCGCGCTGACGGTGATGCGCACGGCCGGGCCGGGGGTGCGGCGGGTGAAGATGTCGCCCATGGTGAACCGGCCCGCGTTCCGCAGCGGTTCGGCGAGCAGGAACATCATCAGGACCAGTGAGAGCACGGTGCTCAGGGCGAGGGTCAGTCCGTCGTAGCCGACGAGCGAGATGACGCCGATGGTGCCGAGCACGGTGCCCGCGGAGATGTAGTCGCCGGCGATGGCGAGGCCGCTCTGCACGGGGGACAGGGAGCGGTAGCCGGTGTAGAACTCGCCCAGGTCGTCGCGGTCGGGTCCGGTCATCACGCACAGCAGCAGCGTGACCGTGATGACGGTGATGAACGCGATCAGGGACATGGTCTGCGCTTCGGAGCTGAAGCCGGTCATGCGTGCGCACCTCCCGCGGGGTACTGGCGGCCGGGGCGCGCGGGGCGGCCCTGACGGTCCTGTCGGGGCGCGGCTGTCTGTGCCGCGTGCTCGGCCTGTTCCCGGATCGACGCCGCGAGCGGGTCGACGCGGCGACGCGCGATCCGCTCGTACACCGCGATCGCGGCCAGGGCGACGGGCAGCGTCAGGAGCCCCAGCAGCACGCCGATGGTGAGACCGCCGGTGATCTGGCTGGTCATCAGCCCGGGGGCAAAGCCGGAGAGCAGGAGGAAGAGGACGAAGTAGCCGAGTGCGGTGAGCGTCGCGACGCGGCGCAGTCGGCGGTAGGCCCCGCGGAGCCGGTTCATGCCGCCGTGGTCGGTGCCGAGGTGGGCGGTGTGGCCGGGCTGCACCGGCGGCGGTGCGGTGTCCCAGGGCTGCGGGGCTCCGCCCCAGTGCTGCGGCTCGTTCCACGCCTGTGGCTCGGGACCCCAGTGCTGCGGCTCGGCGTCCCAGGGCCGGCGGGAGGGGGGTGGGTCGGGAAAGTGCTGGTGGTACGACATCGTCTTGCTCCTTGCCGCCCGGGGGGTGGGGCGGGTGGCGCTGGCGGTGCGGGTGGTGCGGGTACGTTACTTGCGGGTAGGCCGATGGCGTAAGGGGTCCACCGACTGGACGGTATGTCGTTTCGGTGACGATCCGGGGCGGGCGGGCACCGCCCCTCTGCGGACCCCCGTCAGATGTCCGTCTTGTCCGTGATGATCGGGAAGCGGCGCGGGGCCACGAAGACGAGCGCCAGCAGGGCGAGCGCCGCCGCGACCGCGGCCCCCGTGTACACGTAGTCCACCGCCGTCGCCACGGCCCGCCGCAGATGCTCGGCAGGCACCGATCCCCCGCCGGCCAGGGCGTGCGCCACCGAGTCCAGATCGTCGGAGCCACCGAGCCGGGCCGCGATGACCGCGTTGGCGAGCGCCCCGAACAGCGCCGCCCCCAGGGACTGGCCGACCTGGCGGCAGAACAGGACCGACGCCGTGGTGGTGCCCCGCTCCGACCAGCCCACCGTGGACTGGACGCCCACGATCAACGGGAGCTGGAACAGGCCGAGCGCGCCGCCGAGCAGCAGCATGATCAGGGCCGGCTGCCAGGGCTCGGCGGGATAGGGGAGCAGCGGGAAGGACGCGAGGAACAGGCCGGCCAGGCAGATGCCGACCATCGCGGTCCGCCGGAAGCCGATGCGCGTGTAGACGCGGTTGGACAGGGCCGCGCTGACCGGCCAGCTGAGCGTCATGATCGACAGGACGAATCCCGCGGCGATCGGGCCGAGACCGAGGACGGACTGGGCGTAGGTCGGCAGGAAGACCGTCGGCGCCACCATCAGCAGCCCCAGGGCTCCCAGGGCGAGGTTGACGGCCGCGATGGTGCGCCGGCGCCACACCCACCCCGGGATGATCGGCTCCGCGGCGCGCCGTTCGACGACGACGGTCGCGGCGATCAGGAATGCGCTGCCGCCGAGCAGCGTGAGCGAGGGCGCCGACAGCCAGGGCCAGGCGACGCCGCCCTGGACCAGGGCGGTCAGCAGCAGGGTGCCCGCCGCGAACACCAGCAGCGCACCGGCCCAGTCGATGCGTGGGCGGGCAGCCGGTGCGGTGCGTGCCGGTTCGGCGAAGTGGCGGACCACCAGCCACAGGGCGATCGCGCCGATGGGCAGATTGATCAGGAAGATCCAGCGCCAGTCGGCGTACGCGGCGAGCAACCCGCCGATCGCGGGGCCCGCGACCGCCGACGTCGCCCACACCGTGGACAGCCGGGCCTGGATCCTGGGGCGTTCCTTGAGGGGGTAGAGGTCGGCGGCGATGGTCTGCACGGTGCCCTGGAGGGCGCCGCCGCCCAGTCCCTGCACCACGCGGAAGGCGATCAGCGACGGCATGCTCCAGGCGGCCGCGCACAGCAGGGAGCCGAGGAGGAAGAGGACGATGCCGGCGATCAGGACAGGCTTGCGGCCGAAGGTGTCGGAGAGCTTTCCGTACACCGGCAGGGTGACGGTGACGGCGAGCAGATAGCCGGAGAAGAGCCAGGAGAAGACGGAGAAGCCCCCGAGGTCGCCGACGATCTGTGGCACGGCGGTGGACACGACGGTCCCGTCGAGTGATGCGAGCGCCATCCCGAGCATGAGCGCGGCGACGACGGGCCCGCGCCTGTGGGAGGCCGGCATCCGGCCGAGGGCCGTGGTCCCGGAACCGCCGGATGCCCCGGGCGTGCCCTCCGTGCTGCCCGTGCTTCCGCCGACGCCCACCGTCAGATCCTTTCGTCATGCATCTATTTCCCCGGGACACCTTCTCACTTGACCCTCACGCAGCGGGAGGGTGCAGTCTCGAGCTGTTCCGGTCCACCCAGAGGTGGACGACCCCTAGGGGCTACTCCTTACTTCTGGCCAGGGGACGTTCGTCCCGGGGGACGACGAGCAGGCAGGGGTTGATTCCTTAGCTTGTTCTTACGGCCGCAGCTGAGGCCCGCACCAGCCGGGGGTGGGGAAAACCCCCGGTGCAAGACTGCGCTGCGCACCAGCGCGCCGGAGCGCTTCCGCCGCGAGACTCGACCCGTACGACATCCGTACGACGACGCGGTGACGACATTCGTCCGATCCCAAAGCTAGGAGACCTACCGTGACTACGGCTGTAACCACCCCCGCATCCGGGGAGACCGGAGGGCGGACGGCCGTCGCCGCACGGGGGCGGCAGGTCCTCAAGGCGTACGGCACCGGGGAGACCCGCGTCGTCGCGCTCGATCAGGTCGACGTGGACATCGCCCGCGGGCAGTTCACCGCGATCATGGGGCCGTCCGGCTCCGGCAAGTCGACGCTGATGCACTGTCTGGCCGGCCTCGACACCGTCACCTCCGGCCAGATCTACCTCGACGAGACCGAGATCACCGGCCTCAAGGACAAGAAGCTCACCCAGCTGCGCCGGGACCGGATCGGCTTCATATTCCAGGCGTTCAACCTGCTGCCGACGCTGAACGCCCTGGAGAACATCACGCTCCCGATGGACATCGCCGGCCGCAAGCCGGACACCGCCTGGCTGAACCGGGTCGTGGAAACGGTGGGGCTGTCCGACCGGCTGAAGCACCGGCCCACCCAGCTCTCCGGCGGCCAGCAGCAGCGCGTCGCCGTTGCCCGTGCGCTCGCCGCCCGGCCCGAGATCATCTTCGGTGACGAGCCGACCGGAAACCTCGACTCCCGTGCGGGTGCGGAGGTGCTCGGCTTTCTGCGCCGCTCCGTCGACGAACTCGGGCAGACCATCGTGATGGTCACGCACGACCCGGTCGCCGCCTCCTACGCGGACCGGGTCCTGTACCTCGCCGACGGCCGGATCGTCGACGAGATGCTCCGGCCCACCGCCGACGCCGTCCTGGACCGCATGAAGGACTTCGACGCGCGCGGGCGGACGTCATGACCGTGCTCAAGACCTCCCTGCGCAACTTCTTCGCCCACAAGGGCCGAATGGCCCTGTCCGCGGTGGCCGTGCTGCTCTCCGTGGCCTTCGTGTCCGGGACCCTGGTGTTCAGCGACACGATGAACACCACCTTCGACAAGCTCTTCGCCGCGACCGCCTCCGACGTCACCGTCAGTCCCAAGGGCTCCGGCGACGACGAGGGGCGGCCGGCGACCGGCAAGCCCGAGTCGTTGCCCGCCTCGCTCGTCGAGCAGGTCGCGGCCGTCGAGGGGGTGAAGTCCGCCGAGGGTGCCGTCGTCTCCATGAGCGTGACGGTCGTCAACTCCGAGAACAAGAACATGGGTTCCACCAACGGCGCCCCGACGATCGCCGGCAACTGGACGCAGAACGACCTCAAGGCGATGGAGATCACCTCCGGCCACGGCCCGCGCGGCCCCACCGAGGTGATGGTCGACGCCGACACCGCGGACAAGCACGGCCTGAAGATCGGCGACGAACTGCGCACCATCGCCGTCACCGGTGACTTCACCGCGAAGATCTCCGGTATCGCCTCCTTCAAGGTCACCAATCCGGGCGCGGCCGTCGTCTACTTCGACACCGCCACCGCCCAGCGTCAACTGCTCGGCAAGAAGGGCCTGTTCACCCACGTCGCGGTCACTGCCGGGCCAGGCGTCAGCGACGACGTGCTCAAGCGGAACGTGGACGCGGCGCTGGAGACCCCGTACAAACTGCAGACGGCGAAGGAAGCCGCGGACGCCGGCCGTGAGGAGGTCGGCTCGTTCCTCGACGTGATGAAGTACGCGATGCTCGGCTTCGCCGGGATCGCCTTCCTCGTCGGCATCTTCCTGATCGTCAACACCTTCTCGATGCTGGTCGCCCAGCGCACCCGGGAGATCGGCCTGATGCGGGCGATCGGCTCCAGCCGCAGCCAGATCAACCGTTCCGTGCTCGTCGAGGCGCTGCTGCTCGGCTTCGTCGGATCCGTCGCGGGCGTCGCCGCCGGCGTCGGCCTCGCCGTCGGCCTGATGAAGCTGATGTCGGCGACGGGCATGAACCTCTCCACCGCCGACCTGACCGTGAAGTGGACGACCCCTCTCGTCGGCATGGTGCTCGGTGTCGTCGTCACCGTCTTCGCCGCGTACATCCCGGCCCGCCGGGGCGGCAAGGTCTCCCCGATGGCAGCGCTGCGTGATGCGGGGACCCCGGCCGACGGCAAGGCGGGCTGGATCCGTGCCGTCATCGGCCTCGTCCTCACCGGCGGCGGCGCCGCGGCACTGCTGGTCGCCACGCAGGCCGACAAGGCGAGCGAGGGCTCGATGTTCCTCGGCCTCGGCGTGGTCCTGACCCTCATCGGCTTCGTGGTCATCGGCCCACTGCTGGCGGGCGTCGTGGTCAAGGTCATCAGCACGCTGCTGCTGCGGATCTTCGGCCCGGTCGGCCGCATGGCCGAGCGCAACGCACTGCGCAACCCCCGCCGTACGGGAGCGACCGGCGCCGCCCTGATGATCGGCCTCGCCCTGGTGGCGTGCCTGTCGGTCGTCGGCTCGTCCATGGTCGCCTCGGCGACGGAGCAGCTCGACAAGTCGGTCGGCGCGGACTTCATCGTGCAGTCCACGAGCAACGACGGCCAGGCGATCGTGCCGCAGGCCCAGCGGGCGCTGGAGCGGACGCCGGGCATCGCCCACGTCACCGAGTACAAGCAGGTGCAGGCCAAGCTCACCACCGCCGACGGCAAGACCGAGGACGAGGGCCTGATCGCCGCCGACCCGACCTACGCGCAGGACCTGCGCCGCGAGACCGTGGCGGGCGAGCTCTCGGCCGCGTACGGGAAGAACGCGATGTCGGTCGGCGATTCGTACGCCGACAAGCACGGCGTCGAGGTCGGCGACAGCATCGAGGTCGCGTTCGAGAACGGCGAGACGGCGGATCTGAAGGTCGCGGCCATCACGTCCGACGACACGAGCGTCGACAAGGCCGCGATGTACATGAACATCACGACCGCCGCGCGGTATCTGCCCGCCGACAAGATGCCCAAGAACATGATCATGTTCGCGGCGGCGGAGGACGGCAAGGAGAAGGAGGCGTACGCCGCCCTCAAGAAGTCGCTCGCCAAGTACCCGCAGTACAAGGTGCAGAACCAGACCGACTTCAAGGCGGACCTGAAGGACCAGATCGGCCAGCTGCTGAACATCGTCTACGGCCTGCTCGCGCTCGCGATCATCGTCGCCGTGCTGGGTGTGGTGAACACCCTCGCCCTGTCGGTGGTCGAGCGGACCCGGGAGATCGGTCTGATGCGGGCGATCGGCCTCTCGCGCCGCCAGCTGCGCCGCATGATCCGCCTGGAGTCGGTGGTCATCGCCCTGTTCGGCGCGCTGCTCGGCCTGGGCCTGGGCATGGGCTGGGGCACGGCGGCCCAGAAGCTGCTGGCGCTCGAGGGGCTGGGGGTGCTTCAGATCCCGTGGCCGACGATCGCGACGGTGTTCGTGGGCTCGGCGTTCGTGGGCCTGTTCGCGGCACTGGTGCCGGCGTTCCGCGCGGGCCGGATGAACGTGCTGAACGCCATCGCCTCCGAGTAGCGGCGACGGCGGACGCGGCGGCCGACGACGGCGGTACGGGGGTCCGCCGCGGTGACGGGAGTCCCGCCGCGTACGGGGGACGGCCCCGGGTGTTCCTGGCGAACACCCGGGGCCGTCGCGTGTCCTTCCGCGGCATCGAGGCCTCGCGCGTCCGTCGCGGAACACGTACCCGGGCCGGTCCGCCCGGAGCGCGCACCGGGGCCGGGTCCCTCGCGGAACGCCCGCCGCCGGGAGCCCGCCACCCGATTGCGGACGCGGCTGTCACACCACCGTCGTAGGCTGGAGACCCCCGGCCCGTTCGACGTGTCGGGTCGTTCGCGTTGCACACCCCCAGTTTCTCGGATGGAAGCCCTTCATGAGCCTGCACGGTCTGCTCGATGCCGTCGTACGTGACCCGGCGCTCGCCGAAGCGGTGAAGGCGGCCGGCGACGGCCACCGCATGCACGTCGACCTGGTGGGCCCGCCCGCCGCCCGGCCCTTCGCGATCGCCGCACTCGCCCGCGAGAGCGACCGTCCGGTGCTCGCCGTCACGGCGACCGGACGGGAGGCCGAGGACCTGGCCGCCGCGCTGCGCTCGCTGCTGCCGGAAGAGGGCATCGTCGAGTACCCGGCGTGGGAGACCCTGCCGCACGAGCGGCTCTCACCCCGCTCCGACACCGTCGGCCGCCGGCTCGCCGTGCTGCGCCGCCTCGCGCACCCGTCCCACGACGACCCGGCCGCGGGGCCCGTGAGCGTCGTCGTCGCGCCCGTACGGTCCGTGCTGCAGCCGCAGGTCAAGGGGCTCGGGGACCTGGAGCCGGTGGCGCTGCGCACCGGGCAGCAGGCCGATCTGAACGAGGTCGTGGACGGGCTCGCCGCCGCCGCGTACTCCCGGGTCGAGCTGGTCGAGAAGCGCGGCGAGTTCGCGGTGCGCGGCGGCATCCTGGATGTCTTCCCGCCGACCGAGGAACACCCCCTGCGGGTGGAGTTCTGGGGCGACGACGTCGAGGAGGTCCGCTACTTCAAGGTTGCCGACCAGCGCTCCCTGGAAGTCGCCGAGCACGGGCTGTGGGCGCCGCCGTGCCGTGAGCTGCTGCTCACCGACGACGTACGGCAGCGGGCAGCCGCCCTCGCCCAGGCGCACCCGGAGCTCGGCGAACTGCTCGGCAAGATCGCCGAGGGCATCGCGGTGGAGGGCATGGAGTCGCTGGCCCCGGTCCTCGTCGACGACATGGAACTGCTGCTGGACGTGCTCCCCAAGGGCTCGATGGCCGTGGTCTGCGACCCGGAGCGGGTGCGTACGCGGGCCGCAGACCTGGTGGCGACGTCACAGGAGTTCCTGCAGGCGTCGTGGGCGGCGACCGCGGGCGGAGGCGAGGCCCCGATCGATCTCGACGCGGCCTCGCTGTGGGGCATCGCGGACGTACGGGACCGGGCCCGCGAGCTCGGCATGATGTGGTGGTCGGTGTCCCCGTTCGCGGCCGACGTCGATCTCGACGACGACACGCTGAAGCTCGGGATGCACGCCCCGGAGACGTACCGCGGCGACACCGCCCGCGCGCTCGCCGACACCAAGGGCTGGCTGGCGGACGGCTGGCGCACGGTGTTCGTGACCGAGGCACACGGCCCCGCGGCCCGTACGGTCGAGGTCCTCGGCGGCGAGGGCATCGCGGCCCGCCTCGACGCCGACCTCGGCGACATCTCCCCCTCGGTCGTCCATGTCGCCACCGGCTCGATCGACCACGGCCTCGTCGACCCGGCGCTCAAACTGGCGGTGCTCACCGAGACCGACCTGTCCGGCCAGAAGGCCGCCGGCAAGGACGGCCAGCGGATGCCGACCCGGCGCCGCAAGACCATCGACCCGCTGACCCTCGAGGTCGGCGACTACATCGTTCACGAGCAGCACGGCGTGGGACGCTACATCGAGATGGTGCAGCGCACCGTGCAGGCCGCGACCCGCGAGTACCTGCTCGTCGAGTACGCCCCGGCCAAGCGGGGCCAGCCCGGCGACCGGCTCTACATCCCCACGGACCAGCTGGAGCAGGTCACCAAGTACGTGGGTGGCGAGGCGCCGACGCTGCACCGTCTCGGCGGCGCGGACTGGACGAAGACCAAGGCGCGGGCGAAGAAGGCGGTCAAGGAGATCGCCGCGGACCTGATCAAGCTGTACAGCGCCCGGATGGCGGCGCCCGGCCATGCCTTCGGCGCGGACACGCCCTGGCAGCGTGAGCTGGAGGACGCGTTCCCGTACGTGGAGACGCCCGACCAGCTGTCCACGATCGCCGAGGTCAAGGAGGACATGGAGAAGACGGTTCCGATGGACCGGCTGATCTGCGGCGACGTCGGCTACGGCAAGACGGAGATCGCGGTACGCGCCGCCTTCAAGGCGGTCCAGGACGGCAAGCAGGTCGCGGTCCTCGTCCCCACCACGCTCCTGGTCCAGCAGCACTTCGGCACGTTCTCCGAGCGGTACTCCCAATTCCCGGTGAACGTGCGGGCGTTGTCCCGCTTCCAGTCGGACGCGGAGGCGAAGGCGACACTGGAGGGCCTGAAGGACGGCTCGGTCGACATCGTCATCGGCACCCACCGCCTCTTCTCCTCGGAGACGAAGTTCAAGGACCTGGGACTGGTCGTCGTCGACGAGGAGCAGCGCTTCGGCGTCGAGCACAAGGAGCAGCTGAAGAAGCTCCGCGCGAACGTCGACGTCCTCACCATGTCCGCCACCCCCATTCCGCGTACGCTCGAAATGGCGGTCACCGGCATCCGCGAGATGTCCACGATCACGACGCCCCCGGAGGAGCGGCACCCGGTCCTCACCTTCGTCGGTCCGTACGAGGAGAAGCAGCTCGGCGCGGCCGTCCGACGTGAACTGCTGCGTGAGGGCCAGGTCTTCTACATCCACAACCGTGTGGAATCGATCGACCGGGCCGCGGCCCGGCTGCGCGAGATCGTGCCGGAGGCCCGCATCGCGACCGCCCACGGCCAGATGCCCGAGTCGGCGCTCGAGCAGGTCGTGGTGGACTTCTGGGAGAAGAAGTTCGACGTGCTCGTCTCGACGACGATCGTCGAGTCCGGCATCGACATCTCCAACGCGAACACCCTGATCGTGGAGCGCGGCGACAACTTCGGTCTCTCGCAGCTGCACCAGCTGCGCGGCCGCGTGGGCCGTGGCCGCGAGCGCGGCTACGCCTACTTCCTCTACCCGCCGGAGAAGCCGCTCACCGAGACCGCCCACGAGCGGCTCGCGACGATCGCCCAGCACACCGAGATGGGCGCGGGCATGTACGTCGCCATGAAGGACCTGGAGATCCGCGGAGCGGGAAACCTCCTGGGCGGCGAACAGTCCGGCCATATCGCGGGCGTCGGCTTCGACCTGTACATCCGCATGGTGGGCGAGGCGGTCGCCGACTACCGCGCCGCGGTCGACGGCGGCGAGGAGGAGGAGCCCCCACTCGAGGTCAAGATCGAGCTGCCGGTCGACGCGCACGTCCCGCACGACTACGCGCCGGGCGAGCGGCTGCGCCTGCAGGCGTACCGCGCGATCGCCTCTGCCAACTCGGAGGAGGACATCAAGGCGGTCCGCGAGGAACTGACGGACCGTTACGGCAAGCTGCCCGAGCCGGTCGAGAACCTCCTCCTGGTGGCGGGCCTGCGGATGCTGGCCCGCGCATGCGGCGTAGGAGAGATCGTGCTGCAGGGCCCCAACATCCGCTTCGCGCCGGTGGAGTTGAGGGAATCGCAGGAGCTGCGCCTGAAGCGCCTGCACCCGCGTACCGTCATCAAGCCGACGGCCCACCAGATCCTGGTCCCGCGCCCCACGACGGGCAAGATCGGCGGCAAGCCGGTGGTGGGGCGCGAACTGCTCTCCTGGACAGGCGAGTTCCTGACCACGATTCTCGGCTCGTAGCGGGTGGGCGGCAGCAACGGCCCCATGGCGCGGCCCCTGTACGGGGGCGCCACGGTCATCCACTCGGTTCCGTACTACGCCCAGTGGGCCTCACCTGATCTGGTGCCCGCGATCATCGGCGGCGCGATGCGGGCGGCCGATGATCCGCTGTGGTCCGCGTACGGGGCGAAGAGCCCGCAGGAGTACGAGTGGTGGTCCTGGCGGCTGTGCGGCATGGCCTGCCTGCGCATGGCGCTCGGCTTCTGGCAGCAGCCCGTACCGACGCCCATGGCCCTGGCGGCGGAGTGCGTCGAGGCCGGGGCGTATGTGAAGCGTCCCGACGGCCTGGACGGACTGATCTACGCGCCGTTCGCGGTCTACGCCGAACGCAGATGGGGGCTGCACGCCGAGGCGCGCCCCCAACTGCCCGGGAGCGAGATCCCCGAGCTCATCGCCTCGGGCCGGCTGCTGCTGCTCTCGGTGCACCCGTCCATCCGCGAGCTGTCCCCGTCCCCGCCGCACCGAGGCGGCCACCTGGTCCTGGCCGTCGGCACCACCGAGGACCACGTGGTCATCCACAATCCGTCGGGTTTCCCGGGCCACTCACAGGAGTTCGCCCGCATCTCCTGGGACGTGCTGGACCGGTACTACGCCGGGCGGGGCGTGGTGCTGGGGAACGGGCGCCGGCGCAGTACGTGTCCCTAGGCTCCCGGCGCGATCTGGCGCAGGATCGGGCCGAGCGGAGCGCCGAGCAGCCGGACCGGGAGACCCTGCCGCAGGGCGCCTCGGATCCCGCTACCCCGACGCGATGACGGCGTCCCGGCGAGGTCCCGCCCCCGACCCGGATCCGGGCGACGCCCCCGATGACGGATGACGGATGACGGTGGTGATCAGCGCGCCGGGCCGAACATCGTCCCCGCGAGTGCCCGGAATGCCTCTTCCGGGTCGCGATCACCCAGCGGGCGGTCCAGATTGCGGGTCAGGAGCAGGGTCGCGAAGCCGTGCGCGACCGACCAGGCCGCCATGGACATCAGGTCGGTGTCCTCGGCGGGGCGCTGTTGTGTGACGCCCGCGCGCAGTTCCGCGTCCGCGCGGGACTTGGCCGCCAGCAGGTCGGGGTCGTCGGGGCGCAGGAGTTCCGGCTGGAACATGACCTGGAAGTGCGCGGGGTGGTCGAGCGCGAAGCGGACATAGCGCACCCCGCGTTCGCGCAGGTCGGGGGCTTCGGCCAGGGAGTACGCCAGCAGGTCGAAGCCCTCGGCCGCGATCGCTGTGAGCAGGCCGGCCCGGTCCTTGAAGTGGTGGGCCGGGGCCGCGTGGGAGACGCCCGCGCGGCGGGCCAGATCGCGCAGGCTCAGGGCCGAGGGGCCTTCGGTGCGGATGACGTCGAGTGCGGCGGTCAGCACGGCCCGGCGCAGGTCGCCGTGGTGGTACGTCGGTCGGCTCATGGCTTCAGGCTACGCGGAATCTAGGCATTGACAAGTTCTCTCCGGAGGAGCAATCTAGTCGGTGGCTAGATAACCGCCTGGACCGAGGAGTTGTCATGTCCGACGACCTGGGACGCGTACGACAGATGTGGCATCTGCTGGAGCCTCTGCACGCCGTGCTCTACTACGCGCCGGCGGCATTCGAGGAGGCCGCGGAACTCGGCTACAGGACCGACGAGCGCTGGCCCAGCTACTTCGCCTGGCGCGCAGCGCCACTGGGGGAGGCCGGGGCGGTGCGGGTGACCTCGGCGTTCTACAGCTTCAGCCCGGAGATGGTCGAGCAGTACGTGCCCGACGCCTGGCGGGTCGCGGCACCCGACGCCGTGCTCGCCGCCAGGCTGCGGGCCGTCGACCGCACGTACCGGACCGTGCTCGGGGACGCGATCGACTCCCCGGAGCTCGCCGAGGCGGCGGCACTCGCCCGGCGCGCGGCCGAGGCCGCGGAGCACGCGGGGCGCCCGCTCGCCGCCGGCAATGCGGCCCTGCCGTGGCCGGACGCACCTCACCTCGTGCTCTGGCAGGCCGCGACGATCCTGCGCGAGCACCGCGGCGACGGGCATCTCGCCGCGCTGCTGACCGCCGGGCTGGGCCCCGTCGAGGCGCTTGTCTCGTTCGCCGGCGTCGGCGCGGCTCCCGTGCCGGTCTTCAGGAGCCGCGGCTGGAGCGCGGCGCAGTGGACCGCGGCACGCGAGCGGCTCGGCGCACGCGGCCTGATGGACGAGGACGGGCAGGCCACCGCCGCCGGGCGCGAGCTGCGCGCCGAGGTCGAGCGGCGTACGGACGAGCTCGCCGCAGGGCCCTGGGCGGCCCTGGGCGCCGAGGACACGGCGCGGCTGGAGGAGCTGCTCGGTACGTATTGGGTCGGGGTGATCGGCACCGGCCTGCTGCCCGGGGAGAACACCCTCGGCATCGGCAAGGTGTGATACGGCGGCCGGTCATCCGGATCCAGGCACCCCGTATCCGGGTCGTCCCGCATCCGGTATCCGGGTCCACACACAGAGACACCGCCCACGATTGCCGGCTCGGCTCCGCAGGCGGTGTGTGCGTGTGCGTACTTGTGTCTGGTTGCTAGAACCTTTCGGACATCCCCATCCAGTCGTCCTTCCGAAGGGGACCAGGTCCCTTTCCACGTTACGCCCCCCTGGCGAAAATTGCGCGTCGTGTCTCAGTAGGGTATGGGTCCACGCTCGGGGAGGGGACACGATGGCGCGGCTGCTCGCGCGCGGGCCGGTGCCGGCTGCGCTGCTCACCGGAATCCTGCTGACAGGAAGCCTGCTCACCGGGTGCGACGGCACCGGGCTGACCGAGGGCGGCGGCGCGACAGCGGCGCCCGGGGCGACCAGCCCGCTCGCCAACCCGCAGGGGACCCGGCCCGGCCTCGCCCCTCTCACCACCGACCGGGAGCGGACCGAGGCCCGCGAGCTGATCGCACGGGTGGCCACCAAGGGACGCGGCCCGAAGACGGGCTACGACCGTGACCGGTTCGGCTATGCCTGGATGGACACGGCCGACGGCGTACCGCTGGCCCGGAACGGCTGCGACACTCGGAACGATCTCCTGAACCGCGATGGTCAGGACCTCCGGTTCCGTTCCGGCTCGGATTGTGTGGTCGTGTCGATGACGCTCCACGATCCGTACACGGGCGAAGCCATCGAGTGGCGCAAGCGGCAGGCGACCGAGGTACAGATAGACCATGTCGTCCCGCTGTCGTACAGCTGGCAGATGGGGGCGGCTCGCTGGGGCGTCGCCAAGCGACGTCAGTTGGCCAACGACCCGCTGAATCTGCTGCCCGTGGACGGCCCGTCCAACAGCCGCAAGGGCGACTCCGGGCCCGCTTCCTGGCTGCCCCCGAGCAAGCGGATCCGCTGCGCGTACGTGGTGCGCATCGCCCAGGTGGCCGTGAAGTACGAGATGCCGGTGACCGCCGCCGACAAGCGGGCGATGCTCGCGCAGTGCGGCGGCTGACGGCAGCAGGGAGAAGTCTCGGAGTCGGCGGACCGGACGGTCTTCAAACCCGGTCCGTGACCGGAGCCTTGTCAGCCGGGGCCTTCGGTCGTACAGCGCCACGAGGCGCAGCATGCCGCCGATCGCCCCGCTCAGCAAGGTGCCGATCACCGGTCGACAACCGGTGGGTTGCGCGGCAGCACCTGGCTAGTCTGCCGGGATGGATCTGCACATCACCACGCTTGCCGACCGGCCCGAATTGCAGGGCGCCATGTGGCAGATGGTCGACACCTGGCCCGAGTTCGTGATCAACGATCCGGTCGCCTGGGCGAACATCGGGCGGATCGTCTCCGAGCTGCCCGAATACGTGCTGGTCGCCACCGATTCCGAAGGGCGGGTCGCGGGACGGGCGTTCAGCGTGCCGTTCCAGCTCGCCGCCGACGGGCGGGTGCAGCTGCCGGACGGCGGCTGGGACCAGGTGGTGCTGTGGGCCTTCTCCGATCTGCGGCACGGCCGGACCCCGGACATCGTGAGCGCGATCGAGATCACCGTGGCCAAGGATCTCCAGGGGCGCGGCATTTCGGGCATGCTGCTGGCCGCGTTGCGCGACAACGTGGGCCGGCTCGGGTTCTCCGAACTGGTCGCGCCGGTGCGGCCGAGTGCGAAGAGCGCCGAGACGAACGCGCTCATCCAGGAGTACGCGTACCGCACCCGCGCGTCGGACGGACTGCCGCACGACCCCTGGCTGCGGGTGCATGTGCGGGCCGGCGGGGCGATCGAGAAGGTCGCGCCCGCCTCCATGACGGTCGCCGGCTCGCTGGAGCAGTGGCGCACGTGGACCGGGCTGCCCTTCGGGACGACCGGCCCGGTCGAGGTGCCGGGTGCGCTGGTGCCGGTGCACTGCGAGGCGGAGCGCGGGTACGCCGTGTACGTGGAGCCCAATGTGTGGGTGCGCCACCGGCTGTGACACATGAGCGTCACGACATCCGAGGCGCACGCCTGACGAGTGAAGGCCGCCCACGGGGCGGCCTTCACGCTGTCCGGGCCCTCAAGGGGCTCAGAGCTTCAGCTCCCACTGCGAGGCGTTGTAGTCGAAGCTGGGGCTGACCTCGACGGTGAGCGTCTTCGCGTCGGCCGGGGCGTCGAAGGCGAACTGGACCGTGGCCTTCTTGCCGGGCAGGACGTTGCCGGTGAAGCCGGAGCCGACCTTGCCGTCGAAGATCTCCTCGGCGGTGACGCCGTCCTCGCCGGCCGTGGCGTCGGCGGTCAGCAGGGTCGCGTCGAACTTCTCCTTGCCGCCGTTCTCGATGACGATCGTGACGCTGTACGCCTTGTTGCCCTTGGTGTGGCCGGAGGCGAACTCGTCGGGGGTGTAGGGCTTGGGCTCGCTGACGGTGATCTTCAGGTCGTCGTCGTAGATCGCGCCGTCCCCGGCCTCCAGCCCCTTGCCCTTGTCACCCTTGTCCTCACCCTTGTCGGACGCGCCGCCCTTGTCGTCCTTGCCCTTGCCGGCGGCGGGCTCCTTCGACGCGCTGCTGCCGCTCGTGGCCTTGTTGATCTCGTCCACCGCGTCGTCCACGGCCTTGAAGGTGAGCACCGCACCGACCACCGAGAGGATCAGCGCCACCAGTCCGAGGACGGCACCGGTGGTGGTCACTCCCTTGTTGCCGGCCTCGCCGCGCTTGACCCGGCCCCGTCCCGACAGGCCCAGGATCAGGGCGATCAGTCCGAGGATGCCGGCCAGCCAGAAGAAGAGGGGGATCAGGCCGGACAGGGTGCCGATGATCCCGAGCACCAGGGCGGCCGTGCCGAGTCCGTTGCGTATCGGCTGCGCCGGGACGGGGGGCTGGCCGTACTGGGGCTGCTGCGTGGAGTGGGACATGGATGCCCTCCCGGACATGGATGTGGTCGGGACTCATTGCGAATCCCGTGTAGCGATGGGTTAATAAGAGCAGAGGTTGTGAACCGAGTCAACACTGTTCACAGATGACGAGTCGGTCCACAATGTGAAGTGGTCTCTCGTCGTTGCGGCGTATGCTCGATGGCACAACCGAGGCCGGTACAACGGTCGTTGCGGATGAGGGAGTCGGCCTGTGCCGAAGGATTCGAGCGAGGTGACCGCCGCCGGAATCGCCCGGCTCGCGGGGGTCGGACGCGCCGCGGTCAGCAACTGGCGACGCCGCCACGCGGACTTCCCCAAGCCCGTCGGCGGTACCGAGACCAGCCCGTCCTTCGCCCTCGCCGATGTCGAACAGTGGCTGCGCGACCAGGGAAAACTCGCCGAAGTCCCGCTGCGTGAACGGGTCTGGCAACAGCTCGCGTCCCACCCCGCGGGCGCCGTCACCGCACTGGTCCACGCAGGCTGCGTCCTGCTGTTCCTGCGCGACCGGCCGACCGCCTGGCTGGAGTCGGCAGCCGTCTCCGACGAACGGCTCGCAGAGGTGCTGCCCGCCGCCCTCGACCCGGTGCTGCGCCGACGTCTCGGCGACACCGACCCGGCTGTGAACACCCCGACCGACATCAGCCGACGGGGCAACCCGGCCGCCGCCCACCCCCACGCCCCGTCTGTGAACACCGATTCCGGCGCGACCGGCGGCGTTGTGAACACCCCGGACACCGCCGCACTGCGCCCCTCGGTCCCGCTGCTGCGCGGTGTCGCCGAGCTCGCCGCCGAACTCGGCGCCCGCCAGGCCTTCGAGTTCCTGCTCGGGCGTCAGCTCGACGCCAACCCGCGCCAGTACACGCTGACCCCGTCAGGCCCCGCCGCCCTGATGGCCGCGCTCGCGGGCCCCGCCCGTACCGCCCTCGACCCCGCGTCCGGCACCGGCACGCTGCTGCGGGCCGTTGACCGCCCGGAGGCGCTGTACGCCCAGGAGACCGACCCCGAACTGGCCGCCCTCACCGGGCTCCGCCTGGCCCTGCACACGGACGCCGAGGTACGGGTCGCCTCCGGTGACGCCCTGCGCGCCGACGCCTTCCCGCAGCTCGCCGTGGACGCGGTGCTGTGCCACCCCCCGTTCAACGAACGCAACTGGGGCCACGACGAACTGGCCTACGACCCGCGCTGGGAATACGGCTTCCCGGCCCGCACCGAGTCCGAACTGGCCTGGGTCCAGCACGCACTCGCCCGGCTGCGCCCCGGCGGCACCGCCGTCCTGCTGATGCCGCCCGCCGCCGCGTCCCGCCGCTCGGGCCGCCGCGTCCGGGCCGGGTTGCTGCGCCGGGGAGCGCTGCGCGCCGTCGTCGCCCTGCCCGCCGGCGCCGCACCCCCGTACGGCATCCCGCTCCATCTGTGGATATTGCGCAAGCCCGACGCCGGGCAGGCTCCCCCGCCCGAGCTGCTGCTCGTCGACGCCGCCGAGCCGACCGGTGCGAGCGGCGCGGGCGGCGGGCGCGACCGGCTCGACTGGCAGACCGTGCACACCACGGTGCTGGAGGCCTGGCAGCCCTTCGAACGGCACGGCACCGCCACCGAGCAGCCCGGCATCAGCCGCTCGGTCCCGGTCATCGAACTCCTCGACGACGACGTGGATCTGGCCCCCGCCCGGCATCTGCCACCGCCGGCGGCGGCCGGCGGGGCACGGGAGCTCGCGCGGGTACAGGAGCGTCTGACCGACACCCTGCGGCTGGCAGGCGAGCTCACCCCGCAGCCCGCGCGGTCCACCGAGCCCGCGCCCTGGCCCGCCACCACGGTCGGCGAACTGTCCCGCGCGGGCGCGCTGGTGCTGCGAGCAGGCGGTGCGGGCGGCGTGGGAACCTCGTCCCAGGCCCGGACCGCCCCGGGCGCCGACCACCCCGTCCGCGTACTCACCGAGCAGGACGTCCTCGCCGGCACCGAGCCCTCCGGCACGCTGCCCGAGACCACGGACGAGGAGCCGGTACGGGTCGAGGAGGGCGATGTCGTCGTACCCGTACTCGGCGGCGGATCCGTCGTGCGCGTCATCGACGGGTGCACCGCGGGTGCGGCGCTCGGCCGCAACCTCCAGCTCCTGCACCCCGACCCGGCCGCACTCGACCCGTGGTTCCTCGCCGGCTTTCTGCGGGGCACCGCCAACAACCGGCAGGCCAGCAGCTACGCCTCCACCGCGACCCGGCTCGATGTGCGTCGCCTCCAACTGCCCCGGCTGCCCCTGGCCGACCAGCAGCGCTACGGCGAACGCTTCCGCACCCTGGCCGCTTTCGAGGACGCGCTGCGCCTCGCCGGGCGGCTCGGCGAGCAGCTCGTCCAGGGGCTGTACGACGGACTGACCGACGGCACGGTCCTGCCTGAATGACATCGTCCGCGGCCCTGGAGTGACGTACCGGACACCCAGTCCGTACAACCCGGGACCCCCTGTCCGTGTCGGTGTATACGCTCAGTCCCCTACGCCTCGTCCCCAGGCCCGTCAGGAGCAGAAATGCACGGCCACGGCTATGCGCCGCCGCATCCCCAGCGCCCGTCGACCGGGGTGCTGGTCGCCCTGCGCACGGTTTTCGTGGCGCTGGCACTGCTCAGCTGCGGCCTCCTGGCCTGGGCGACGATGCTGCGGATCGCGATCATGCGCCGCCGTCGGCTGGACTGGGTGCTGTTCTGGGTGAGCCTCGGCCTCGTGATCATCACGATGGTGGTCATCGGCGAGTTCGGCTCGGACGCGGAACTGGCCGGCTCCAAGGATGCCGACCCCGGGCCGATCGACTACGTGTTCGTCATTGTGTTGTTCGGGATGGCGATCGGGGTACCGGTCCACTATCTGGTCGCGGACATCCGCCACTACCAGGACCCGCGTCCGCCGGGCTGGACACCGCCACCGGTGCAGGCGGGCTCGCCGTACACGGCCACGCCCTCCACGCCGTACGGCATACCGCAGCGGCCGACGGGATACGGCTACCCGCCCGCGTCCCCCCAGCCCCAGCACACGCCCACGCCTCCGCCCGCACCTGCCCCCACGCCTCCGCCCGCGCCCCCGCAGCGCGACAAGAGCCCCCGCATCGACCAGGTCCGGGCCGAGCTCGACGAGCTGAGTGACTACCTCCGCAGGGAACAGGGCGACGGCCGGTGAACGGACGCGTCATCGGCGAGCGTTACGAGCTCGCCGCCCTCATCGGCCAAGGCGGAATGGGCCAGGTCTGGACGGCGTACGACGGCCGCCTCGACCGCCGGGTCGCCGTCAAACTGCTGCGCCCCGACCACATGGCGGCCGCCACCGCCGCCGACGAGATGCGCCGCCGCTTCGTGCGCGAGTGCCGGGTGACCGCGCAGGTCTGCCATCCCGGGCTGGTCACCGTCCATGACGCGGGCGGCGACGGCGACGACCTGTATCTGGTGATGCAGTACGTCGAGGGCGCCGACCTCGCCGACCACCTGGCCGAGCACGACCCCTATCCCTGGCAGTGGGCCGTCGCGGTTGCCGCGCAGCTGTGCGCCGTCCTCGGCGCAGTGCACGCTGTGCCGATCGTCCACCGCGACCTCAAGCCCCGCAATGTGATGGTGAAACCGGACGGCACGGTGACCGTGCTGGACCTCGGTGTCGCGTCCGTCATCGACACCGACACCACGCGGCTCACCCACACCGGATCGCCCATCGGCAGCCCCGCCTACATGGCCCCCGAACAGGCCATGGGCGGCGCGGTCGGCCCGTACACGGACCTGTACGCGCTCGGAGTGCTGCTGCACGAACTCCTCAGCGGCAACGTGCCGTTCGCGGGCTCCACCGCCCTCGGCGTGCTGCACCGCCACCTGTACGAGCCTCCGCTGCCGGTGCGCCAGCTGCGCCCCGAGATACCCGAAGCCCTCGAGGCCCTGGTACTGCGGCTGCTCGCCAAGGACCCGCAGCACCGCCCGTCCGGTGCGCAGGAGGTGTACGAGGCGCTCGCGCCCTTGCTGCCCGCCCGGGGCAACCCCGGGGGACCGCTCGACCCGACCCGCCCCTTCCTGCGCCCGCACGCCCCCTGGCCCGACCGCGTGAGCACCCCGCCACCCCCGGTCGCACCACCGGCACCCGCCGCGCCCCGGCCCGATGTCGCGGCCGCGGTCGACGAGGTCAAGCGACTGCTCGGCGAGGGCAGCATCACCCAGGCCGTCGACATCCTCGGCGGCATCCTGCCCGCGGCCGCCGCCGAACACGGTGAGCGCTCACCGGTGGTACGGATCCTGCGCAAGCAGTATGCGACCACGCTGATGGACGACGGCCAGTACCGCCGCGCCCTGCCCGAGCTGCGCCGCCTCGCCGACGACCGCACCGCCGAGGCGGGCCCGGCGGACCCGCAGACCCTGCAGTTCCGCTACGACGCGGCCCATTGCCTCGAGCAACTGGGCCAGCCGGCCGCGGCACTCGCCGAGTACCGCGCGGTGCTGCCCCACTACGAGATGCAGCAGAAGTCGGGCGGCACGGACGGCGGACGGGCCTTCGAGGTACGCCACCGCATCGGCCATCTGCTGCTCGCGGTCGGCGACCACACGGCGGCGCAGCACTCGTTCCAGTCCCTGCTCTACGACACGGAGCGCGCCTACGGCCCGTACCACCAGCTCCCGGCCGAACTGCGCCGCGCCCTGGAGCGCCAGCAGCAGTTCCGCACGCGCTGATCGATCCGCGCCCGAGCCGGCCTCACACGGCGACCGGCTCGGGGCCGCGCAGCGCCTTCGCGTGCTGCATCTGCGTCAGCTTGTGGACGAGGCGGATGGCGAGGACGGCCGCGGCGGTGTCCAGCACGTCGGCGAGGACGAGTGTCGCTGTTGCGGTGAAGAGCTCCTTCGGGGACTCGGCCATGTCGAATCGCCACTCGGCGAAGCAGGAGAGCGCCAATACGGCGATGCAGGACCCCCACCACACATTCAGCAGCGTGCTCGACGCGTGCTCGCGGCCCGTGTACGGATCCTTGCGGCTCGCCTGCCACACCTGCGCGGCGATCCCTCGCGGAATCCACAGCTGTGCGACGGGGACGAACCAGCCACCGATGGCCCAGCCGGGCCCATGGGCCGGCAGGTCCGGGGCGAACGCTCCGGCATTCCTTGTCACCCGGTGGAACCACACGATGAAGACAACGGCGGTCGCAAGGAATGTGAGGCGCTGCAGCCCGGACGCGAACCCCAGCAGCAGTTCCGCCGTTTCGGCCTCGTCGATGTCGTAGGCCATCACGTCGCCGACGCCCGTACTGGCCAGCACGGTCAGGAGTTTCACGGCCGCAGCACTGTTCGCCACGTCGGTGACGATGACGGCACCGAGCATCGCCACAACTGCCCGCCCCAGTCCCATGGGTGAGCACAGATCCGCTCCGGCGCCCATACCCGGCCCCGCGGCTGTCGGGTGTGCCGGGACGGTCGCGCAACCATGGCAGAGATCTTCGCTCCGGCCGGCCACAGCCGCATTCGTCCCACATCTGGAGCAGAGCATGACGGAGAAACCCCCCACGGGTGAGTAACAAGGAGTGCCGTCCCCTCCCCAGGGACGGCCGTGACGGAACCTATGTCCCCAGTGCGCCCCCGGTCCAGCACGATTGCGCGGCTCAGCCGCCGCTCAACTGCGGGGCCGACGCCGGAACGCCTCCCTCGGCCCGGCTCCCGCGCCCGCTGGCGCGGATCGTGTACACGGATTCCGGTGAGACCGGATTCCGTGTACACGATCTCCAACAGGGCAGGGACTTCCTGGCGCCCGGCAATCACCGGACGGCGTACGGACGTTGGTGGCCGAAAACGGCGCCTTGATGGCATGGGCCCACCCCTCGACAATGCGCATGACAAGTCGAAGTCGTCACTTCGGCCACTCACGTCGCAAGAGGGGACCCCCACATGAACAAGCCTCTCGCCGGCACGCTGCTAGCGCTCACGCTCCTCGGAGCGGGCGCCGCACCGGCAGTCGCCGCGGAACCCGCAGAACCCGCAGAACCCGCCGTGGACGTCAAGGCGGTCGACTTCGCCGGAACCGTCGCGCTCAGCAACTGTTCCGGTTCCGTCGTCAAGGCGCCCGGATCGCAGCCCACCGATCCCGCGCTCGTCCTGTCCAACGGCCACTGCATAGAAAGCGGCTTCCCGGAGCCCGGCGAGGTCGTGCTCAACCAGGCGTCCACCCGCAGCTTCGGCCTGCTCAACTCCGGTGGCACCAGAGTCGCGACACTGCGCGCGAGCAAGATCGCGTACGCGACGATGACCGACACCGACGTCTCGCTGTACCAGCTCACCAGCACCTACGCGCAGATCGAGTCCCGGTACGGCATCAAGGCGCTGGAACTCAACGCCGCGCACCCCGTGCAGGGCACGGCCATCAAGGTCGTCTCCGGCTACTGGAAGCGGATCTACAGCTGCAACGTCGACGGCTTCGCCTACCTCCTCAAGGAAGGCTCGTGGACCTGGAAGGACTCGGTCCGCTACACCTCCAGCTGCAACACCATCGGCGGAACCTCCGGCTCGCCCGTCATCGACAACGCCACCGGCAAGGTGGTGGCCGTCAACAACACCGGCAACGAGGACGGTGGCCGCTGCACGGACAACAACCCCTGTGAGGTCGACGCGAACGGGAACGTCACCGTACGGCCGGGAATCAACTACGCGCAGCAGACCTACACGCTCGTGCCGTGCATCGGAGCCGGCAGCCGGATCGACCTGAGCCGACCGGGCTGCGCGCTGCCCAAGCCGTAACGGCTGTCCGCCCGCGTCGGGCGAGCCGGAGAGGACGTGACGATGCGGACGGGGCGTGGTCCGGTCCGGGTGGACCGGACCACGCCCCCGCGTTCAGGCCGCCCGCAGATACGCCGACGTCGCGACCGTGCCCAGCAGTTCCAGTCGCGAGGTCCCGGTCGCCAGGTGCTTGTCGAGTGCCTCCTGGACGCCCGGCCAGGCCTTGTCGCCGCAGTCGTCGAGTACGACGATGCCGCCGGACGCGACGATCTGCTCCACCCACTCGAGGTCGGAGGCCACTCCCTCCATGGAGTGGTCGCCGTCCACGATGATCACGCCGTACTCCCGGTCGGAGACCGCGGCCCGCACCTCGGGGTCGGAGGAGAACCCCTGTTGGATCCGCGCCTCGAGCGCCGCACGGTTGCCGCCGAGCGCCAGGTTGGCCCGTACGACGTCCTCGCGCACCGGGGTGCCCGTCGGGTCGGCGTTCTGGGCGGTGCCGGGCTGGAGCTGCAGGCCCGCCAGCGGGTCGACGATCGTCAGGTCCGGTTCGATGCCGGCCCGGTGCACCATCCGCACCAGGGCGGAGGCGAACACGCCGTACAGGGTCCCGATCTCGAGGATGTTGCCGTTGGGTGGGGAGAGCAGCGGAACGGTCGCGAGCTTTCCGCAGATGTTGGAGGTGGAACCGGCCACCCTGCCGACGGCGAGGGCCTCCATGGCGATCAGCGTGCGGTAGGCGACGACCACACCGCGGCGGGCGTGCTCGTTGTCCCCGCTCACGTCCTTTATCTGGCGCACCAGGGTGTCGATCTGGGCGGGACGCGGCATGCGGTGCCCGCTTCTGGCCGTGCCGTCGAGCAGCAGACCGAGCGCGTACTGCCGCTGCTGCATCTCGTCCACCTCCCGCCGCAGGACATCGAGCTCCGTCCGCAGGGGCCGGGTCGTACGTGCCACACCCCGCTCCACACGCTGATCCATTGCGGTGAGGGCGGAGCGCAGGACTCGCTTCGTCAAACTGTTGCGCAGCAGAGAGGGCATGCCGGGAAGGTACGCGTGAACCGTCGTCACGCACACCACGCGTCAGTGTTGCGCGGGTGAAGTGTTGATGTCACCGCGGCAAAGAAGGCGAAGCATCAGGCGGCTCCGACCACATCGTCGGCCTCCGGCGTCAGCCTCCGCCTGCGGCGCAGCGCCGGAAGCAGAGCGCTGCCGACGAGTGCCGACAGCGCCGCGGCCCCGACGGCCGAGCCCGCGAGAAGGCCCGGCGGCCGGAACGAGCAGTCGATGCGGGTGCTGCTGCCGTCCAACGGCACGGCGATCAGGCCGAGATGGGAGTCGGCGGGGCGGCCGTCGCAGCTCCAGCCCGCGATCCGGGGCGCGGCGACGACCGCCGTCCCCTTGGTGCCGGGCGGCAGCTGGGCGCTGATGGAGCTGCCGGACACCTCGACGGAAACGGCGCCGGTCGCGCTCAGCCCGGCCACGGCGGCGTTCAGCCGTTTCCGGTCCAGGCACTCGACGCTCGCGCCGGGCGGGGCCGCCGCACCTTTGCCGTAGGAAAGGGAGGCGCCGGGAGCGGTGACCGTGCCGAGCGGGGTGAGCGCGGCGCGCCGCTTGGGCTGTCCGCCGCGCAGCCTCACCGCTTCGCCGTCGCCGAGCCGCGCCGTGCCGGTGAAGTCGGGTGCCCACAGGTAGACCTCGCTGCCGACCGGGCACGCGCCCGCGACGGCGGGGGTGTACACGTCCGCGCCGAGCAGCAGCTCCTGGTTGTGGAACGGCGAGTCGCCGTAGCGGAGCGGGGGACCGGGCGGCCGTACGGTCACCAGCGGCGGCGTCCGCTCCGCCCGGGTGACCTCGGGGTGCTTGCCGACAGGTGCGCGTACCCGCGCGCCGACCGAGAAGATCGCGTCGGTCACCGGGTTGTCGAGGGACTGCACGTTGCGGCCGTTGGAGGTCCAGCCCGCGCCGAGCGCCGCCAGTGTGCGGGTGAGCACATCGGGCGTGTGGCTGCTGTAGTACGCGGCGCCCTGACCCCCCATCAGCATCGGGTCGTTGCCGGTGGTCTGGTCACGGCCGGGGTCGGTGCGGTAGGCGGGCCAGCCGTCGGCGCGGGCGACGGCCGCGGCGCGCTCGCTGTGCGCCGTGCCCCAGACCGGGTAGTCGTCGAACCGGCCGAGGCGCTGCCGGTCCGCGTAGGCGGCGGTCGCGGCGGCCTGCCCGACGAGTGCGCCGGTCAGCAGCAGTGCCGCGACCACCGTGAGTCTGCCGCGCCGGGCGAGCACCAGGCCGCCCGCCACCGCGGCGAGCCCGGCGGCGAACAGGGGGAACGTCCAGCCGGTGACCAGTTCGCTGGTGGCGCCCGCGAGCGCGATGACCGTGACGACCGCTGCGCCGCCGAGCAGGGCGCGCCGGTCCGGCCAGCCCGCGGACAGGCACATCCAGGCCGTGATCACCACCATCCCCGCGAGGACGAAGGTCTGCCGGTAGGGGCTGCCGTTGGGCGTGGCGAAGACATGCCACACGAGATGTGTGGGGCCCCACTGCAGGGAGACGGCGACCGCGACCGTGAGCCCGGTCCACACCCACCGTGTGTGCCGCGGCACCGCCCGGTTGAAGGCGAGCGCGCCGGCCAGCAGGATCGCGCCGCCGCCGACGAAGAGCGCGGGCGTGAAGAAGCTGTACGTCGCCGGCAGCGTGCGGGCGAACACATCGGTCCAGCCCGCGGGCGCGAACTCCTTGGTCCAGCCCGGGTAGGCGTGCTTCGAGCCGAGGAACACGGGGACCAGGACGGGCGCGGCCAGGGCGATGCCGAGCAGGAGGGTCCGGGCGGCGCGCACCAGGACCCGTATTTGCTCCCGTGCCTGCGCCCGCTCCGGCAGCAGCCGCGCGGCCAGCACCAGCGCCGCCCCGATGGTCGCCATGTACGCGGTGTAGAAGTTGGCGATCCATGCCACCGCCACGATCGCGGGCCCCAGCAGCGGCCGCCGGCCCGTGCGCGCCCATTCGCCGACCAGGCACAGCAGCGGTAAGGCGATCAGCCCGTCCATCCACATGGGGTTGTACGAGGCCTCGAGGACCGACCAGCCGCACAGGGCGTACGAGGCGCCGAGCACCGACGCCGTCCACCTGCGGTCCGTGCCCTTGTGCAGCGAGGTGAGCAGCCAGGTCATGGCAGCGGCGGCCGTGGCCATCTTCAGCAGCGTGACCACGTACAGGGCGAGGTCGATCCGGTCCCGTGGAAAGAGCCCGACCGCTACGGCGAACGGGCTCGTCAGATAGGTCCCGAGATCGGGCAGAAAGCTGGTGCCGTAACCGGACTGCCAGTTGACGAACAGTCCGCCGTCCGCGCGCCCGTGCAGCAGGTCCCACAGATGGGCGTGGAACGGGATGAACTGATTGCCGAGGTCGTTCACGCTGCGGGTGCGTGCTCCGAACGGGTGGCTGCGGGCGATCGCGTCACCCGCGCACACGGTCCCGACGGTGATGAGCGCGGCGAGTGCGGCGGCACGGCCGCGCGCGGAGGGCAAAGTCCACATGATGTCTCGAATATGCCAGCGATGTCCGGCAAAACATGCTGTGCCTACGCCAGTTCACGCAATGGTCGCCCAGGTGTCACGTCGTGAATCCGCGCGGGACACAAGGCTGGGTTGTTGTTCTACCGTGCTGATCTCATTAGTGGTGCCGTGCTTCGACGAAGAGGAGATCATCGGCCGTTTCCATGAGCGCGTGACCGAAGAGCTATTCCTGCTCGAGCAGGAATACGAGCTGGTCTATGTGGATGACGGAAGCCAGGACCGGACCCTTCCTCTTCTCCGGGACATTGCCGACGCGGACCCCCGCGTCCGCTACGTCTCCTTCAGCCGCAACTTCGGCAAGGAGGCGGCGATGCTCGCGGGCCTCCAGCACGCCAAGGGCGAGGCCGTCGTCATCATGGACGCCGACCTGCAGCACCCGCCGGAGCTGGTGAAGCGCATGCTGGCCCTGTACGGGGAGGGCTTCGACCAGGTCATCGCCCGCCGCACCCGCAAGGGTGACCGGGTCACCCGCACCCTCACGGCGCGCGCCTACTACCGGCTGATCAACCGGTTCGTCGATGTCGAACTCGTCGACGGCGTGGGAGATTTCCGGCTGCTGTCGCGGCGTACGGTCGACGCGGCCCTGGAACTGACCGAGTACAACCGTTTCTCCAAGGGCATCTTCGCCTGGGTCGGATTCCGCACCACGGCGTTCGCGTACGAGAATGCGGTACGTGAGCGGGGCCGGTCCACATGGAGCTTCGGCAAGCTGCTCAACTACGGTCTCGACGGAGTGCTCTCGTTCAACAACAGACCGCTCCGGGCCGCGCTCTGTCTCGGAATGCTGCTGCTGGCCGTGGCCATGGCGTACGCGGCCTGGATCGTCGGTGTCGCCCTGGTGAACGGCGTGGACACCCCCGGGTATGTCACCCTGCTCGTAGCGGTCATCGCGCTCGCCGGCGTACAGATGCTGATGCTCGGGGTGGTCGGCGAGTACGTCGGCCGCATCTACTACGAGGTGAAGCGGCGACCGCACTTCCTGGTGAAGGCGACCGACGCGGACCTTCGACGACAGGACGACGACGAGCGGCACCGGTGCACGGGGGAGCTAGTAAGACGATGACGGTCCAGGTCCAGATGGTCAGGTTCGCCCTGGTGGGGGTGGTGAACACCGGGACGTACTACGGCCTGTACCTGGCCCTGCTGACCTGGTTGCCCTATGTGGCGGCGCATGTCGTCGCCTTCCTGCTGAGCATGGTCGGATCGTTCTTCCTGACCTCGTACTTCACCTACCGGACCCGCCCCACCTGGCGGAAGTTCCTGCTCTTCCCGCTGACCAACCTGGCGAACTTCGTCGTCACGACGAGCGGGGTGTACCTGCTGGTGGACGTGCTGCACTTCGGCAGCCGGTACGCGCCGCTGATCGCGGCGGCCGCGGCGATCCCGATCACGTTCGTGGTGTCCCGGACGATCATGCTCCGCCCGGACCGCGGCACGCCGCCGGCTCCGGCCGCCCCGGAGGAGCCCCCGGTGGAGCGTGCGGTCGCGGGACGGTCCGGGAACGGATGACCTCGCGGGCGGCCGACCTCGCCCGGGCGCATCCGTAGCCGCAGGCGAATCGTTTGGCGAATGAGTGGCCCACGCCACTCGGACTGCCTAACATCGATCACCGCAGGACTTTGTGCACTGCCGCACAAACTCATCGGGAGGCTCCGTTGCACCGCCGTCGTCGCACCGCGCTCACCGTCTCCGCCGCATTCGTCTCCGCCGCGCCCCTCCTCGCCGCCTGTGGCAGCGAGGCGCACCCGGGGGCCGCCGCCGTCGTCGGGGGGAAGCGGATCGAGGTGTCCACCGTCCAGGCGGAGGTCGAGGACGTGCGCGCCGCGCAGCAGGCCTCCCCGCAGGCCGCGCAGCTGATCAAGGACAGCGGTCAGCTCGGCCGCGCCAAGCTCTACGACCTCATCGTCGGCCGGGTCGTACAGCGCGCCGCCGACGACGCCGGGGTGAAGGCCAGCCGCAAGGAGGTCCAGGACGCCCGGGCCGTCCTGGTGGAACAGTCCGGCGGCCAGAAGCAGCTCGCCGCCATGTATCTGCAGCAGCGCGGCATCGCCCCGGACCAGCTCGACGACGTGGTGCGCCGCGACGTCCTGGTGAGCAAGATCGCCGCCGTGCTGGGCGCGACGAGCAGCCCCGAGGGCCAGCAGAAGATGAACGACGTCTTCACCGCCGCCGCCAAGGCGCTGCACATCGACGTCAATCCGCGCTACGGCGCCTGGGACGATCAGAAGCTCGAGCTCGGCACCTACAAGGCTCCCTGGATCACCCAGGTCAGCAAGGTGCCGGAACCCGTCGAGGCCGGTGCGTGAGCCGAGGTAGGTTCGACGGGTGACCGAAGTGCCCCCCATCGACCCCGCTGAACGGACCGATCCCGCAGCCCCGGGCCGTATCGTCCTGCTCACCGCCAGCCACCGCGTCGCGCCCGGACTGCTGTCGTGGCCCGCGTGGCAGACGCTGCACGCCGCCGACCAGGTGCTCTGTGCCGACGACGAGCATCCGCAACTGCCGTATCTGCGCGAGGCCGGTATCACCGTCGAGCAGGCCGCGCCCACCGCGCAGGAGCTCGTCGACGCCTGCGCCGGGGGCCGTACGGTCGTCAACGTGACCGTCGGCGAGGGCGACCGCACCCTGACCGACGGCCTGGCCCGCCTCGCCGGATCCGGCCGGGTGCAGATGCCGGACCTGGAACTGCTGCCCGGCTCGTACGATCTGCCCGGCGCGCGGCTGCTCGATCTCGTCCAGGTCATGGACCGGATCAGGGCCGAGTGCCCCTGGTCCTCGCAGCAGACCCACAAGGGGCTCGCCAAGTACGGCATCGAGGAGGCGTACGAACTCGTCGAGGCCATCGAGGACGGCGACCGCGCCGAGCTGCGCGAGGAGCTGGGGGATGTACTCCTCCAGGTCGTCTTCCACGCGCGCATCGCCGAGGAGGACACCGAGGAGCCGTTCTCGGTCGACGACGTCGCGGGAACCATCGTCGCGAAGCTGATCCACCGGCACCCCCATGTCTTCGGCGACGAGACCGCCGAGACCGCCGAGGACGTCAAGGCGCACTGGCTGCGCACCAAGGCGATCGAGAAGCAGCGCGAGTCGGTCACGGACGGCGTCCCGCTCGGCCAGCCGGGCCTGGCCCTCGCGGCGAAGCTCGGCTCCCGGGTGCGTACGGCCGGCCTCGACGTGCCGCTGCCCGCCGGGGCCGGCATCGGCTACGAGCTCCTGGCCCTGGCCGTACGGGCGGAAGCGGACGGCACCGACCCGGAGGCCGCCCTGCGCGCCGCAGCCCGCGCGTACCGGGACGCCATCCTGGCGGCAGAGGGCTAGCGCCCGGCACGCGGCCTCCCGGCGCCGGATAACGTCATGGGGTGAACGACGCATCCGCCGCCCCCGAACTCTTCACCTGGGAGTTCGCGACCGACCCGTACCCGGCCTACGCCTGGCTGCGCGAGCACGCCCCCGTGCACCGGACCGCGCTCCCCAGCGGGGTCGAGGCCTGGCTGGTGACCCGGTACGCGGATGCCCGGCAGGCGCTGGCGGACCAGCGGCTGTCCAAGAACCCGGCGCACCACGACGAGCCGGCGCACGCCAAGGGGAAGACGGGCATCCCCGGCGAGCGCAAGGCCGAGCTGATGACGCATCTGCTGAACATCGACCCGCCCGACCACACCAGGCTGCGCCGCCTCGTCTCCAAGGCGTTCACTCCGCGCCGGGTCGCCGAGTTCGCGCCGCGTGTGCAGGAGCTGACCGACCGGCTCATCGACGGCTTCGCAGAGAAGGGGGAGGCCGACCTCATCCATGAGTTCGCCTTCCCTCTGCCCATCTACGCCATCTGCGACATGCTCGGCGTACCCCGCGAGGACCAGGACGACTTCCGCGACTGGGCGGGCATGATGATCCGGCACGGCGGCGGCCCGCGTGGCGGAGTGGCCCGTTCGGTGAAGAAAATGCGGGGATATCTCGCCGAGTTGATCCACCGGAAACGGGAGGAACCGGGCGAAGACCTGATCTCCGGGCTCATCAAGGCGTCGGACCACGGCGAGCACCTCACCGAGAACGAGGCCGCGGCGATGGCCTTCATCCTCCTCTTCGCCGGCTTCGAGACCACCGTCAATCTCATTGGCAACGGTGTGTACGCGCTGCTGCGCAATCCTGTTCAGCGCGAGCGGCTGCAGCGCTCCCTGGATGCGGGCGAGAGCGAGCTGCTGGCGACCGGCGTCGAGGAACTGCTGCGCTACGACGGGCCGGTGGAGCTCGCGACCTGGCGGTTCGCCACCGAGCCGCTCACCATCGGCGGGCAGCCGATCGCGGCGGGCGACCCGGTCCTGGTCGTACTCGCCGCCGCCGACCGTGATCCGGAGCGCTTCGACGACCCGGACACCCTCGACCTCGCCCGGCGGGACAACCCGCATCTGGGGTACGGGCACGGCATCCACTACTGCCTCGGCGCCCCGCTGGCCCGGCTGGAGGGGCAGACCGCGCTTGCCACGCTGCTCAGGAGAATGCCGGACTTGCGGCTTGCGGGGGATCCGGCCGATTTGCGATGGCGTGGGGGGCTCATTATGCGTGGATTGCGCACTCTGCCCGTTGAGTTCACTGCCTCATAGAACTGACGGAGCGTCAATTCTGTGACTTTCACGTGATCTCCGCTGCATCGACTTGTGACTTACATTCGAATGCCGCTACCTTCACCGTCGACTCAGCAGGCACCTGCAGACACGGCAGTAATCAGTAGTCACGCGAAAGGCAACCGCATGCGCTCCGGGAACGGACGGCACCGCCGACCCCGTCAGGCTCCGGCCCTCATCGTCGCGGCGGGGGTGACCGGATCGGCCATCGCGATCCCGCTGCTCGGCGCCGGCGCCGCCTCCGCGGCCGACGCGACCACATGGGACCGCGTCGCCGAGTGCGAGACCGGTGGCATGTGGAGCGCCGACCTCGGCAACGGGTACTACGGCGGACTGCAGTTCACGCAGGAGACCTGGGAGGACTTCGGCGGCACGGCGTACGCGCCGAGCGCCGATCTCGCCAGCCGCTCCCAGCAGATAGCCGTCGCCGAGAAGGTGCTCGAAGCGCAGGGCCCCGCGGCGTGGCCCATGTGCGGCGCGCTCGCGGGGCTGACGGGCGACGACGCCGCGACCGGTGTCGATCCGGGCGTGGATCTGGGAGACGTGGCGACGCCGAAGTCGAGCGCTCCGGCCGCGTCGAAGGCTCCCGAAAGCAAGGCACCGAGCGGCGCTGCGGACGGTCCGGAGCCGTCCGGGTCTCCCAGTGCGGCGGACGAGTCCGATGCGGCCGGGAAGGCGGACACGCCCCTGTATGTTCCCGGGACCCCGGAACCCAGGGACAGCGACGCATCCGGGTTCGACTCGTCCGACGGCGCGACGAGCGGCACCGGCAAGCATCGCGGCGAACCCGCGACGAATGATGACGAAACGGTCAATGCGGACAGTGGGCGTGAAAATGGCCGCCACGCGTCGCGAGGTGACGGTTCGCCACGTGCGGGTGCGGACGCGAGCGCCGATCCCGGCGCGTACACCGTCCAGCCCGGCGACAACCTGTCGGTCATCGCCGACGAGCGTGAAGTGCCCGGCGGCTGGAATGCGATCTACGAAGCCAACGAGGAGACCGTCGGTTCGGACCCGGATCTCATCCTCCCCGGTCAGAACCTTGATCTCGACCTGAAGTAGCGGCAGTTCACGGTCTTATGTCCGTTCTGTGCAAGTGAGACAAGGGTCTCTTTGCTGCAACTGGCGCAAATTACCTGCCAGATCCAGCCATGTCGCCCCCGACCTGCGAAAACGGGACTTTCCCGCCGTCCGGATTGGGTGGTTTTCTCCCCGATGTTCACTCTTTGAACATCGGGGAGAGCTGTGTCTACGGTCTGACCGCTCGCCATTGCGGGCTCCGTCGACCGTCACGCCGAATCCTGCCGTCGGTCGGGGGGAACAGTCGTCGCTCACAGCGCCGAAGGCAGGAGCGGGGGACCCAAGGTAAGTGCCGGGACCGGACGTTGAGAGAGACGGACGGAACCGGCTTGGGGTGAAGCCGCGCGCCAGAACGCGCGGCCGGGCACTCACGGCCCGAACCCGACAGCTCACCTCGCAGGCGTCGGTGAGGAGATGTCCCATGCTGCGCTCCACCCAGGCCAAGCACCGCCGCCCGTCCAAGGCCGCCCGTCTCGCCGCGCTCGTAGGCGTCACCGGTGCCGCCATCGCCGTCCCCGTGCTCGGCGCCACCTCCGCCTCCGCCGCGACCACTTCCGAGTGGGACACCGTCGCCCAGTGCGAGTCCGGCGGCAACTGGTCCATCAACACCGGCAACGGTTACTACGGCGGCCTGCAGTTCTCCGCCTCCACGTGGGCCTCCTACGGCGGCACCGCCTACGCCGCGACCGCCGACCAGGCGTCGAAGTCGCAGCAGATCGAGATCGCCGAGAAGGTCCTCGCGGGCCAGGGCAAGGGCGCGTGGCCGCACTGCGGCGTGGGCCTGTCCAACGCCGCCAACGACGGCGCCGCCGAGGCCCCCAAGCCCGCCCCCGAGCGCGCCGAGGCCCCGGTCACCCGCTCCGAGCGTGCCGCTGCCCCGGCGAAGAAGGCCCCCGAGCCCGTCAAGAAGGGCGACGGCGAGTACAAGGTCAAGGCCGGCGACACCCTGAGCACCATCGCCGAGGCCGAGAAGGTCGAGGGCGGCTGGAAGAAGCTGTTCGACCTGAACAAGGACATCATCGAGGACGCCAACGTGATCCACCCGGGCCAGCAGCTCCACCTGAGCTGACGTTCCGGGGACTCGTGCAGTCCCTCCCGACGGGCTCCCGAAGCCCGGTGGACCCGGCGGACCACCGGCCCGAGGTATCCCGTCCCCCGGTCGCCCCGGTCCGGCGCGCATACCCCCGTACGCGCCGGGCCGGGGCCTTTCCCTTACGGGACCGAGTGCGGCGCGGGCAGGTTACTGGCGGGTAGATCGGCACACTTTGTCCAGTAACCACGGTCTTGATGCCCTTTTTCGTCCCAGGGTGCGGGCATCGGGCAGTCGGCGCCCCGGAGGCGGTTAGGCTCTTGCCGCAAGGCCAATGAGACCCTGCACTACCAGCGTCACATCCCAGAAGGAGATGCTCGTGCCGTCCATCGACGTCGTCGTAGCCCGGGAAATCCTGGACTCCCGAGGCAACCCCACGGTCGAGGTCGAGGTTGGCCTCGACGACGGCAGCACGGGTCGTGCTGCAGTCCCGTCCGGCGCCTCCACCGGTGCGTTCGAGGCCCTCGAGCTTCGCGACGGTGACCCCAACCGTTACCAGGGCAAGGGCGTCGAGAAGGCCGTCCTCGCCGTCATCGAGCAGATCGGCCCGGAGCTCGTCGGCTACGACGCCACCGAGCAGCGGCTGATCGACCAGGCGATGTTCGACCTGGATGCCACCCCGGACAAGTCCTCGCTCGGCGCCAACGCGATCCTCGGCGTCTCGCTCGCCGTGGCCCACGCCGCCTCCGAGGCCTCCGACCTCCCGCTGTTCCGCTACCTCGGCGGGCCGAACGCGCACCTGCTGCCCGTTCCGATGATGAACATCCTGAACGGCGGCTCGCACGCCGACTCCAACGTGGACATCCAGGAGTTCATGATCGCCCCGATCGGCGCGGAGTCCTTCTCCGAGGCCCTGCGCTGGGGCACCGAGGTCTACCACACCCTCAAGAAGGTCCTGAAGCAGAAGGGCCTGTCCACCGGCCTCGGTGACGAGGGCGGCTTCGCCCCGAACCTCGAGTCCAACCGCGCCGCCCTGGACCTGATCCTCGAGGCCATCAAGGAAGCCGGCTACGCCCCCGGCAAGGACATCGCGCTCGCGCTCGACGTCGCCGCGTCCGAGTTCTACAAGGACGGTTCGTACGAGTTCGAGGGCAAGTCCCGCTCGGCCGCCGAGATGACCGAGTACTACGCGGAGCTCGTCGCCGCCTACCCGCTGGTCTCCATCGAGGACCCGCTGTTCGAGGACGACTGGGCCGGCTGGAAGGCCATCACCGACAAGCTCGGCGCCAAGGTGCAGCTCGTCGGCGACGACCTGTTCGTCACCAACCCGGAGCGCCTGGCCCGCGGCATCGAGGACGGCGCCGCCAACGCGCTGCTCGTCAAGGTCAACCAGATCGGCTCGCTGACCGAGACCCTGGACGCCGTGGAGCTCGCCCAGCGCAACGGGTTCAAGTGCATGATGTCCCACCGCTCCGGTGAGACCGAGGACGTCACCATCGCCGACCTGGCCGTCGCCACCAACTGCGGCCAGATCAAGACCGGCGCCCCGGCGCGCTCGGAGCGTGTGGCCAAGTACAACCAGCTGCTGCGTATCGAGGAGATCCTCGACGACGCCGCGGTGTACGCGGGCCGCAGCGCGTTCCCGCGCTTCAAGGACTGATCACCGGCCCGGCCACCGGCGGACCAGGCCGGTGAGCCGCCTGATCACCCGCTGACGCCCTGGCGTCCGTACGTCCCCGGCCGCGGTCCCGTACCGTGTCCGGGGACGTACGCGTGTGAAGGGGAGGCGAGACCATGGCGCGCAGGCCGGAGGCGGACCGGTTCTCCACCGCGACCAGGCTGCGGTTGCTCGGCGAGCAGACCGCCGCCCGTGTCTACCGGTCGCAGAGCCGCCGCCAGGCCCGCCGCTCCCGCCTCACCGGGCGGGCCGCCTTTCTCGCCCTGGTCGTCTGCTCGTTGGTCGTCGCGCTCGCCTATCCGATGCGCCAGTACGTCTCCCAGCGCGCCGAGATCGCCGAGCAGAAGCGCCGGATGGCCGAGGCCCGCGAGCGCGTCGAGCAGCTCCGCGACGAGAAGGCGCGCCTCCAGGACGACATGTACATCCAGCGCCTCGCGCGCGAGCATCTGCACTATGTGCTCCCGCGGGAGACCGGCTACATCATGATCGACCCCAGGGCCGCCGAGGAGCGCAGGGCGGACGACGAAGCGGCCGACCAGCCCTGGTACTCGAACGTCTGGAACGGCGTGGACAACGCCGACCGCGACTGACGAACCGAAGAAGCACAGAACCGAAGCAGCGAACCGAAGCAGCGAACAAGGCAGGCATGGAAACCCCTCCTCCCACCACCGACCACACCGAGCCCACCGACGAGGACATCGCCGCGTTCAAGGAGCAGCTCGGCCGGCCGCCGCGCGGCCTGCGCGCGATCGCGCACCGCTGCCCGTGCGGTCAGCCGGATGTCGTCGAGACCGCCCCGCGGCTTCCCGACGGGACCCCGTTCCCGACGCTGTACTACCTGACCTGCCCGCGGGCCGCGTCCGCGATCGGCACGCTCGAGGCGAACGGCGTCATGAAGGAGATGACCGAGCGCCTGGCGACCGACTCGGAGCTGGCCGCGGCCTACCGCGCCGCGCACGAGGACTACATCGCGCGCCGGGATGCCATCGAGGTGCTCGAGGGGTTCCCCAGCGCGGGCGGTATGCCCGACCGGGTCAAGTGCCTGCACGTGCTCGTGGGTCACTCGCTCGCGGCCGGGCCCGGGGTGAACCCGCTGGGCGACGAGGCGATCGCGATGCTGCCGGAGTGGTGGCGCAAGGGCCCGTGCGTGAGCGGCTGCGCGGCCGAGGAGGAGGACAAGAAGTGACGCGGGTCGCGGCCATCGACTGTGGCACCAACTCCATCCGCCTGCTCGTCGCCGACGCCGACCCCGACACCGGGGAGATCGTCGACCTCGACCGCCGAATGATCATCGTCCGGCTCGGCCAGGGAGTGGACCGCACCGGCCGGCTCGCCCCCGAGGCGCTGGAGCGGACCTTCGCGGCCTGCCGCGAGTACGCCGCCGTGATCAAGGAACTCGGTGCCGGGAGGATCCGGTTCGTGGCCACCTCGGCCTCGCGCGACGCCGAGAACCGTGACGACTTCGTGCGGGGTGTCCTCGACATCCTGGGCGTCGAGCCCGAGGTGATCACCGGTGACCAGGAGGCCGAGTTCTCCTTCACCGGTGCCACCAAGGAACTGATGGGCAGGTCCGATCTGGCCACGCCGTATCTGGTGGTCGACATCGGCGGCGGCTCCACCGAGTTCGTGGTCGGCGAGGAGCATGTGCAGGCCGCCAGGTCCGTGGACATCGGCTGCGTACGGATGACAGAGCGGCACGCTCTCGGGGATCCGGTCACGCCGGAGCAGATCGCCGCCGTCCGTGCCGACGTCGAAGCCGCGCTCGACGTCGTGGAGCGGACCGTGCCGATCCTGGAGGCGCACACCCTGGTCGGCCTCGCGGGTTCGGTGACCACCGTGGCCGGGATCGCGCTGGGGCTCGAGGAGTACGACTCGGCCGCCATCCACCACTCGCGGATCTCCTACGAGCAGGTCGAGGAGGTCACCGCCATGCTCCTGAACTCCACGCACGACGAGCGTGCCGGGATCGGCGTCATGCACCCCGGGCGGGTCGATGTGATCGCCGCCGGGGCGCTCGTACTGCTCACGATCATGCAGCGGACCGGGGCCCGCGAGGTGGTCGTCAGCGAGCACGACATCCTCGACGGGATCGCCTGGAGCCTGGCTTAGAGCCGCTCTGGCGACGTCCGGCGCCACTCTCGCGAGAAAGTTCGTGAAGTTCTTCACAAGGAAAAGCGTCCTGAGGGGTCGGAGGAGGCCTTGAACGCCCCTTCGTGCCTCTCAGTTGGGCCCGCAGGTGCACATTTGAAGGTGTTCGGGGCCCGTCGCCCATCGAGGCCAAGGGGCGTGGTCCACCTGCGGTCGGTCCTTAGGGGCCAGCTCACGAGGGGTGGACACCACTCCCCTGTACACGGTGGTTCCCCCTGGCGCCATGACCTCGGTCACGTGGGCGGCGGAGTGTAGCAGAGCCGCGTCGATACCTTGTGAAGGGGCTCACGAGCACCCCCTCCGAGGGGGGTGGATACTCGATGGCATGAGCACCACGGAGCGTCCCAGGATCCTCGTTGTAGGCGGTGGGTACGTAGGTTTGTACGCGGCACGTCGCATCCTGAAGAAGATGCGCTACGGCGAGGCGACCGTCACGGTCGTCGACCCGCGCTCGTACATGACGTACCAGCCCTTCCTCCCCGAAGCTGCCGCAGGCAGCATCTCGCCTCGGCATGTCGTCGTCCCGCTGCGACGCGTGCTGCCCAAGGCTGAGGTTCTCACCGGTCGGGTCACGACCATCGATCAGGACCGGAAGGTCGCCACGATCTCTCCGTTGGTCGGCGAGGCGTACGAACTGCCTTTCGACTACCTGGTGATCGCTCTCGGCGCCGTCTCCCGCACCTTCCCGATCCCCGGCCTCGCCGAGCAGGGAATCGGTATGAAGGGCATCGAGGAGGCCATCGGGCTGCGCAACCACGTTCTCGAGCAGCTGGACAAGGCCGACTCGACGACGAACGAGGAGGTCCGCCGCAAGGCGCTGACCTTCGTCTTCGTCGGCGGCGGCTTCGCCGGCGCGGAGACCATCGGTGAGGTCGAGGACTTGGCGCGGGACGCCGCCAAGTACTACAAGAGCGTCAAGCGCGAGGACATGCGGTTCATCCTCGTCGACGCCGCCGACAAGATCCTTCCCGAGGTCGGCCCGAAGCTGGGCAAGTACGGCAAGGAGCACCTCGAGGCCCGCGGCGTCGAGATCTACCTGTCCACCTCGATGGACTCCTGCGTCGACGGCCACGTGGTGCTGAAGAACGGCCTCGAGGTCGACTCCAACACCATCGTGTGGACCGCCGGTGTGAAGCCGAACCCGGCGCTGGCCCGCTTCGGCCTGCCGCTCGGCCCCCGCGGCCACGTGGACTGCAACGAGAAGCTGCAGGTCCAGGGCACGGACTACATCTGGGCCGCGGGCGACAACGCCCAGGTCCCGGACGTCGCCGCCCGCAAGGCCGGTGTCGAGAACGCCTGGTGCCCGCCGAACGCCCAGCACGCGCTGCGCCAGTCCAAGGTCCTCGGCGACAACGTCATCTCCGGGATGCGCGGCTTCCCGCAGGCGGCCTACGAGCACGCCAACAAGGGTGCGGTCGCCGGCCTCGGCCTGCACAAGGGCGTCGCGATGATCGTCATGGGCAAGGTGAAGATCAAGCTCAAGGGCCGTCTCGCCTGGTACATGCACCGTGGCTACCACGGCATGGCGATGCCGACCTGGAACCGCAAGATCCGGGTCTTCGCCGACTGGACGCTGGCGATGTTCCTCAAGCGCGAGGTCGTCTCCCTCGGTGCGATGGAGACGCCGCGCGAGGAGTTCTACGAGGCTGCCAAGCCGGCCCCGGCCGTCGCCGCGGCCAAGCAGGAGGCCGAGAAGGCCAAGGCTTCCTAGCCCGTACGGAGCACGGAGCACAGCTCCGAAGGGGCCGCCCGCCATCCGTGGTGCGGGCGGCCCCTTCGGCGTTCCCGGAACCGCGACCAGGTCGTTAGGTGTGCGGAACAGACATTTTGCCTGTGCGTTGCGTAGTGTGGGGAAGTACACACAGTGGTCGCATAGTTGGTGAAGGTGTACCGCGCCTCCCGCCAGGGCGGGGAGGCCCGGGCGTTTTCGTGGGAACCACGTCACGGAGGTGTGCGCCATGGCCGACATCGCGCTGCGGCTGACCGCTCTTGCCAAGGAGCTGCTGGGAGCCCCCTTCCCGGTCCGCGTCCGGGCCTGGGACGGCAGCGAGTCCGGGCCGCCGGACACTCCCGTACTCGTCGTGCGTCACCGGCGTGCGCTGCGCCGGCTGCTGTGGCGGCCGGGCGAGCTGGGGCTCGCCCGTGCCTGGGTCGCCGGGGAGATCGACGTGGACGGCGACCTGTACGCCGCGCTCGAGCTGCTCGCCGGGTTCCTCTGGGAACGCGGCCCCGATACCGATACCGCAGCCGTCCATCCGCTGCTGGATCCGCGGATGCGGACCGCCGCCCGCGGACTGCTGCAACTCGGCGGGGCACTGCCGCCGCCCGCCCCGCCCGCCGAGGAGGTGCGCCGCCGCACCGGCCCGCTGCACACCAAACGGCGCGACAAGGAAGCCATCAGCCACCACTACGACGTCGGCAACGACTTCTACGAGCTGGTGCTCGGGCCGTCCATGGTCTACTCGTGCGCCTACTGGGACGACGCGGGCACCCTCGAGGACGCCCAGCGCGACAAGCTCGACCTCGTCTGCCGCAAACTCGCCCTGGCGCAGGGCGACCGGCTCCTCGACGTCGGATGCGGCTGGGGCTCCATGGCGATCCACGCGGCGCGTGAACACGGAGCCCAGGTCACCGGCGTCACCCTCTCCCGGGAGCAGGCCACGTACGCCCGCAAGCGCATCGCCGAGGAGGGGCTGACCGACCGGATCGAGATCCGGGTCCAGGACTACCGGGATGTCATGGACGGCCCCTACGACGCCATTTCGTCCATCGGGATGGCCGAACACGTCGGCGAGGTCCGCTACCGTGAGTACGCCGACAAGCTGCTGACCCTGCTGAGGCCCGGCGGGCGGCTGCTCAACCACCAGATCGCGCGTCGCCCGGAGCAGGACGAATCGGCCTACGAGGTCGACGAGTTCATCGACCGTTACGTCTTCCCCGACGGCGAGCTCGCGCCGCTCGGCCGCACGGTCACCACCCTGGAGGCGGCGGGCTTCGAGGTCCGCGACGTCGAGGCGATCCGCGAGCACTACGCTCGCACCCTGCGCGTATGGGTGGCGAACCTGGAGGCCGACTGGCCCCGGGCCGTCCGGCTCACCTCACCGGGCCGCGCGCGTGTCTGGCGGCTGTACATGGCCGCGTGCGCGCTGGCCTTCGAGCGCAACAGAATCGGCGTCAACCAGATCCTGGCGGTGAAAACCCCGCCCAACGGCGTGTCGGGCGTCCCGCTGCGGGCCCGGGCCTGGCACGGCTGACACGGTCACGGGGGCTCCGCCCCCGGACCCCCGCGCCTCAAAACGCCGGCGGGCACGGCCAAGGCCGTACCCGCATCGGACCTGGCCCGCGGGCCCGACGGGGTCGGGGCGCGGGCCAGGCAGGGACGGAGGCGGGCTCGTGGCTACTCCGTCTTGATCGCCGTCAGCATGTTCAGCCTCGCCGCGCTCCGCGCCGGCCACATCGCCGCCAGGACGCCGACCACCCCGGCCAGCAGCAGGAACAGGCCGATCCGGTCCCACGGCAGCACCAGCGCGTAACCAGGGACCCCCGAGCGGAACGTCTCTCCGAGCGCCCAGGCCAGGAACGTGCCCAGGCCGATGCCGATCAACGCGCCGAAGACCGAGATCACCACGGCCTCCAGACGGATCATCCGCTTGACCTTGCCGCGGTCCAGGCCGATGGCCCGCAGCATGCCGATCTCCTGCTGGCGTTCGAAGACGGACATGGCCAGGGTGTTGATGACGCCGAGCACCGCGATGAGCAGGGCCATCGCCAGCAGCCCGTACATGATGTTCAGCGCGGTGTTGATGAAGCCGCCGAACATGTTCCGGATGTCCTGCTGGTCCATGATGCTCATCGCCGGGTTGTCGCCCAGCGCATCCACCAGCGCCTGTTCGTTCGCCCCGGTGGCGCCGCCGTCCATCTTCACCCAGATCTCGGGGATGTACGGCTTGGCCTCGTACGGTGCCACGACATCGGTGGCGATGAGCACCGGCGACAGGAACTCGTTGCCCTGGTAGATCGCGCCGACCGTGACCTTCCCGGTCTTGGCCGCCTTGCCGTCGCCGAACTTCGCGGGCAGCGTGTCACCGGTCTTCCAGCCGTTCGACTTCGCGGTCTTCTCGTCGACCGCGATCCGGCCCTTGCCGAGCGAACCGAGCGAGCCGGAGACCACCTTGAGGTCGAAGACCTTCTCGACCGCGCCGGGGGTCACGGCCGACGCCGAGTGCCACTCGTTCTTGATCTCCAGTGAGGTGGACTGCTGCGGGGAGACCGCACTGACGCCCTTCGCGTTCTGGAGCGCGGTGAGCGCCGACGTGTCGAGCCCGCCGCCGCTGGCCATCGAGACCATGTAGTCGGCCCGGATGTGGTCCGTGGTCATCTTGTCCACGGCGCGGCCCATCGTCGCGCCGAGCACCGACAGTCCGGTGACCAGGGTGAGGCCGATCGCCAGCGCGGACGCGGTGGCGCCGGTGCGGCGCGGGTTGCGGACCGCGTTCTGCCCGGCGAGCTTGCCGGAGACGCCGAACACCCGGTGCAGCAGCGGCCGCGCCAGCGCGATCACCGGCCGGGACAGCAGCGGGATCAGCACGATGACGCCGATCAGGCTCAGGAAGGCCCCGCCGCCGATGAGCAGTCGGCCGGTCTCCTTGCCGACCCCCGCACCGCCCACTATGCCTGCCGCGCCGAGCAGGGTGATGATCCCGCCGATGGTGTTGCGCACCACGAGGGACTTGGTGGTCGCCACCGCGTGCGCACTGCCCATCGCCGCCACCGGGGCGATTTTCGCGGCCCGGCGGGCGGGCAGCCACGCGGCCAGTACGGTGATCAGCACACCGACGCCGAACGCGGCGGCGATCGCGGTGGGCGAGATGATCAGCGGACCCGCGGGCACCTTCGCGCCGAACATGCTCATCGCGGACCGCAGTCCGGTCGCGAGACCGAGACCGAGGACGAAGCCGACCACCGAGGCGACCGCTCCGACGACCAGCGCCTCGAGGATCACCGAGCGCTTGACCTGGCGGCGCGAGGCGCCGACGGCGCGCAGCAGCGCCAGTTCCCTGGTCCGCTGGGCGACCAGCATGGTGAAGGTGTTGCCGATCAGGAAGACACCGACGAACAGTGCGATGGCCGCGAAGGCGAGCAGCATCGTGTTGAGGTTGGACAGGCCGTCCTCGATGGTGCGGGCCTGCTCCTCCGCGAGCTCCTTGCCGGTCTGCGCCTGGGAGTCCTCGGGCAGCAGCGGCTGCACGGCGTCCAGGATCTTCTGGTCCGACGCACCGGGCTTCGCGGTGATGGTGACGTCCTTGAAGTACCCGGGTTCCAGGTACAGCTTCTGGGCGACCGCGGTGTCGAACAGCACCAGGCTGCCGCCCGCGTTGACCGCGCCGTCCTCCGTGGTGAAGACACCCGAGAGGGTGTACTCCCTCACCGGGCCGTTGGTGGCGACCCGTACGGTGTCGCCGACGCGGTACTCGCCCTTGGACGCCGAGTCCGTGTCGAGCGCGATCTGGCCGGCCTGCGCGGGACCCGAGCCGTCGGTGAAGGTGTACGCGGCATCCTTGCCGTCCCTGCCGGGGGCGAAGTTGGCGCCGGTGTTGGACCAGCCGTTGCCGATCAACTTGCCGTTCTGGTCGGCGACCCCGGCGAAGCCGGAGACCCGCCCGGTGGCCTCGGCCACTCCGTCCAGGCCCCGGATCCTGTCCAGGGTCCTGTTGTCGATGCCGGCGTCCTTGTGGCCGTCGGTCCGGTCGGCGTAGGTGGTGACGGCGACCGCGACGTTGTCGTAGCTCTTGGCGGACTGCTTGCGGTAGGCGTTGCCGAGGGTGTCGGTGAAGACCAGGGTGCCGGAGACGAAGGCCACGCCGAGCATCACGGCGAGCACGGTCATCAGCAGCCTGGCCTTGTGCGCGAGCACATTGCGCAGGGCGGTACGGAACATGAGGTGTCCTGGGAGTGGGCGCCGGCGCATGCGGCGGCGAGCCCCGGCGGGCTCGGCCGTGGTGGCCGGACGGTGGGTGAAGAGGTCTGGGGGAGGGCGCGCGCGTCTCCGAGGGCGGCAGCGCAAGCGCCGGCCGCGACGGCACCGCCCGCTCCGGGTGCCCGCCCGGAGCGGGGGGCGACCCGGCGGCCGGAGGGCCGGGGAGCGTCAGCTGGTACGGCCCTTGGCGTCGAAGTCCTTCATCCGGTCGAGGACGCCGTCGGCGCTCGGGCTCAGCATCTCGTCGACGATCCGGCCGTCCGCCAGGAAGATCACCCGGTCGGCGTAGGAGGCGGCCACCGGGTCGTGCGTGACCATCACGACCGTCTGGCCGAGTTCGCGTACGGAGTTGCGCAGGAAGCCCAGCACCTCGGCGCCCGAGCGCGAGTCGAGGTTTCCGGTCGGCTCGTCACCGAAGATGATTTCGGGCCGCGAGGCGAGCGCCCGGGCGACGGCGACACGCTGCTGCTGGCCGCCGGAGAGCTGGGTCGGACGGTGGCTGAGCCGGTCCCTGAGGCCCACCATGTCGATGACCTGGCGCAGCCACTCCTGGTCGGGCTTACGGCCCGCGATGTCCATGGGGAGCGTGATGTTCTCCTGCGCCGTCAGCGTCGGCAGCAGGTTGAAGGCCTGGAAGATGAAGCCGATCTTGTCCCGGCGCAGCTGGGTGAGCTGCTTGTCCTTGAGGCTGCCGAGCTCGGTCTCGCCGATGCGTACGGACCCGGAGCTGAAGCTGTCGAGGCCGGCGACGCAGTGCATCAGTGTCGACTTGCCGGAGCCGGAGGGGCCCATGATGGCGGTGAACTCGGCCCGGCGGAAGTCGACGCTGACCCGGTCGAGCGCGACCACCTTGGTCTCGCCCTGTCCGTACACCTTGGACAGATCCGTGGCGCGGGCTGCCACTGCGGTGGCGCGGTGAGCGGTGGTGGTGGTCACGAGATGGGCTCCTGTCGCGGTCTGCTGCGGGGACCACCCCATCGTGTCGGCCGCTCGGCCGCGGATCGTCAGTCCCCGTGCCCGTTCCCGGGGCCCCCTCGGGTCGCACCGCAGAGCTCGCCCGTCCTCCTTTGGTATGACGGCGCCCCCGAGGACGGATGAGGGGGCGCCGTAGATCCAGGGAGGCATTTTTCCGTCATTCCCGGAGGGGCGCGGCAGGGAGCGCGGACCGGGCGGGGCGGGTACGAATACCCTCTTACCTGGCCTGACGCACCCTCAAGCACCAATAAAATCAGACAACTTCGGGCCATCGCTCCACATGGCGGAGCGATCTACCCGGATAGGCTCGGGTGCCAACGCGGAGGCGCGGACCACGCCCGGATGGTGGAACGCAGACACGGCGAGCTTAAACCTCGCTGCCCCTCGGGGGCGTGCCGGTTCGAGTCCGGCTCCGGGCACATCGAGGACGTCCTCTCCGGCCCGGTGGTCCGCCAGTCACCGGCCCGGTGGGCCACCACGACAGCCCTGGCGGGTCATCGGCGCCGGACCGGAGGATCACCCGTCCGGTCACGATCCCGGAAAGATCCTCCCCGAGCACTAGAGTGTTCCTTTTGCTTGCGCATTACTCTTGACTCCAAGGCCGCGCTGGGTGGCCATGGAGGAGTGAGATGAGGAGCAGCAACCCGGTCTTCTCGCGACGGGGGTTCAGCCGCGACAACGGCTACGCGGGCTTCAACGCGCAGCAGCCGCAGGCCGGGGGCCCCGCCGTAGGAACCAACCCTTACGCACAGGGGGCGGGCAACCCGTACGCCACCAACCCTTACGCCCCGGCGGGCACGCAGTACGGCGCTCCGGCGCCGGCTCGTACGGACGCGATGACGATGGACGACGTCGTCTCGCGCACCGCCATGACCCTGGGCACCGTGGTCGTCGGCGCCGTCCTCGCGTGGACGGTCCTCCCGGTGTCCTCCACCAGCTACGGCCTGGCGATCGGCGCGGCCCTGGTGGCCTTCGTCCTCGCGATCATCCAGTCCTTCAAGCGGACCCCGGTGCCGGCTCTGATCTTCGGCTACGCGGCCTTCGAGGGCATCTTCCTCGGCGTGATCAGCGAGATGTTCAACGCTCGCTGGGACGGCGCGCCGTTCCAGGCGGTGCTCGGCACCATGGCGGTCACGGGCGCGACGCTGTTCATGTACAAGGCCCGCTGGATCCGGGTCACCGCCCGGTACGCCCGCATCGGTATGACCATCGCGATCGCCTTCATCGTTGTGATGGCCGTCAACCTCCTGCTGGTGGTCTTCGGCGTCGCCGAGGACGGCGGTCTGCGCAGCATGGGTCCGCTCGGCGCCATCGTCGGCATCCTGGCGATCCTGATCGGCTGCTTCTTCCTGACCCTCAACTTCAAGGAGATCGAGGACGGCATCGCCTACGGCGCGCCGCGCGAGGAGTCCTGGCTCGCGGCCTTCGGTCTGACCGTGACGCTGGTGTGGATCTACCTGGAGATGCTGCGCCTGGTTGCGATCTTCAGCGGCGACGACTAGCCGTCGCCGCGCGCCCCGGCGCGCGGACACACGCCGAAGGGCCCGCAGGCAGTGCCTGCGGGCCCTTCGGCCTTGTTGCCGGTACGGGCCGGGCGCTAAAGCAGTTTGCGTGCGGCGCGCCTCAGGTCGTACTCATGGATGATCGCTTTCGCATGGCCGTACGCGAGGTTGTGTTCGCTGCGTAGCCAGCTGACCTTCTCCTCGAAGCGGAAGAGGGATGGGCCTTCCTCGACGGTGCGCAACCAGTCGGTGATTTCACGACCGGTGCAGTGAGGGATTCGGGAGAGCAGATTTCGGTGGGTCTCTTCGGAGAAGACTTGGGACATCGGCGCCTCCGGACGCATTGCGCGTGTGCTCTTCACGCCACCGTGCCTGAGCGTTCGCGTATTGGCAACAGTCAGGTCGGGGCGCGTAGGGTCGCGGCGTGCTTGATACGACCGATTTGACCGTCGCCGTGGACCGTTTCGCCGACCGGCTGCGCGCCGCTCCACAGAGCAGGCTGCAGCGTGGCGCGGCGGCCGAAGGATTGGCGTTGGCCAGGGATTTGGCGGTGCGTGCCCAGCGGATCGAGGAGCCCGGGGGCGAGCCGCGGATCATGCCGGAGGCGGGACCGTTCGCGGTCGCGGATCAACTGACGGTGGCGGGTCGGGATTTGGCCGAGGCCTTGCGGTCGGCGCCGACCGGCGCTGTGGCACAACTGGACGAGGCCGTGGATCTGGTGCGCGCGGCTCAGGGACGGGCCGCCCTGTAGCAGGCCGCACCGGGCCGGGAGTACGGGCGCCGGGCCCGGAGGGGCCCGGGCGGGGCCGGGAGCGGGCCCCGGGCGGATCCGGAGGGGCCGGGAGCGTCCTGGGGTGCACCGAGGCGCGAGGAGGCGCGCAGGAGGCGTGTGGCGCGGATGTGCGCCGTGGCCGTCAGTGGGACGCGATCACGCGGTCCGCGAGGATGTAGACGCTCTCGTCGCCGCAGGAGAAGGTCAGGGAGTACGCACCGGAGACGCCCGAACCGCCCAGCAGCACCGGGGTGCGGCCCGCGCGCAGCGCGTCGGCGAGCCGCTCCGCGGTCTCACGGTGACCGGGGGTCATACAGAGCGTGGTGCCGTCGGCGAAGACGTACACGTCCAGCGTGCCGAGCGGGCCGGGCCGGACGTCCGCGAGCTCGGTGGCCGTCTCGGCGAGCTCCTCGAGGCGCGCCACCGTGCGCTCATGGTCGGTGACGACCGGCGTCTGGACGGGGACGAAATCGGGGTGCGAGGGGTGGCGGCGGCGAGCGGCGGCCAGCTCGGGGGAATCCTCGGCGAACTCCGTCACCTCGGGAAGGTCGGCCACGTCGTCCAGCGCCTCGACGGCGTCCAGGTCCATGGACTCCAGGCCCACGAAGTCGGCCTGGCGCGGGACGTAGAACGGCGGAAGCTCGTCGCTGGTGCCGGACAGACCGCCGAGCAGCGCGGCGGTGCTCCCGCCGCCGAAGCGGTGCGAGGCGTCGGAGGCGTCGCGGGCCTCCTGCGCTGCCCAGAAGGCGCGCGCCTCGGCCAGCTCGCGCTCGCGCTCCTCGGCGAGCGCGTCGGCGACGGCGGCGCGTATCTCCGCGGTGTCGCTGCTGCGGGCATGAGGGACGGATGCCTTGCGGCTGCCGGGCCCGTAGGACGTGGCGAGCTCGGCACGCAGGGCGGAGACCTGCTTACGGAGCCCGTGCACGGCGTGCAGGGCAGCGGCGCCCACGGCCGTAGCGGCGGCCGTGGTCAGCAGCAGGGCAAGAGACATGGCGCTCACTGACGTACTCCCGGTTTCAATCGATCCCCCCGACTTCCTACATCAGCTTGCGGGGGGCCCGCGCGTTCTGTCAGTGCGTAACGTCACGAAATGGACATGAGTTCCTGTCCCGGGTTTAACCACGAAACGCTCTGAGCTGGGAAAAGGGCTCTCCCCCAGGGCGTAGGTCACATCCTGGGGGAGATTCAGTCACGAACTGAGATCTGGCTGAAACAAAAACCGCGTCGACTCGTGCCGGATCAGCTCAGCCGCTCGCTCTGTTGGTCACGCTACCGCTGCGGGCAGGTGCCGCCTTCGCCGGCAGGCGGCACCGCACCCGGGCAGTGCCAGGCGACTTCTACCCTCCGCTTCAGCTCAGCTCAGCCGCTCGATGACCATCGCCATGCCCTGGCCGCCGCCCACGCACATGGTCTCCAGGCCGAACTGCTTGTCGTGGAACTGGAGGCTGTTGATCAGCGTGCCGGCGATCCGGGCGCCGGTCATGCCGAAGGGGTGGCCGACGGCGATGGCGCCGCCGTTGACGTTCACCTTGTCGAGGTCGATGCCGAGCTCACGGTAGGACGGGATGACCTGCGCCGCGAAGGCCTCGTTGATCTCGACCAGGTCGATGTCGCCGACGCCGAGCCCGGCGCGCTTCAGCGCCTGCTTGGACGCCTCGACGGGGCCGAGGCCCATGATCTCGGGGGACAGGCCGGAGACGCCGGTGGAGACGATCCGGGCGAGCGGGGTCAGGCCGAGCTCGCGGGCCTTGGTGTCGGACATGATCACCAGGGCGGCGGCGCCGTCGTTGAGCGGGCAGCAGTTGCCGGCGGTGACCAGGCCGTCGGGGCGGAAGACGGGCTTGAGGCCCTGGACGCCCTCGAGCGTGACGCCCGCGCGGGGGCCGTCGTCCTTGCTCACCACGGTCCCGTCCGGGGTGGTGACCGGGGTGATCTCGCGCTCCCAGAAGCCGTTCTTGATGGCTTCCTCGGCGAGGTTCTGCGACCGTACGCCGAACTCGTCCATGTCCTCGCGGGTGATGCCCTTGAGGCGCGCCAGGTTCTCGGCGGTCTGGCCCATCGAGATGTACGCGTCCGGGACCAGGCCGTCCTCGCGCGGGTCGTGCCAGGTCGAGCCCTCGGACTCGGCGACGGCCGCGGTGCGGGCCTCGGCCTCGGCGAAGAACGGGTTGTGGGTGTCCGGCAGGGTGTCGGAGTTGCCCTTCGCGAAGCTGGACACCATCTCGACACCCGCCGAGATGAAGACGTCGCCCTCGCCCGCCTTGATGGCGTGCAGCGCCATGCGGGAGGTCTGCAGCGACGAGGAACAGTAGCGGGTGACGGTGCAGCCGGGGAGGTGGTCCATCCCCATCCGCACGGAGACGATACGGCCGAGGTTGTGGCCCTGATCGCCGCCGGGGAGGCCGCAGCCGAGCATCAGGTCGTCGATGTCCCTGGGGTCCAGCTCGGGGACCTTGGCCAGGGCGGCCTGGATGATCGTGGCGGTCAGGTCGTCGGGGCGCAGGTCCTTCAGGGACCCCTTGAAGGCCCGGCCGATGGGTGAACGGGCGGCAGAGACGATCACGGCTTCGGGCATCACGGCTCCAGGAGGGGGATGAGGCAGGACTGTCTGGGAAGTTACCCGTACGTACTCCGCGGGTCACCGTGCGAGTCGTGTGATGCGGGCCTCTTTTCTAAGCGGGCGCTTGCTCAGTTGGGTGTCACCGAGCCACGGGCAGGTGGTTGCTCCGGCTGTTCGGAGGCCGCCTCCACGGCGGACTCGACGGCCTCGGCCGCCGTCGCCTCGGCCGCTGCCTCTGCCGCGGGCAGCCGGCGCCGCCGCCGGTGCTTGAGCAGTGCCCACGGTGCGCGGGCGCCCGTGACCTCGGTGCCCGCCTCCGCCGCGGCCGTAGCCGCGGCCCGCGCGACCGGCAGCATGTCCTCGTGACGGTCGACGTCCAGGGCGTCGCTCTCCGGCCACAGCCCGAGAACCGCGCACAAGGTGGGCAGCATGGCCATCGCCGCCGTCGCGTACCCCTCCGCCGACGGGTGGTAGTTGTCCACACCGAACATCTCGCGCGGATTCGCCGCGAACTCCGGGCCCAGCAGGTCGCCCAGCGAGACCGTACGCCCGCCCTGCTCCACGACCACGATCGTCTGGGCCGCCGCCAGCTGCCGGCTCACCCGGCGGGCCAGCCAGCGCAACGGCTGGTACACAGGCTCGATCGTGCCGAGGTCCGGACAGGTGCCGACGATCACCTCCGCCCCCGCCGTACGCAGCCTGCGCACCGCCGAGGCCAGATACCGCACCGACTGGGTGGGTGGCATCCGATGGGTGACATCGTTCGCGCCGATCATGATCACGCAGACGTCCGGCGTGCGGGTACGGTCCGCCAGCAGCAGCGTGACCTGGCGTTCCAGATCGTCCGACTGGGCGCCCGGCAGGGCGATGTTGCGCACCGCGACCGGCCTCTCGGCGACCGCCGCGAGGCCGGACGCCAAAAGCGCCCCCGGGGTCTGCCCCGCCCGGCGCACCCCTTGGCCCGCGGCCGTCGAATCGCCCAGCACCGCCAGATACAGCGGATCGCTGCGGCCGAAGGCCATCCCGTACAGCCCGTCTCCCCGTGGAGGGATGGGAGCGCTGCCCCCGCCGACCGACCGTTTCGCCAGCTGGACCTCCGCCAGCACCAGCCCCACGGCGGCGGCGCCGAGCAGGCCGATACTGCCCCCGCCGTATGCCGCGCCCGCCGCGATGCGCCTGGCCACCCTCGCCCTCGACACAGTCCGAGCCACCTCCTCACAGCCCCGGCAGGCCGCAGCCCCGCGCCGGCCTCGTCGCCGTACAAGAGCTAACTGCCCCGTAGCTGCCGTCGCCCAATCCCACGCCCATCCGGCATACGCTGGCGACACCATTACGGAGACCCCGGAGAACATTGTGCGTATCCACAACTCGATGATCAGTCTCGTCGGCAATACCCCGCTGGTGAAGCTGAACAGCGTGACCGCAGGCATTCAGGCGACCGTCGTCGCCAAGATCGAGTACTTCAATCCCGGCGGGTCGGTGAAGGACCGGATCGCCCTGCGGATGATCGAGGCGGCCGAGCAGAGCGGCGCGCTCGAGCCCGGCGGCACGATTGTCGAGCCCACCAGCGGCAACACCGGCGTCGGACTTGCGATCGTGGCCCAGCAGAAGGGCTACAAGTGCATCTTCGTCTGCCCGGACAAGGTGTCCACGGACAAGATCAATGTGTTGCGTGCCTACGGCGCCGAGGTCGTCGTCTGCCCCACGGCCGTCGACCCCGAGCACCCGGACTCGTACTACAACGTCTCCGACCGCCTGGTGCGCGAGACGCCGGGCGCGTGGAAGCCCGACCAGTACTCCAACCCCAACAATCCGCGCTCGCACTACGAGACCACCGGTCCGGAGCTGTGGGAGCAGACCGAGGGACGCATCACCCACTTCGTCGCGGGCGTCGGCACCGGCGGCACGATCTCCGGCACCGGCCGCTATCTCAAGGAGATCAGCGACGGCAAGGTCAAGGTCATCGGCGCCGACCCGGAGGGCTCCGTCTACTCCGGCGGCTCCGGCCGTCCCTACCTCGTCGAAGGCGTCGGCGAGGACTTCTGGCCCTCCGCGTACGACGCGACGGTGACCGACGAGATCGTCGCCGTGTCCGACAAGGACTCCTTCCAGATGACCCGCCGCCTCGCCAAGGAGGAGGGCCTGCTCGTCGGCGGCTCCTGCGGCATGGCGGTCGTCGCCGCGCTGCGAGTCGCCGAGGGCCTCGGCCCCGACGACGTCGTGGTCGTGCTGCTCCCGGACAGCGGCCGTGGCTACCTCTCCAAGATCTTCAACGACGAGTGGATGGCCGACTACGGCTTCCTGGAGGGCGAAGGCCCGTCCGCGAGCGTCGCCGACGTGCTGCGCCACAAGGAGGGCGGCCGCATCCCCAGTCTGGTGCACATGCACCCGGAGGAGACGGTCGGCGAGGCCATCGAGGTGCTGCGCGAGTACGGCGTCTCCCAGATGCCGATCGTCAAGCCGGGCGCCGGTCACCCGGACGTGATGGCCGCCGAGGTCATCGGCTCGGTGGTCGAACGCGAGCTGCTGGACGCCCTGTTCACCCAGCGCGCCTCGCTGAACGACCCGCTCGAGAAGCACATGTCCGCGCCGCTGCCGCAGGTCGGCTCGGGCGAGCCGGTCGCCGACCTGATGTCGGTGCTCGGTGATGTCGCGGACGCGGCGATCGTGCTGGTCGAGGGCAAGCCGACCGGTGTGGTGAGCCGTCAGGACCTGCTGGCGTTCCTCGCCGGCGACGCCAAGTGACGCAGCACGAACAGGGTTTCGCGCAAACGGTACGCGCGCGACACGTTCGCGCAGCACCCGCTTAACACGCGTCCGGCACATTGGTGGATGTCGGCAGGGGAACCGGGCAGGGATCCCGGCCGACACCACAAACGGCGTCCAGGACTTCCGGAGCGGCTCCCGGACCTCTCGGACGCCACGGACGCGGAGACCGGCCCTGACCCGGTCCGTGTCCTTCGCGGGGACCGCCGTCGTCCCGCCCCCCGGTTCGCCGGGGGTGCGGCGGTCCCCGCCATATCCTTTTCGGCGCCCGGTTCTCCTCCGGGCGCCTGAGACGTCGTCGGCGGTCGACCGTGCTCGGCCGCTCGCGCGGCGGAGCCGCATATCGAAACCGCCCTCGCGGCCTCCGCGCTCCCCCCGGACTCCGTCCGGGGGACCCCACCCTTTCGACGGAGCCGCGCCCCTTCGGCTCATTCGCGGACCCGGGCATTGCCGGGTCCGACGGTGCCGCGCCCTCAGCCGCCGACCGACGTCGCGGCCCAACTGGCCAGGACCGCAAGGCGTTCCGCGGTCCTCGAGCCCGGTTCCGGGGTGTAGACCACCAGGAGCTTGTCCGGGTCGCCGGGTGGGGCGAGCGTCTCGTACGGGAGCGCCAGTTCGCCCACCACCGGGTGGATCATGCGCTTGACCCCGTGCGTCTTCTCCTTGACCTGGTGGTCCGCCCACAGCCGCCGGAAGTCCTCGCTCTTCACCGACAGCTCGCCCACCAGCGCGGTGAGCCGGCGGTCGTCGGGATGCCGGCCCGCGGACAGCCGCAGGTACGCGACCATCTCCGCGGCCACCGCCTCCCACTCCGGGTACATCTCCCGCGCGGCCGGATCGAAGAACACCTGGCGGGGGATGCTGCGTTGGGCAGGGGGCATGCGGGAGTAGGTGATGACGGCGTCGCCCAGCGCGTTCCAGGCGAGCACATCCAGGCGCCGGCCGAAGACATAGGCGGGCGCGGCGGCGATCGTGTCGAGGAGCAGCCGCAGCCCCGGGCGTACCCGCTCGAACGGTGCGTCGGGTCCGGGCTTCCTCGGGCGGGCCACGTCCCGCAGATGCGCGTGTTCCGTCTCGTCCAGGCGCAGCACGCGAGCGATCGCGTCCAGCACGGCGTCCGAGACTCCCCCGGACTTCGTCCGCGAGGAGCCCCCAGCGCCGCGGCCCTGTTCGAGGCGGATGTAGTAGTCCACGCTGACCCCCGCCAGCTGGGCGACCTCCTCGCGGCGCAGGCCGGGCACCCGACGTCTGCCGTAAGGGGTGAGGCCGACCTCCTCGGGCTGGATACGGGCACGCCGTGAGCGAAGGAAGTCTCCGATGTCACCGTCCATGGGCTCGAGCGTAGGCCAGGCCGTGACGGCCGTCCTGGTACTGACAGACCCAGGAAGAGCGCAGCCCTGGGTAGGCCCCGGCCCGGCGCGGACTCTGGTGAACGTCCACTGCCGAACGCGTACACAGGAGCACACATCATGAGCTACGACAGTCTTGCCGGACGTACCGCCGTCATCACCGGGGCCGCGAGCGGCATGGGTGCCGCCACTGCCCAGGTGCTCGCCTCCCATGGGGTCCGCGTGGCGCTGCTGGCCCGCCGTACCGGGCGGCTCGACGAACTGGCCGGGAAGATCACCGCCGAGGGCGGCCAGGCCCTCGCGGTCACCGCGGACGTCACCGACGACGAATCGGTGGCCTCCGCGGTCGAGCGGATCCACTCCGCGTACGGGCCGGCCGACCTGGTGGTCAACTGTGCCGGGGTGATGCTGCCGAACCCGCTCGACCATGGCCGGATCGACGAGTGGCAGCGGATGATCGACACCAATGTGACCGGCGCGCTGCGCGTGATCAGGGCGTTCACCGCCGACCTGGTGGCGGTGGCCGCGGACGGCCGCAGCGCCGACCTGGTCAACATCTCCTCCGTCGCCGCGCATCTCACCTTCCCCAACTACGCGGTGTACGGGGCGACCAAAGCGGCGCTCACCCATCTGTCCGAGTCGCTGCGCACTGAGCTCGGCCCGCGCGATGTGCGCATCACCAACATCGAGCCGGGGCTCACGGAGTCGGAGCTGCGCGACCACATCGACAACCCGGAGCTGACCGGGCAGCTGGAGACGCTGTTCAGGGCGGTGGAGGTGCTCACCTCCGAGGACATCGCCGACCTCATCGCGTACACCGCGAGCCGCGCCCGGCACATCAATCTGCGCCAAGCCGTCGTGCTGCCGACCCGACAGGCGTGAGCGCCGGGCGCTCAGTCCTCCCAGTCGGACTTCTCGCGCTGCGGCCCGCGCAGCCAGGTCCGGCCGCGGGCCGCGTGCACCGCGTTCACTCCGACGATGCCGAGCCAGGCGACGACCAGGCCCGCCAGGTCGGCGCTGGCCACGGCGATCGCCGACAGCGGGATGGCCAGGACCAGCGAGACGATCCCGAAGCCGAAGCGTTCCCCGAAGTTCCCCTCCGGGGACTTCGGGCGGTCGCCGCCGCGGGCGACGACCATCTGCTGCTCGGCGAGCCGGCGGCGCACACGGCGGTCGACCGTGCCGTCGAGCCTCTGCTCGACCTTCTCCAGGAACGATTCGACGAGTGCGGTGTCGTACTCCTCGCCCAGCTCGCGGCGGGCGTGCAGGGTGGCGTCGAGCTCCTTCTTGAGCTCAGGGTCGCGGGCTTCCATGCCACGGCACGCTACGGGCGCCGGTCAGTCCCGTCACTGGGGCCAGCACCCCTCTTTTCCCAAGGGGCAGCCAGAGATCCACAAGCCGTTGTACAAAGACACCATGACTGCTGAACGCGCCGCCCCGTCCACCGGCACCGCATTCGCGTTCGGCGGCCTGCACCATGTCCGGCTCGCCATCCCCAAAGGCGGCGAGGGCCTGTGCCGGCAGTTCTGGGGAGATGTCCTGGCATGACCGAGGTGGCGAAGCCCGCTGTGCCGGCCGCCCGGGACGGCTGCTGGTTCCGGGGCGGCGGACCGGAGGTCCACCTCGGGGTCGAGGAGAACTTCGGGCCGGCCCGCAAGGCGCACCCCGGCATCCTCGTCCGCTCGCTGCGGGACCCGGCCGAGCGCCTGGAGGAGTGCGGCCACGAGGTGACCTGGGACGACGACTTCCCGGGCCACGACCGGTTCTACGCCTTCCACAAGCTCGGCAACCGGCTGGAGTTCCTCGGGCCGCGGCCCGCGGTCTGACGCCGGTCTCCCGCTGGGCCGCGACCCTTCCCCTTGCCGGGGCTGCATATCGTCATGCAGAGTTTTGGGTGGCTGAATAATTGGGCCGTCCGGCCGAGTGCGTGACGAGAGGATCCGATGAGGGGGATGGCATGAACGACAGCCCTGCCGCGCGACTGCAGCAGCTCTTCGAGGGGCACCGGCTCACCCCCACGCAGCGTCGTATCGCGCACAGCATGGTCCGCCGGGCGGCGGATGTGCCGTTCCTGTCCAGTGTGGAGCTGGCCGAGCTCGCCGGGGTCAGCCAGCCGTCCGTCACCCGCTTCGCCGTCGCCCTCGGCTTCGACGGCTATCCGGCCCTGCGCAAGCACCTGCGCGAGGTCGCCCCGCCGGAGGCCGTCGCCGGCAAGGACGCCCACAACGAGTACCAGCAGGCCGTACAGGCCGAGATCGAGAATCTGCGGCACCTCTCCGAACTCCTCGAGGACCCCGAGCCGCTCCAGCGGGCCGGCCGGCTGCTCGCCGCCTCCCGTCCGCTGCCCGTGCTCGGGCTGCGCGCCGCGTCCTCGCAGGCCCGCGGGTTCGCCTACTTCGCGTCCAAGGTGCACCCGGATGTGCGCCTGCTCGACGAGGGCGGATCGATGCTCGCCGACCGTATCGACGCGGCCCGGCTGGCCGGCGCGAGCGCGCTGCTCTGCTTCGCGCTGCCGCGCCACCCCAAGGAGGTCGTGGACACGCTCGCGTACGCGCGGGCGGCCGGGCTGTCCGTGGTGACGGTCGCCGACTCCGCCTTCGCTCCGGTCGCCGCCCACAGCGATCTGCTGATCCCGGCCGCCGTCGGCACCGGCCTGGCCTTCGACACGGCGTGCGCCCCGATGCTGCTGGGGCGGGTGCTGCTCGAGGCCATGTGCGACGACCTGCCGGACGCCCAGGCGCGTCTGGAGGACTTCGACACCCAGGCGGCGGCACGCGGCCTGTTCGTGGAGTGAGGAACGCCGGTTAGCCGGAATCTCAGGCGCCGCTCAGTAAGAGCGACTAATCTCCGCGGCCGAAAGGGGAATCGGCAAGGCAGGCGGAGGGATGACGACCGTGGGACGGGGCCGGGTTCGGACAGGCCAGGGGGCGTTGGTGGCCGGTGTTGGTGGAGGGTCCGCCCGGGGCGGGGGCGGGGGACGGGGCCGGGTTCGGGCAGGCCAGGGGGCGTTGGTGCCGGGGGCCGGTGAAGGGGCCACCCGGGGCGTGCGCGGGGCGCAGTCGTTGGGGCGCGTGGCCGTGGTCGTACGGGCAGGGGCGGCGCCCTTGTGGTGGCTGGGACTGCTCGCCGCAGGAATCGGCGCCCTGCTGCCCGGGCTCACCGGTCGGCGGATCGGGGTTCTCGCCGGGGCCGCACTGTTCCTGGCCGCGGCCGCCGTGGCCGCTCTCGTACGGCGCGGGCGCTACAGCCGTCTCGCCGGGTGCGCAACACGCGCCGGGCGGCACGACATCCTCCAGGACCGCCGGGTGACCCTGCGGGTGTGGCGGCGTGCCCACTGCTGGTCGCTGCTGCTCGCCTTCGCCGGCGCCGTAGGGAGCTCGTTCGCGCTGCCCACCGCGGGTGGGGCACTGCTGGCCGGCGCGGGCGTCGGCCTGTGGGCCAAGGCTCTGTGGCTCGGCCGCCTCGAGCGTGCCGGCGAGAGGCTGCTGTGGGTGCGTACCGACTGGGTGCCGAACGGCCCGGTAGGCAAGCGGACCAAGGGATTTCGCACCACGGGCGTCGCGGCCGGCGACGCCGCGCCCGGCGGGGCGCGGCGTCGGCGCTGAGCCCCGGTCAGACCTCCAGCGTGTTCTCGATCTGCCTCAGCTGGTGCCGGGCCATGGCAAGGTTCGCGCGCTGCTTGTCCAGGGCCAGATAGAGGAACAGCCCGCTGGTGCCACGGCCCTTGAGGAGCCGGATCAGGTGGTACTGCGAGCTGAGGGTGATCAGGATGTCCTCGATATCTTCCTTGAGGCCGAGGTGCTCCATGGTGCGGACCTTGGCCCGGACCACATCGGTATTGCCGGCCGCGGCCACGGTCAGGTCGAGATCCTTGCCGCCGCCAATGGTGCCGAGGGCCATTCCGCTGGTGTAGTCGACTAGTGCGGCGCCGATGGCACCCTCGATGGTCGTGGTGGCTTCCTTGAGGGCGCTTTCGGTGTTGGCCATGAGAGACGCACTTCCCTTCCGTCTGTTGGTTGTTCGCGTGGTCGTTCTCGTGGGTGTTCTGTCGGACTTCCGGCCAGGTGGTGTCGCGGGGGTGGCTGCCATGGGTCAGGCGTTCTCCGGTCGGTCGAGGGCGTCGTCGACCAGCTCGCCGATCCGGACACCGGCGCGACGGGCCTCGAGGTGGAGCCGGCCGACATTGATGCGGGGCTCGGCCAGCAGGGTCAGCACGGCGGACGAGCCCGCCGCATAGGTGGCGACATAGCCCCCCTCTCCCCGGACCAGCAGCTCCCGGAAGCCGCCCTGCCCGGTCGTCTCGGTCAGCCGCTGGGCGACGCCGAGCGCGGCCGCGGTGAGCGCCGCGACGCTCTCCGCCTCCGTGTCGGCGGCGTCCCTGGCAAGTACGAGACCGTCCACACTCGCCGCGAAGGCGCCGGTGAGCTGCGGCAACCGGGTCCTCAACCGGCGCAGTTCGTCGAGGACTCCGCTACTCGCGGCCATCAGCTGTCTCCTCTCGGCGCGCTGCCGGAGCGCGCGAATCACAGCGTTGCCTCCAAGGCGTCACGGAGCCGGCGGAGCAAGGCGACATCAGGGTCGGGGAACGTCTCCGCCCGTGTGATGACGGGCGGCAGTAAGGGCGTGGACGGCGTCCGGGGCAGTTCGACAAGGCCCGCCGCGGCCAGCCGGTGGACATCCACCAGCGTGTGGAAGGCCGGGCGCCCCAGGGTCCGCGCGATGTCCCCCGGGGTCCGTACGCCGTCCGCGAGGTCGAGCACGGCCCGCTGCCGTGCGGCGACCCGGACCCCGGGTGGTCCCCCGGTGGGGACGACCGGTGCGATGTCCGGCTCGGGGTGCGCCCAGAGCCGACTCATCACCTCCCGGCGCCGCAGCGTCTCCCGTTCGACGGCCTCGGCGGTCACGGGCCGTACGGGACCGATCCAGTGGGCAACGCCGTAACGGAACCGGCTCGGTCCGCGGCTGGGGGCGAGTGCGAAGAACGCCGCGTCGTACAGCGCTCCGAGGTGGCAGATCTCCAGCTCGCCGCCTGAGAGGCGGCCGCGCTCGACCAGGTACCGGCCGACCCCGCCGTGTGCCCCGGCCTCCCGCAGGGCCTCCTGCCAGCCCTCTTCGCCGAGCAGGCCGCCCGCCGTCAGCAGGACGTCCAGGCCCGGCGCCGCGGGGCTCTCGGCGTGCACCACCTGGCCGTCGACGAGGTAGAGCGTGCCCCGGTCGCGCAGCAGCGCACCGGTGGCCCGCTCCGAGGCGAGACGCAGCAGCATGGGCGAGACGGTCACTCCAGCACCAGCCGCTCGGTCAGCTCCCGCATCCGCAGCCGGGCGAGGGCGAGATTGCCGTCGGTGCGGTCCAGCCACAGATGCAGCAGCACACTGCTGTCGAACGACGTGTCGACGAAACGCAGCAGGTGGTAGCTGCTGCGGGTGGTGACGACGAGATCCTCGACATCAAGGCTCTTGTCCGCAGGGGCGAACGTGGAGTGCTCCGCGGCCATCCGCGCCAGTTCGGCCGTCTCGGCCGCTGCCGTCTCGTGGTCGTCGCCGGCCGCGTCCCCGACCGTGCCGAGGGCGAGCCCGCTGGTCCAGTCGACGACGGCGGCGCCGCGTGCTCCGGGCAGCCGCATGGCGTGCAGCAGGCACTCGTCGATTCCGGGCACGCGGAACTCCCCTCCAGCGCGTGTACGAACGGCTCGGACGTGCGTCCGTGACGGCGACGTTACGCACCGTACTGACCGCTGGTGGAAGTTCTGGCAATTTCCGTCGGAACATGCGTGCGGTCCGATAGGGTCCGCCGTGCCCTGTTCGCACCCAGGGTTGTTCGGCGTGCCCCCGCCCGGTCGCAAGCAGGCGAGGACGATCCCCGCGAAGTGTTCGGCGTCAGCCCCTGCGGCTCTCCACCGCAGCGGCGACATCCTCGAGATCCTTCGCGATCGCCCTGCTCACGGCCTTGACGCCGAGGCCGCCGAGCAGCTTGGCGAGCAGGCCCATGAATCCGCCGGGCGGGACGGCCGAGAACGTCATCCGCACCGTCGTCGCCTCGGGGCCGGCGGTCAGCAGCACGAACTCCGACACATAGTGGGCGCCCTGGGAGTCCGCCTCCACCACGAAACGCTCGGGCGGCTCGCTCGCGGTCACATACATCTCCTCGGTGGCCTCCTTGCCCAGCATCCGCCGGGTCTCGCGCCACCGTGTGCCCACCCCGAAGCCGCCCTCGGTGAGGACCTCGATCCGTTCCACCCCGCTGAGCACGCGCTCCGTGCCCCGAAGGTCGGTCAGGGCCTCCCACACCCGTTCCGGAGATGCCCGGATCATGCGCTCGACGACGACAGTCCTGGTTGCCATGGACCCATGGAACCACCGGGCTGCGACAACCGCCCCCGCTCGACCGTGCCCTGCGCCGGAGGCCGCTACCGGATCAGGGCGTCGGCGTGGGCGCCGCCGGACTCCGTGACGATCTGGTCGAGCGTCTGGGCCGCCCGTACGGTCGTGAAGCGGACCTCGCCGTCCGGCCCGGCGGTGAAGCCGTGGACGGCCGGGCGGGGCAGGCTGTTGTAGCCGTAGTGGCTGGAGAAGTAGTACGCGCCGGTGTCCAGCGCCGCGATCACGTCACCCTGCTCCAGCAGTGGCAGCGCCCGTCCCACGGCGATCAGGTCACCGGCGAAGCAGGCGGGCCCCGCGATGTCCTGGGCGACGGCCGGCCCCGGCTTGGGCTCTCCCTCGCCGTCGTACGCGGCGATGCGCAGCGGCCAGGACGCGGGGTCGTAGACGGTACGGGTGGCCACCTGCACACCGGCATGAGTGACGGCGATGGGCCGGGAGCCGGCGGACTTGGCGTACTCGACCCGGGCGATGAGGGTGCCGTGCTTGGCGAGCAGTGACCTGCCGAACTCGGTGACCAGGCCGTAGCGGCCGTCGAACAGGCCGGGCACGCGTTCCTTCAGCAGGTGGGCGTAGGTGTCGAAGGTCGGGGTCTGTTCGTCGGAGGAGAAGTTGACCGGCAGGCCGCCGCCGATGTCGACGGTGTCGATCTGCTGTCGGCCGGCCGCGGCGTTGATCTCCTCGACCAGCTCGTACACCACCCGGATGCCGTCGGCCATGAGGTTCAGCGGCACGCCCTGGGAGCCGGAGTGGGCGTGCAGCCGGGTGAGCCAGGGGCGGTCGAGGAAGGCGCGTACGACCCAGGCGCGCGCGCCCTCGTCGCGCAGGGCGACCCCGAACTTGGAGGTGGCGGTGGCCGTCGACAGCGCGTCGATGGAACCGCCGCCGACCTGCGGATTGACGCGCAGGCCGAGCGGGGAGGCGGTGGGCCCGCCGGGGAGCAGGGTGTCGAGGCGGGCGAGCTCCTGGGGGTTGTCGGCGTTGACGGCGATCCCCAGCGCGAGGGCTTCGCGCAGCTCGGCGGGGGTCTTGGCGGGGGAGTCCAGGACGGTGCGGCCGGGGGGCAGACCGGCCGCCCTGGCCAGGGCCAGCTCGCCCGGGCTCGCCACCTCCGCGCCGATGCCCTCGGCGTGCAGCAGCGCGAGCACGGGCACCAGCGGCGCGGCCTTCACGGCGAAGGCGTGCAGCACCGGCGCGTCGGTGACGGCGGCGAACGCCGCACGCAGGGCGGCCGCCGATGCGCGGATGCCCGCCACGTCGAGCAGGGCGGCCACTGGCTCCGCCTCGCTCAGCAGCCCCTGCTCGACGGCCGCTCGCACGGCCTGATCCCTGCGGTCGCGGAGGTCGTCAGACATGTGTGTCAGCCAATCATCCGGGTGGGTACCGCGCAGCTGTTGACTACAACTATTCAGAACGTCAGGATGTGAATAGATTATTCAACACCGATTGTCGCGGTCGTCCGCGGTCGATCGCAGCAGTCGCAGTCGCAGTCGCAGTCGCGAGGAGGCATTGCCATGTCAGGACCCCGCCCCGTTCGGGCACCGCGCGGTACGGAACTGAGCGCCCTGGGGTGGCAGCAGGAAGCCGCCCTGCGCATGCTCCAGAACAACCTCGACCCCGAGGTCGCCGAGCACCCGGACAAGCTCGTCGTCTACGGCGGCACGGGCAAGGCGGCCCGGGACTGGCGCTCCTTCGACGCGATGGTGCGCACGCTGAAGACGCTGAAGCAGGACGAGACGATGCTCGTCCAGTCCGGCCGCCCGGTCGGCGTCATGCAGACCCACGAATGGGCCCCCCGGGTGCTCATCGCCAACTCCAATCTGGTCGGCGACTGGGCGAACTGGGAGGAGTTCCGACGGCTCGAGCAGCTGGGCTTGACCATGTACGGCCAGATGACGGCCGGCTCGTGGATCTACATCGGCACCCAGGGCATCCTGCAGGGCACCTACGAGACCTTCGCCGCGGTCGCGGCGAAGAAGTTCAACGGCACGCTGGCCGGGACCATCACGCTGACCGCCGGTCTCGGCGGCATGGGCGGCGCCCAGCCGCTCGCCGTCACCATGAACGACGGCGTCGCGATCTGCATCGACTGCGACCCGCGCGCGATCGAGCGCCGCATCGAGCACCGCTACCTGGATGTGAAGGCCGACTCCCTGGAGCACGCCCTCCAGCTCGCCGTCGAGGCCCGCGACGCGCGCAAGCCGCTGTCGATCGGTGTCCTCGGCAACGCGGCCGAGCTGGTCCCTCAGCTGCTGGCCATGAACGCGCCCATCGACATCGTCACCGACCAGACCTCGGCGCACGACCCGCTGGCGTACCTCCCGCTGGGCGTCGACTTCGACGACATGCAGTCGTACGCGTCGTCCAAGCCGGCGGACTTCACGCAGCGCGCACGGGAGGCGATGGCCAAGCACGTGGAGGCGATGGTCGGCTTCATGGACGCCGGCGCCGAGGTCTTCGACTACGGCAACTCGATCCGCGGCGAGGCGCAACTGGCCGGATACGACCGGGCGTTCGCCTTCCCCGGCTTCGTACCCGCCTATATCCGGCCGCTGTTCTGCGAGGGCAAGGGCCCGTTCCGCTGGGCCGCGCTGTCCGGCGACCCGGCGGACATCGCGAAGACCGACCGCGCGATGCTGGACCTCTTCCCGGAGAACGAGTCACTGCACCGCTGGATCAAGATGGCGGGCGAGCGCGTCCACTTCCAGGGCCTCCCGGCGCGTATCTGCTGGCTGGGCTACGGCGAGCGCGACCGCGCGGGCGAGCGCTTCAACGACATGGTCGCCTCGGGCGAGCTGGCCGCGCCGCTGGCGATCGGCCGCGACCACCTGGACTGCGGCTCGGTGGCCTCCCCGTACCGCGAGACCGAGGCCATGCTCGACGGATCCGACGCGATCGCCGACTGGCCGCTGCTGAACGCGATGGTCAATGTCGCGTCGGGCGCCTCCTGGGTGTCCATCCACCACGGCGGCGGTGTCGGCATGGGCCGCTCGATCCACGCGGGTCAGGTCTCGGTCGCGGACGGCACGAAGCTGGCGGGCGAGAAGATCCGCCGCGTGCTGACGAACGACCCCGGGATGGGCGTCATCCGGCACGTCGACGCGGGCTACGACATCGCCGAGTCGGTCGCGGACGACAAGGGCGTCCGGGTCCCGATGCGGGAGGAGTCGTGAGCTCTGCGGTGGGCGACAGTGCCGCCGGGCGAGCGGGGGAGGGCCCGGGCGAAGCCCTGACCGCGGGCGGGCGCTCCCCGGCGGGGCCGGGCTCCTCGTTCCACGCCATGTGGGCCGAGCTCGCACCCATCGGACGCGACGCCGGCACCCGCGGCTACCGCCGCTACGCCTGGACCGGCGCGGACCAGGAATGCCGTGCCTGGTTCAAGGCGCAGGCCGAGTCCCGCGGCCTCGCCTACGAGCTCGACCGCAACGGCAACCAGTGGGCCTGGCTCGGTGCGGCGTCCTACAAGGACGTCGCCGCCGGGGATGCCGTCGTGACGGGGTCGCACCTCGACTCCGTCCCCGACGGCGGCGCCTTCGACGGCCCCCTCGGCGTCGTGTCCTCCTTCGCGGCGCTCGACGAACTCCGCGGCAGGGGTGCGGAGTTCACCAGACCCCTCGCCATCACCAACTTCGGTGACGAGGAGGGCGCCCGGTTCGGGCTTGCCTGTGTCGGCTCCCGGCTGGCCGCGGGACAGCTGACAAAGGAAAAGGCGTACGAGCTGCGCGACAGCGACGGGATCAGCCTGCCGCAGGCCATGGAGGCGGCCGGTCACGACCCGGCCGCCATCGGCCCGGACCCCGAACGCCTCGCCCGTATCGGCGCGTTCGTCGAGCTGCATGTGGAGCAGGGCCGTGCCCTGGACCTGTCCGGGGACGCGGTGGGGATCGCTTCCGCCATCTGGCCGCACGGCCGCTGGCGGTTCGACTTCCACGGCGAGGCCAACCATGCGGGCACCACACGCCTCGTGGACCGGCGCGACCCGATGCTGACGTACGCGGAGACCGTGCTCGCCGCCCGCCGCGAGGCGGAACTCGCGGGCGCGGTGGCCACGTTCGGCAAGATCTCCGTCGAACCGAACGGCGTCAACGCGATTCCCTCGCTCGTCCGTGGCTGGCTCGACTCCCGCGCCGCCGACCAGGCCACGCTGGACACGGTCGTCACCGCGGTCGAGCAGGCCGCGAAGGAGCGCGCGGACCGTGACGGCGTGGATCTGCGGGTCGTCCGGGAGTCCTTCACGCCCGTGGTCGAGTTCGAGCACGCCCTGCGCGACGAGCTGAACAAGATCCTGGGCGGGGCCGTTCCCGTCCTCGGCACCGGCGCGGGACACGACGCGGGAATCCTGTCAGCCTCCGTCCCGACCGCCATGCTGTTCGTACGCAACCCCACGGGCGTCTCGCACTCCCCGGCCGAGAACGCGGCCGAGGACGACTGTGTCGCCGGGGTCATCGCGCTCGCCGACGTACTGGAGGGTCTCGCGTGCAGCTGACCTACTGGGCGGAGCACGCCTGGCTCGACACCCATGTGGAGCCGGGCGTGGCCCTGGATGTGCACGAGGGCCGGATCGCTGCCGTACGGACCGGGGTCGAGGCCCCGGAGCCGGGTGCGACGGTACTGCGAGGGCTGACGATCCCAGGACTCGCGAACGCCCACTCGCACGCCTTCCACCGGGCACTGCGCGGCACGGTCCAGGTCGGCTCGGGAACCTTCTGGACCTGGCGCGAGGTGATGTACCAGGTCGCGTCCCGGCTCACCCCGCAGACGTACCACGCACTGGCGCGGGCGGTGTACGCGGAGATGGCGCTGGCCGGGATCACGGCCGTCGGCGAGTTCCACTACCTGCACCACGCGCCCGGCGGCACCCCGTACGCGGACCCCAACGCGATGGGTGAGGCGCTGATCGCCGCGGCGGCCGACGCGGGGATCCGGATCACCCTCCTGGACACGGCATATCTGTCGTCCGGCTTCGGAGAGGAGCCGAACACCCACCAGCTCCGCTTCTCCGACAGAACCGCGGACGCCTGGGCCGAGCGCGCCGCGCAGCTGAAGGACAGCGAGCTGGTGCGGATCGGCGCGGCGATCCACTCCGTACGAGCCGTCCCGGCGGCGCAGCTGTCCACGGTCGCGGAGTGGGCCGCGGGGCGCGATGCGCCCCTTCACGTCCACCTCTCCGAGCAGACCGCGGAGAACGACGCCTGCCTCGCCGCGCACGGCTGCACCCCCACCCGGCTGCTCGCCGACCACGGAGTGCTCGGCCCGCGCACCACCGGCGTCCACAACACCCACCTCACGCCCGAGGACATCGCGCTGCTGGGCGGCACGTCGACCGGCACCTGTATGTGCCCCACCACCGAACGCGACCTGGCCGACGGCATCGGCCCCGCTCCCGCGCTCCAGGGCGCGGGCTCGCCGCTGTCGCTCGGCAGCGACAGCCACGCGGTCATCGACCTCCTGGAGGAGGCGCGCGCGATGGAACTGAACGAGCGCCTGCGTTCGCGCACCCGTGGCCACTGGACGGCGGCGGCGCTGCTGCGCGCCGCGACCGCCTCCGGCCATGCCGCACTGGGGTGGCCGGACGCGGGCCGCCTGGAGGCGGGCGCGCAGGCGGACTTCGCGACCGTGGCCCTGGACTCGGTCCGTACGTCGGGCCCGCTGCCGCGGCTGGGCGCGGAGACGGCGGTCTTCATGGCGACGGCCGCGGATGTGCGGGACACGGTGGTCGCGGGGCGGCATGTGGTCCGCGACGGCGTGCATGCGCTGGTGCCGGATGTGGCGGGGGCCTTGGCCGAGGCGGTGGGCGCGCTGCGTTCGTGACGTTGTAGTTCCCCACCCCCTCCCCCAACGCCTGGCGGCGAGGGGGACCCCCACTTCCCGTGACCGGGGGGTCCGCCCCCGGACCCCCGCGCCTCGAACGCCGGCGGGGCTGGATCTTCCCGCCGGGAAATGAGAGGAACCATGACCCGCACCACCCTCGTCACCAACATCGCCGGCCTCGTCACCAACGACCCCGCCCTCGGCGACGGCAGCCCCCTCGGCCTCGTCCAGGACGCCGCCGTCGTCCTCGACGGCGACCGCATCGCCTGGGTCGGGCGCGCCGCCGACGCGCCCGCCGCCGACGACGTCCACGACGCCGACGGCCGCTGCGCCATCCCCGGGTTCGTCGACTCGCACTCCCACCTCGTCTTCGCAGGCGACCGCACCGCGGAGTTCAACGCCCGTATGTCCGGCCGCGCCTACTCCGCCGGAGGCATCCGCACCACCGTCGCCGCGACCCGCGCGGCGAGCGACGACGAGCTCGAGGCCAACCTCACCCGCTACCTTCGCGAGGCGCTCCAACAGGGCACAACCACCTTCGAGACGAAGTCCGGGTACGGGCTGACCGTCGAGGACGAGGCCCGTGCCCTGCGGATCGCGGCGCGCCACACCGACGAGGTGACCTACCTCGGTGCCCATGTCGTGTCCCCGGACTACGCCGACGACCCCGCCGCGTATGTATCCCTCGTCACCGGCGAGATGCTCGACGCCTGTGCCCCGTACGCCCGTTGGGTCGATGTCTTCTGCGAGAAGGGCGCGTTCGACGGCGATCAGGCCCGCGCGATCCTGACCGCGGGCAAGGCCAAGGGCCTCATCGCCCGGGTGCATGCCAACCAGTTGTCGTACGGCCCCGGTGTCCGGCTCGCCGTCGAGCTGGACGCCGCCAGCGCCGACCACTGCACGCACCTGACCGACGCGGACGTCGACGCGCTCGCGAACAGCGCCACCGTGGCGACGCTGCTGCCCGGAGCGGAGTTCTCCACCCGCGCCCGGTGGCCCGACGCACGCCGCCTGCTCGACGCGGGTGTGACGGTGGCGCTGTCCACCGACTGCAACCCGGGCTCGTCCTTCACGTCCTCCGTGCCGTTCTGTATCGCGCTGGCGGTACGCGACATGGGGATGACCCCGGACGAGGCCCTGTGGTCGGCGACCGCCGGCGGTGCGGCGGCCCTGCGCCGCACCGACATCGGCCGCCTCACCCCGGGCGCCCGCGCCGACCTGGCACTGCTGGACGCCCCGAGCCATGTGCACCTCGCCTACCGGCCGGGTGTGCCGCTGGTGAGCGCGGTGTGGCGCTCCGGCCGGCGCGCCCGCTGAAACAGTGCCTCTAAGGCTGCGGCAGCAGATGCGCATAGCTGCGCGGGTGTGCGGTCAGGTAGGCGTGGAAGGACTGCGCCGGGTGTCCGGTGAGCCGGGGCACCGCGTCGGAGACGGCGGCCATCTCGCCGTTGGCCATCGCCTCGTACGAGGTGACCCAGCCGGTCACTTCCCACTCCTCGGCGCCGTACCCGGCGCGTGAGGCGTACGCCTCCTCAGGGGTTTCCGGGACATAGTGCACCGCCCGTCCCGTGACCCGGCCCAGTTCCTCGGCGGCCTCGGCGAGAGAGAAGGCAGTGGGCCCGGTGAGGTCGTACACCACGCCCTCGTGCGCGCCGCCGTCGTCCAGGAGCACGGCAGTGGCGGCGTCCGCGATGTCGTCGTGGGCGACGGCTGCGACGCGGCCCCGGCGGGCCGGGCCGCGCAGCACCCCGTCCTTCCCGGTCATCGCCGGGAACGCACCCAGGTAGAAGTTGTCCCGCAGAAACGTGTGGCGCAGCCCGCTCGCGCGGATGTACTCCTCGGTGTGCCAGTGATCGCGGGCGAACGTGAACGTCGCATCGGGCGCGGCACCGACAAAGGATGTGTACACGATCCGCCGGACGCCCGCCGCGACCGCGGCGTCCACGGCCGTCGTATGCTCCCGCACCCGCGCCGGCGCTTCGTGCGCGGAGACCAGGAGCAGCGTGTCCGCGCCGTCCAGGGCCCGCCGCATCGCCTCGCCGTCGCCGTACGCGGCGGGCGGCGCGGCCACCGCCCCGGGGAGCTCGGGCAGCCGAGCCGGGTCCCGGCCCAGCAGCCGGATCGCGGCGCCGCCGGCGGACAGGCGGCGCGCCACGCGGCCGCCGACGCTGCCGCTCGCTCCGGTGACGGCGGTGACTGGGGTCATGGGCGGGCTCCTCCTGTGCGGGTGTGGGCTCAAGTGTCCTGGGCGGCACGGGCCGTGCGGTCCGCGACATGCGCCGGCCGCGCGAGGCCAACCATCGGGCCCCTGGACCCGGCGGGCGACGGGAGCAGGCGCGGCCCGCCGCAGGCGCCGCCCGGACAGGGGCCTGGCGGCACCCCGCCGCGTCAGACCCCGAGCCGTACCGGAAGCTCCCGCACGCTGTTGCCCACGAAACTGGCGTGGCGCGGCAGCTCGTCGTCCGGTACCGCCAGGTCCAGGTCCGGGAAGCGGGTGAACAGCCGCTCCAGCGCGATCGTCGCCTCCATCCGGGCCAGCGGCGCGCCCAGGCAGTAGTGCGGGCCGTGGCCCAGCGACAGATGCCGTACTCCGCCACCCCGGGTGATGTCGAAGCGGTCCGCGTCCTGACCGTGCGCCGCTGTGTCGCGGCCGGCCGCCGAGTAACCCGCCAGCACCGGGGTGCCCTGGGGGATCACGGTCCCGTCAAGGGTCAGGTCCCGGGTGGGGTAGCGGAAGGGGAAGTAGCTGACCGGGCTGTCCCAGCGCAGTGTCTCCTCGACCACGTCCGCCCACGCGGCCTTGGCCGAGAGCACCAGCTGGAGCTGGTCGCGGTGGGCGCACAGGGCGCGGACCGCGTTGGTGATCAGGTTCAGCGTCGTCTCGTGCCCGGCGATGATCATCAGCATCAGGGTGCCGATCAGCTCGTGCGGGCTGAGCCGGTCCCCGTCCTCCTCGCGGGCGGCGATCAGCGCGCTGGTCAGATCGTCCCCCGGGCTCTCGGCCCGCCCCGCGGCGACGGCGCTCAGCACCTCCACCATCTCCCGGTTGGCCGCCACGGCCTGCTCGGGGCCGATGTCGGTGGCGACGATCCGGTTCGACAGATGATGCAGACGGTCCTGCAACCCGGCATGCACGCCCAGCAGTTCGCAGATCACGCCCATCGGCAGCGGCAGCGCGAAGTGTGCCCGCAGATCCACGGCACCGTCCTGCGCCTGTGCAGCCTCCTGAAGCCCGTCGAGCAGCTGCGCGGTCACCGTCTCGATCCGCGGTCGCAGCTGCGAGACCCGCCGGGCCGTGAACGCCTTGCTCACCAGCGAACGCAGCCGCCGGTGGTCCGCGTCGTCGGCCGTGGTCATGCCCTGCACCGTGGCGAACGTCTTCAGCGGCCAGCCGTCCGGGACGAGCCCGGCCCGCAGCGCGGCGAAGTGCTGGGCGTCCTTGGCCACATCGGGGTGTGCGAGGAACTCCTTGAGCGCCTCGTGTCCGAGCACCGCCATGCCCTCGACATCGCCGGGGAGCACGACGGGCGCCACGGCGCCCTGGGCGAGCAGCCGGGCGTTGGCGGCGTGCGGGCAGCCGCCGGCCGGGTCCATCCGGTGGGGGGTGCGGGGTGATGTCGTCAACGGAGCTCTCCTGACTGCGACATGGGCTTCGATCATCAGTCCTTGCCTGTGCACACCACAAGACATCACCACAAGGGTGATGCTCCCTACCCTGTCTCGATTTCCACCGGTACCTTCCTTCCGGGGAAACAAAGTTGAAGGCTCAAGGGGGAAGGTCGGGGGCACGTTGAGCGATGTCCGCATTCATGTGATGACACCGTCGGAACTGGGCGCGCGGGAGACCGATGCCTGGCGGGAGTTACGCGCCAAGAGCGGTGCACCGGCCAATCCGTTCATGGAACCGGAGTTCACGCTGGCCGTCGGCCGGGTGCGATCCGCCGCCAGGGTCGCGGTGCTGTGGGACGACGGGCAGCCGGCCGGCTTCTTCCCGTACGAGCAGGGGCCTCTGGGCCACGGGCGGGCGATCGGGTTAGGAGTCTCGGACTGCCAGGGAGCCGTGCTGCGCCCGGGACTGCGGATCGCCCCGCGCGAGCTGCTGCGTGCCTGTGGCCTGTCCACCTGGGAGTTCGACAATCTCGAAGCGGGCCAGGAAACGTTCGGGGCGGGCGCGGCCGAGGAGTTCGGCTCGCCGGTCGTCGACATCGGTGCCGGATACGCCGCCTACGAGGATGTCCTGCGCGGCCAGTCGCCCAAGTTCCTGAAGACCACCCTCGCCAAGGAGCGCAGGCTGGGTCGCCAGGTGGGCGAGGTGCGGTTCGTCTTCGACGAGCGCGATCCGGCCGCCCTGCACACGCTGATGGGCTGGAAGTCCGCCCAGTACCGCAGGACCGGCCGCCGCGACCGGTTCGCCCAGGACTGGATCAGCATCCTGGTGCGGCGGCTGCAGGAGACCCGCGCGCCCGGCTGCAGCGGCGTGCTGTCCGTGCTCTATACAGCGGGCAGACCCGTCGCCGCGCACTTCGGGCTGCGCTCACGCACCGTGCTGTCCTGCTGGTTCCCGGCGTACGACCCCGAGTTCGCCAAGTACTCGCCCGGTCTGGCCCTGCACCTGCGGATGGCCGAGGGCGCGGCGGCCGCGGGCATCGGGATGCTGGACCTGGGGCGCGGCGACGCCGAGTACAAGGACGCGCTGAAGACCGGCGAACTGCGTGTCCACGAAGGCGCGTCGGTACGGCCCGGAGCGCGAGCCGCCCTGTTGTGGCTGGGCCGCGAGCCGGTGCGCCGCGCGCACAGCTTCGTACGCAGCAGACCACGGCTGGCCGGATATGCGCAGCAGACACTGAACCGGGTGGGAAGCCTGCGCCGCCGCTGACGGGGTGGTGACGCAGAACGACGACAGTGGGGGAGACGTATGCCGAGGACACCGCACCGCCCGAGCACACCGCACGGCCCGAGCGCGTCCCGCAGGCCGCAGCTGCCGGCCGCCATGCGAGTCGTCGAACTGGACCTGGACGGCCCCGACGGTGCCGTCCTGTCCTTCCGTCCTGCTCCCGGCCCAGCAGTGGGGCCGGCCTCCGACCCGGAAAGGGGCGGGTACGGCACGGGCCGGTCAGGGGCCCGGCCGGCGGCGGGCCGGGACAGGGACGTCTATGCCCTGGTCCGGCTGCGCGGCCGGCCCGTCGCCACGGTCGTCTGCCGCATCCCGCCGGGCCGGGACCCCTCCGACGCCGTGGCCGCGGCCGCTCGCGCCAGGCTCGCCGGCCGCGAGCCGCCCGCACCGCCGGCCACCGCCGTCCCGCGCTCGACGGACGATCTGCCCCGGACCAGCGTCGTCGTCGCCACCCGCGAGGGCGCCGACCGGCTCGCCCGTGCGCTCGACTCCCTGCTCGCGCAGGACCACCCGGACTTCGAGATCGTCGTCGTCGACAACGCGCCCGTCACCCACGCCACCGAGGACCTCGTCCGGCTCAAGTACGCCGACCGGGAGCGCGTCCGCGTCCGCTGTGTGCGCGAGCCCGTGCCGGGTCTCGCCGTCGCCCACAACCGGGGTGTCGCCCTCGCCGACGGAGCGGTCATCGCCTTCACCGACGACGACGTCGTCGCCGACCCGCACTGGCTCACCGCCCTGACCGCGCCGTTCGCGGACGACCCGCGGCTGGGCTGCACGACCGGGCTGATCCTGCCCGCCCGGCTGAGCACCCCCGCCCAGATCCTCCTGGAGAGCCACGGCGGCTTCGCCAAGGGCTTCGCCCCGCGCACCTACGACCCGGCACATCCGCCCGCCGACGAACCGCTGTTCCCCTTCACCGCGGGCAGCTTCGGCTCCGGAGCGAACATGGCCTTCCGCGCCACGGCCCTGCGGAACATCGGCGGCTTCGACCCGGCCACCGGCACCGGCACACCCGCCAGGGGGGGCGACGACCTGTACGCGTTCGCCGGCGTCCTCGCCGCCGGCCACCGGCTGCGCTACACGCCCGAAGCCCTGGTCTGGCACCACCACCGGGAGACGTGGCAGGACCTGATGAACCAGGCGTACGGCTACGGCGCGGGCCTCACCGCCTATCTCACCGCCCTGCTGGTGCGCAGGCCCGACCTGCTGCCCGCCCTGCTGCGCAAGCTGCCGCGCGGCCTCGCGCACGCCCGCGCCATCACCGCCCACCGCGAGGGGCGCGCCGGCGCCGCGTCGCCCGGGCGGCACGGGGCGCAGGACCATCCCTGGCCGCGCCATCTGTCCCGGCTGGAGCGCCGCGGGATGCTGGCCGGGCCGCTCGGCTACGTACGGGCGCGGCTGCGCCTGCGCGGCGTACCGCTGCCGTCGCCCGACGACCGGGACGGGAAGCGCTGACATGGCACACAGCGGTGCCGGCGCCTGTATCCCTGTCCTGCTCTACCACGCCGTCATGGACGATCCGCCCGACTGGATCGCCGAATTCACCGTCACACCACGGCAGTTCGCCGCACAGCTGGACGCCATCGCGGCGAGCGGCCGCACCCCGGTCACCGTGGGCACCCTCGTCGACGGGCTCACGGGCGACGGCGGTGTGCTGCCGCCGCGGCCGGTCGTCCTCACCTTCGACGACGGGTTCGCCGATCTGCCGGGCCCCACCGCCGAGACGCTGGCGGGGCGCGGCATGCCCGCAACCGCGTATCTCACCACCGGGGCGATCACCCCGGGCGGCAGCAGCCTGCTGCCGCCCGCGCCGATGATGACGCTGTCCCGGGCCCCCTTGCTCGAGCACTACGGCATGGAGGTGGGCGCACACACACTCACCCATCCGCAGCTGGACACACTGCCGCCGACGGCGCTCCGCCGCGAGCTGGACGAGCCGAAGGCTGCCCTGGAGGACGTACTCGGCCACGAGGTGGGGCATCTTGCCTATCCGCACGGCTACAACAGCCGGGCGGTACGCAGGGCCGCGGCCGCCGCGGGCTATGTGTCGGCGGCCGCCGTACGGCACGCGCTGAGCTCGCAGAGGGACGAGACGTACCGCATCGCGCGGCTCATCGTGCGTCGCGGCCATACGGCCCTGGACGTCGAGGCATGGATGGAAGGGCGCGGCGCACCGGTCGCGCCGTTCCCCGACTCGCTTCCGACGCTCGGCTGGCGGCTGTACCGGCGCGCCCGCGCTGCCGTCAAGGGTCCGGTGTTCGCGGGCTGAGGTGTCAGCGGTCCGGCAGGGGCTGGCGGAAGTACGGGTCCGACACGGCCTCGCGCAGGCTCTGCCACGACGTGTCCCGGGCCAGCGACAGGTCGCAGCCGGGGCCGGGGTCGCGGTGGTTCCACTGCAGGGCCGCCCGCACCCCGTCCAACTCCTTCACCACCCGCGGTACTTCCGCGTACCAGTCGGCCTGCGCCCGTGGTCGCCGCGGATCGTCGGCCGTGCCGAACTCGGAGAGCATCAGCGGCTTGTCCGCGGAGAGGTGCGCGCGGATCCACTCGTGCGTATCCCGCTGCGTCTGCTCGAAGCTGCGCCAGGACGTCTTGTGGCAGCGGAAGTAGTTGTACTGGTTGTAGCCGATCCAGTCGACGTAGTCGTCTCCCGGATACAGGCTGCGGAACATCCCGCTGTGCCCGGTGTAGCCCGTGATGATCCATGTCCACACGACGTTCTTCACGCCCAGCGCACGGAACCGGTCGTGGATGTGGCGGTAGGCGGCGACGTACTCGGCGGGAGTACCGGCGGCCGGAGTGCGGGTGTCCATCTCCAGGTCGAAGGAGACGAACACCTTCCGCCCGTAGTCCCTGATCCGCCGGGCCTGGACGTCGATCACCGCGTGGTCGAGCCGGCCCGCGGCGATCTGCCGCCAGCTCGGCTGCTGAGCAGCCGTGCCGTTCCACCACTTGCTCTCCCAGGACAGCAGCAGCATCCGGTCCCTGCCGACGCGCTGCTCCTGTTCGGTCAGCAGCTGTCCCTCCAGGCCGTCCGTCGACATGTCGTGGTACGTGTACACGATGTCGAGTCTGCGGCCGATCCGCTGCTCGTAGGCCAGGACCTTCTCCTCCAGATCGGGCTTGTCGTGCCGTACGTAAGCGCCGAACCACGCGCCGCAGTTCGGCACCAGCTGCTCGGTCGGCCGGCACCGGGCGCTGCCTCGCGGCGGCGGGTCCTGGGGGCCCGTGAAGGTGAGGGCGAGCACGCCGCCGAGCAGCAACGCGACCAGGACGCCGGTCGCCGCCCACCGCCCGCGTCGCTCGTGAGGTGTGTGCTGACGATGACTTCCGGGCGCCCCGGCCAAGCCCTGTCCGGGAGGCCGGACAGGGCCTAAGAGGCGTCGGCGTGGTGTCACGTGGTCGAGCCCTTCTGTGGTTTCGAGGGTGCGCGCGTGGCCGGATCCCGGTCCGCGGCCTCGGCCCCGGTCACGGGCGGGACGCAGGCGGCGAGCGCGGTCAGCGCGGTGAGCGCGACGAGGACCGCCAGCCCGCTGAAGGCGTCGGCGGCCAGCAGCGCGGTGGCGCACACGACCGCGGCGCTCGCGCTCAGGAAGACGGTCAGGACCAGCAGTTCGAGGCGTCCCGAGTCACGTGCGAAGTCCGCGTCCCAGCTCTCGGCCGGGCCGGCCGGCCGCTGTCCGCGCAGCGCCGGGGCGCAGACGCGCACCACGGCCGCGCCCGGGCCCGCGAGGAGGAACACGGCGACGGCGGCGGCCCGCAGCGGTGAGCCGTCCGGCAGCAGCGTGGCGGCGATCGCGCCGCAGCCCGCGAGCGGCGGCAGCAGCCGGGCGGCGAGGGATCCGCTGGTCATCCGGTGGCCTCCGTGCGCTTCAGCTCGTAGACGGCGCCCGCTCCGTTGCCGGCCACCCGCTCGAAGAGCGGCGAGGCGGCAACGGACTCCTCGATGGCCCGCAGCTGCCGAGCCGTGAGCATGCCGTTCATCTCGGAGTTGGCGATCTGGCCCTGTGTGAGCAGGAAGTAGGCGCGGCCGGGCGGTTCCACCCCGGCCATGTCCCGGGCCAGCGTGCCCGCCGGGTCCCGCAGGATCTCCTCGACATGGTCCACGCTGTCGTCGAGGAACCAGTAGTGCCCGATGCGCCAGTAACCGTCGTAGGCGAGCGGGTAGTTGCGGTGCGCGGCGACCACGAGCGAGCCTCGCGGGGCATGCTCGACGACCTCCCGTACCAGGGCGACCTCCTGTGGCGGGAAGTGGCTGAGCCGGTCCTTGCCGGCATAGCCGGGCACGAAGGCCGCCGTGAGGGCGAGCAGTGCCACCCCCGGCAGCACTGCGAAGCGCAGTCCGCGCGCGGGCTGCGGCGCCCCGGCGGCCTCGGGCCGCGCCGCCGGCGGGCGTACGTCGGGCAGCAGCGCCGCGGCCGCGAAGAAGCAGACCCCCGGCAGCATGAACAGCAGCACCCGGAAGATCATTTCGCTGCCGTAGTCGTTGGCGACCAGCATCAGCAGTGGGACCGCGGCGAGCAGCAGCAGCGGCCGGGCCCGGTGCCGAAGGGCCGGTCTGCGCCACACGCCGAGCGCGGCGAGCAGCAGGACGGCCGCCGAGAGCAGCCGGGAGATCCAGGAGACGATCACCGGCCCGGTACCGGTCGGTGTCGAGCCGTACCCGGTCTCCAGATTGCCCCGCAGATCCCCGAAGGAACGGACCATGTCGGGCACCGCCTCGCGCAGGAAAGGCAGCGACGCGGTGAGGTTCCAGGCGAGGAACACCAGCAGCAGCACGGCGGGCAGCAGCCAGTCGCGGTAGCGCCGCAGCAGGCACAGCCCCGCGAGCGCGACGATCAGCATGACCGGCGTGAGCTGGTGCGAAATGACGAGGGCGGCGATCAGGGGGACCAGCAGCACGGCCCACATCAGCCGCCGGGACCGGCTGCCGCGCACCGGGCGTTCGCCGCGGCGCAGCAGGATCGCAATCACGGACAGATAGAGGGCGAGCGCGAGCGACTGGGGCGAGAAGTAGTCCTGGCCGACCCAGTTGGCGACACAGAACAGCCAGAGCGCGGTCCACAGCAGCCTGCGGTCCTGGGTGAAGGTGCGGTAGATCAGCATCAGCGGCGCGAGCAGCAGCACACTGGACAGCAGCGGCCACCAGGCCATGTACGCCAGGGAGTTCTCCACCCCCGTCAGGCGCACGAGGGCGGCCTGCGCGGCGAAGAACCCCGGCCACTGGTCGTAGACGGCCATGTCGCCGAGGCGGCCGCCGGTCGTCTCGAGGCGGCCCGCGCTCAGCAGATGCTCGATGACCGCGTCGTGCTTCCACGCCCACGCGTACAGCGGCGTGGAGTAGACCAGCGCCTGGGTGGCCCGCTCCATCACGAGCAGGCCCAGTGTGTACGCGAGCGGCCACCGGTTGCGACGCCGTGGGTCACGTACGCAGATCCAGAAGCCGGCGGTCAGCAGCGCGAGCCCCGCCCAGTACGCCACGGGCAGCGCCCCGACGAGTCCGAAGTCGCCGAGCGTGCCGGTGTCGGTGCGGGAGACGGCGTACGCCCACAGGCCAAGTGCGGCGACGAGCGGCGCCGCCAGGCACAGCGGCCCGATCCAGGGCGATCGGGCGGGACCCGGCAGATCGGCGAGATCCATCGAGGAAGGCTCGGCCACGGCTCTGTCGGCCGATGGGACTGGCTGGCGCACGCTTTCCCCCTGATCAATCGGTACGTCGGTGTCGGCGCAGCAGGGCGAGTGCGCACGCCGTGCCGATGAGGAGCAGCAGCAGAGGGAGGAGGACGGGGGCGAGCGGCCGCTGCAGCGCCCAGCCGCTCACGGCGAGCAGCCACAGCACGCTCCATCGTGCGCGGACCGGCAGCCGGGCCTGGTGCAGGATCGTCAGCACAGCGGCCAGGCACAGTAATTGGCAGGCCACGGGCAGTGGGCCGGACTCGGGCGGGCGCCCGAGGAACGCGGGCGCGGTGTGCAACGCGGCGAAGGTGACCGCCACGGTGGCTCCGAGCAGCACGCCCTGCGGCCGCGGCAGCGCGAGGGCCGCACACTGCACGACGACCAGCAGGAGAGCGGCCCCGACGGTGAACAGGGGTAGGACCTGCACCAGTTCGACCCCGGACAGCGGGGCGGCAGCGGAGAGGTCGGGCGCCCGTACCAGGGGAGCCCAGAACAGCCCGCAGACGACCCCGAGCAGCATCCACAGCGCGGTGACGGCGTAATCCTCTGCGCGCGAGGGCTCGCGGCCGGCCTGTTGCGCCGCTCCGGCGTCGGCGGTCGGCCGGGTGCCGGACGCGGGCGTCGTGGCTTCGTGAGCGGCCCGCGGGTACGGCGTCCCGCGTGCCCGCCCGGTGCCGTACCGCGACGAGTACCTGGCCGCAGCCTCGCCGCGCCGTTCGGCCGCACGCCGCGCCCAGGTCGTGCCGTACTCCCCGGGCGGCGGACCGGCGTGCCGCCGTGGCGGGCCCTCCCGGCCGGTGAGCGCGGCGCGCAGGCCGGGCGCGGACGCCAGGGCCATCACCGTCATCGACAGGAGCACGGCCCAGCCCGCCCCGTCGATCCCGCTGCGGCCGAGCAACAGCGCCGCACTGCCGAGAACCAGGGCGCACATCACGCCCTGGAGCACGGCCAGCATCCCCGTACGCCCCTGCACACGCAGTACGCCGATATAGAGCTCGACCACCACACGCGGCAGCGCCGCGGCGGCCAGCAGGCGCAGCACGGTGGTGCCTTGGGCGGCGTAGTCCTCGCCGAACGGGGCGAGGATCTGCGGGGCGAGGACGACGAGGAGCAGGACCACCGGCACCAGCAGCAACGCCATCCGGCGCAGCGCGCCGCGCACCCCCGCCGCCAGGGTCCCGGGGCTGTGCGAGGCGTGCGCGGTCAGCGACGAGGCCATGTTGATGGCCATGAACTCCATCGTTCCGCCGACCGTGTACGCGATGTAGAAGAAGCCGTTGTGCGCGGCGTCGAAGCGGACCGCGACCATGACCGGCAGCAGGTTGATCATCGCCAGGGAGAACAGCGCCCCCACCGAGTCGCCCGCCAGGAAGCGCCCCATGTCGCGCAGGCTCAGCGGTTCGCGGTCGTGGTCGGCGGCGGCCTGGCGGGGTATGAGCCGCCGGAAGATCAGCCAGCCGAGCGGCAGGACGGACAGGGCGATGGCCGCGGCCCAGGACACGAAGATGCCGAGGGCGGGCAGCACACCGGCCAGGACGGCGAGCAGCGCCAGCTTGCCGATCGAGAACACCGCGTTGCCGATAGGCACCCACACGGCCCGGCGCAGCCCGGTCAGCACACCGTCCTGGAGGGTCAGAAGTGCCCAGCCGACGCAGGCCGCGGTGAAGACCAGGCCGGCGGTGGGGCCGCGCAGCGGAGCGTACGAAGGCCCCCACAGATCGAGCGTGAACAAGAACGCCATGGAGGCCAGACACACCACCAGCGAGCTGACCGCATAGGCCCGCCACACCAGCGGACCCGTCGCCCGCCCGGCCCGGGGCACGTAGCGCACCACCGCTCCGATCATGGTGGTGGCGGTGACGGACGCCAGGAGCCGCATCGCTGCGATGGCGGCGGAGCCCTGGCCGACGGCCTCCTGCGAGTAGTAGCGGGCCGCGAACAGCCAGAAGCCCAGTCCCAGCGCGGCCGAGACGCCGGTGGAGAGCATCAGTGCGTAGGCGTTGCGGAACATCGAGTCACCGCCGCGGGACCCGTGCCCGGCCCCTTGGCCGGCTCGGCGGGCCATGGCCGGAGCGGTTGCGCGCGCAGGAGGGCCGGCCGGCCCCTGCCGGGCCCGCGGAGCCGCGGAGCCGCCCGCGGCAGGCGCGCCCGCGGCGCCCCCCGTCGCCGGCTGCTCGCGTCGCAGCCGGGTGGTGTCAGACACCGGGCTCGCCCCGTACCGGCAGCTGCGCCGGTGGAGTCCGTGCCGTCGGTGGGGTCGTCGGCGGTGCGTACTTCTGCATCCGCGGTACCCGCACCGGTGCGTGCCGCGTCACCGGCGGCCGCGCGGGCTGTGCGTCGATCTCCGTCAGGACGGAGATCACCTGCCGTGCCCGCAGCGGATCGACCGGCAGGGCGTGCCGCGCGAACCAGGCCGCGGGCCCCGGCCGGGGAGAGGGATCCGTGAAGCGTTCCCCGGCGTAGGTGTCGAGCGGCGGATCGTAGAGATAGCCGACGGTGATCCGGCGGCGGGCGAGCGCGGCGATGGCGGCGTCCCGGTGGGCGACCAGCAGCGGCACCCGGAACAACGGCTGGGCGGGGCCCGGCCGGGGCAGCGCCCATCGGGTGTCCAACAGCCGCTGAGTGCCCTCCAGATGGGCGGCGAGCCGCTCGTCAAGACCCGTCAGCAGCCGCTCGGTGCGCCGCAGCCGCAGCCGGCCCGGCGCCAGTCGGTAGTCGTGCAGATCCACCCGTACCCAGGGGTGGAGAGTGTCGAGCGCGGGCGCCGCCGTCAGCGCCCGCGCGAGCTCGTTCGGCCGCAGCTCCATCCGGATGCCGGTGCGCTCCTCGCGGCCGAGCAGCCGCAGTGCGGCTCGGGCCGCCCCGGTCAGCCGCAGCCCCCGCACCCCCGCCTCGGCGTAGGGACGCAGTCCGTACGCCAGTTCCGCGGTGAGCCGTGCCGGTTCCAGCAGCAGGTCCCTGGCCCGGGCCAGCTCCTCGCGAAGCGTTGGGTCGGCGACGGTGAGGAAGCCGCCGGTCTTGGCGCCGGTGTGTTTGGAGAGGCTGAAGGCGGACGCGTCACCGATGCCGCCCACCGGCCGGCCCGCCACCACACTGCCGATGGCGTGCGCCGCGTCCTCGATCAGCGGTATCCCCAACCGGTCGCAGCGGGCCCGCAGTTCGGGCGCGGGGTCGGGGTTTCCGTACAGATTGGCGGTCAGTACCGCCGACAGCCCGCGCCAGGTGGATTCCGGGACGGCAGCGCTGTCGATGGAGCCGTCGTCGGCGCGCAGCGGTGCCTGCACCGGCCGCAGCCCCGCGGCGAGCACCACGAAGAAGATCACGTCGTCGTTGACCGGCGACATCAGTACACGACCGCCGGGCGGGCACCAGTGGCGCAGTGCCAGATAGAGCCCGAGACGGCAGGACGGCACATACAGGCATTCCCTGCCCAGGCGGCGGCGCATGAGCTCTTCGAGTGGTGCGTACGCCGCCGGGCAGCCCTCCCCAAGAGCCATTGGTTTCCCCCCATTTACCCCTGGCTCAATGTGGACCAAACCGGACTGCCCGTCAATAACGGGGAAGGGCCCGTTCCTTGACGGAACGGGCCCTTCGGTCGGCCTGGGCGGCGCGTCCCCGTCACTCCTCGACGGTCAGCCCCTTACGCAGCCTGACCAGGGTGCGCGTCAGCAGCCGGGACACATGCATCTGCGAGATCCCGAGCTCCTCGCCGATCTCCGACTGCGTCATGTTGGCGACGAAACGGAGGGAGAGGATTTTACGGTCCCGTGGGGGAAGGCCGGCGATCAGCGGCTTCAGCGACTCGACGTACTCGATGCCCTCGAGTCCGTGGTCCTCGTAGCCGATACGGTCCGCGAGCGCGCTCTCGGCGTCGTCCTCCTCGGGCTGGGCGTCCAGCGAACTCGCGGTGTACGCGTTGCTCGCCGCCATGCCTTCGGCGACCTCGTCCTTGGTGATGTCCAGGCGCTCGGCGAGCTCGCCGACGGTCGGCGCACGGTCGAGCTGCTGGGCGAGTTCGTCGCCCGCCTTCGCCAGCTCGATCCGCAGCTCCTGCAGGCGGCGCGGGACCCGCACCGACCAACTGGTGTCGCGGAAGAAGCGCTTGATCTCGCCGATGATGGTCGGCATCGCGAAGGTCGGGAACTCCACACCGCGGCTGAGCTCGAACCGGTCGATCGCCTTGATCAGGCCGATCGTGCCGACCTGGATGATGTCCTCCATCGGTTCGCTGCGTGAGCGGAAGCGGGAGGCGGCGAACTTGACCAGGGCCAGGTTCAGTTCGACGAGGGTGTTGCGGACGTATGCGTGCTCGTGCGTGCCCTCTTCGAGGGAGGCGAGGCGCGCGAAGAGTGTCTTGGACAGCTCGCGTGCGTCCAGCGGACGTACCTCGTCCAGCGACGGTGTCCCGGGAATCTCAGGAAGGTGTTCCGGGTCCGCGGACTGCTCGCCGGTGGCGGTGGGCAGTGTCGACGGCGCTGTAGGGGTACGCGAATCGTCGAGCCGGGGTGACATGGTCTCCTCCATCGTTCTCGGCATATGGCTGCCGATGCCGTGCATGCTGCTGCGGTGAGCGGCGCCTCCAAAGCCGGCCGGGTCGGTTGTGTCCCTACTAGCCCTACCGGTTCGGTACCGGCCATCGCAAGTAGCGTATGTCCTGTATGTCTGATTTGGTGGTTAGTTCGGCTACCGGACGGCGTGGCGAGGGCGTAGGGTTCAACCGGCATCCGCGCCCTCCGGCAGGAGGGCGTGTGACGTGCCGCACGGCATGGCGGACGACACGGCAGGTATACGGCCCTCGGGGGCCGGCGACAGCCAACGACAGCGAACGACACGGCGAAGAGGGACGGGCATGGACCGCGGGACGGTCGGCAGCGCGAATCGGGGCCGGCTTCAGGTCGAGGTTCGGACCGAGGGCCGCAGCGAGGTGGTGAAACCGGTGGGTGAGCTCGATCACCACACCGCCGATCTGCTGCGCGCGCCCCTGGACGACGCCATCGAGCGGGGCCGGGTACGGCTGGTCATCGACTGCTCACAGCTGGAGTTCTGCGACTCCACCGGACTCAACGTGCTGCTCGGCGCCCGGCTGAAGGCCGAGGCGGGCGGGGAAGGGGTGCACTTGGCCGGAATGCTGCCTGTGGTGGCCAGAGTCTTCGAGATCACCGGAGCCGAAGCGGTCTTCACCGTGCACGACTCCCTCGAAGCGGCACTGGCCGACTAGCGCGCGGCCGGCCGGCCGCCCCGACGGACCTGACGGTGTTGTCCGCGTCACGCGGCTCACGCAGGCATCAGGGGTGTTTTCGCGATTCGGCCGGGCAGGAGTACCCCTCAGAACGTTTACAGCCTTGCGCTGTGTGTGTACATGAAGTCAATGGTGAACCGGTGAATCGGTGAGGTGAAGCGCTGATGAGCACCACCCGGCAGCAACCGCCGGGCGACCTCGGCCCCGAGCCGGACGGGGCCGACGCCGCGCCCGCCTTGCCCGTCGTGCCCCCCGAGCCCGCAGCCGCGGCTCCGGTCGCGCCCGGCCTGTCCGCGATGCCTGGCGCCGCCGCGCCCGGAGCTCCCGGGGGAGCCGCGTCGCCCGACGGCGGCCTGCGCCGCCTCGCACTGGGCAGTGCGAGCGGCATCGTTCCGCTCGCCCGGGACTTCACCCGGCAGGCGCTCCACGACTGGGGCTGGCTGCCCGCCGCGACCGCCGACCGCAGGGCGGCCGCCGAGGACGTGCTGCTGGTCGTCTCCGAACTGGTCACGAACGCGTGCCTGCACGCGGACGGTCCGGAAGAGCTCCGCGTCGCATGCGACGGCAAGGTACTGCGCCTGGCAGTCACCGACCGTGGCGCCGGGCAGCCCGCACCGCGCACCCCGCACCGGGCCGGCCGGCCCGGCGGGCACGGCATGTTCATCGTCCAACGGCTCTGTCTGGACTGGGGAGTTGTACGGACCCCCGGCGCCGCGGGCAAGACGGTCTGGGCGGAGCTCGCGGCGCCCGTGTGAGGCGTTCTTGAAACTCTTGGAGAGCACGTCGACAAGGCGTGCTCTTTGTCTTCCCTCCCCAAGGCCTCAGGCGTACCTTGAGCGCCCGATCTGATGTGTCGTCAGTCAATAGGGCGCGGCATGAGGGGAGAACGAGTGTCGTACCAGAAGCGGACAGCTCGCGCGCTGGCAGCAGCGGTGGCGGGCTCGGTGGTTCTGATGGCCGCCCCCGCCGCGCACGCCACCGTCGTCGACGTCGACTACCAGTGCCGGACCCCCATCGGTCCCAAGGGCGCGGTCTCGCCGATCGACATCAAGGCAGTCAGGACCGGCAGCTCGTACAGGCTCACCATGTCCTTCCGAAAGGGGGTCTCCTCCAGCCCCGTCGAACTGGGCAAGGGGGCGATGAACCCGAGCGCGGTGATCGGACTGGGCGGTGCGGAGGCGGGAAAGCTGCAGGTCTCGGGGCCGTCCAACGCCGCGGCCATCCCGGCCAACACCCCCATCAAGATCAATGATCTGACGGGTACGTACACCCCGAGGAAGAGCGGGAAGGTCACCTTCACGGCCGGTGTGCTCACCATCAAGGCGCTCGGCACGACCACGACCTGCACGCCCAGGAACAACCCCAGGCCCTCCCTGGAACTGGACGTCACGGCCGCCGGAGGCACCAGCCAGGCGTCGGCGCCCGGCGAGCTCCCGAGGACCGGTCCCCTCGACTCGGCGAGAGCACTCGCCACACTCGGCGGAACGGTCCTGCTGTCCGGGGCCGTGGGCGTCCTGTGGCTGACCCGGCGCGGCGGCCGGACCGCGAGCTGAGCCGTGCGGGCCGTGCCGGTGCGCCCCGCCCTCCTCCTCGCCGCACTGCTGTGCGCGACGGGTGCGCCCCTCACCCCCGCGGCGGCGTCCCCGGGGTGGACGTTCGACAGGGAGCACGTCTACCTGGAGGGCGTGTCCGGCAGCGTGCTCGAGGACCGGCTCTCCGTGACCAACCCGGCCACCGGGCCGATCACCCTCCGGCTGCGCCCGTCGCACCGCACCGAGGCCACCGGCCCGTGGCTCGCACTGGCCACCGGCACCGTGGCCGTCCCGGCCCGTACCAGGGCCGAGATCCCCTTCACGGTCACCGTCCCCGCGGACGCGCCGCCGGGTGACCACCCGCTCGCGATCACGGCGGCGGCCGGGGGCCGCGAGTCGACGGTACGTCTCCGGCTGCGGATCAGCGGCCCGAGGCTCGCCGCGCTCACCGTCGAGGACGTGACGTACTCCGGCCGCGAGCTCCGCTACTCCCTTGTCAACCGCGGCAACACGACCCTGGCCCCGCGCCTGTCCTTGCGCGCCGACGGGCTGTTCGGCGAGCTCCTCGACCGCCCGCCGCGCACGCTCGCGCTGCGGCTGCCCCCGGCGGCGCGCGTCACCCTCACCGAGAAGTGGCCCGACCCCCCGCCCCTGGACTCGGTCGACATCCGCCTCAGCGTCACAGCTCCCGGCGCCGCCCGCGCCGAGTCGACCCTCTCGACGACGTTCGTCCCCTGGCGATGGCTGGCACCCCCGCTGCTGCTCCTGCCGGCCGCCGCCACCTGGTGGTACCTGCGCCGCCGTGCCCCCGCCGCCGACCGCCGCCCGGCGAGATCAGGAGCCTGACCATGCAAGGCGCCCCGCTCGGGTCCCGGCCCCTGCTCCGGACGCGGCCCCACAGGCCGGCAGCGTTGCGGGATGTCCTGGCCGGCCTCCTCACCGCCGTCCTCCTGCTCGTGCCCGCCGCCCGGGCGGCCGCCGCCGAACCCCGCCCCGACGTCAAGCTCTCCGCACCCCAGGCCGGCAAGGGCAACGACCTCGCCGTCAGCGGGACCGGGTGGCGGCCCAAGACCCTGCTGATGCTGCTCATCTGCGGGCAGTCCGCCCCGGGCAAGGGCGTGATCGGCGGCACCAACTCCTGCGCCAACGCCGACGGCCGGGCCGTCACCACCGGCGCGGACGGTGCCTTCAGCAAGAAGATGCCGGTCGCCGAGCCGCCCACGCCCTGCCCCTGTGTCGTACACGTCGCCACCGTCACCGGTGAACAGGCCACGGCCGACGCCGCGTTCATCGTCGCGGGGCACCCCACCGCCCCCCTCCCGCGGCAGAGCGTCGGCGGCAGGCTCGCCGTGCTCACCACCACCCGGCTGCAGGGTGACTCCGGCATCCTCGTCTTCTTCGGCGCCCCACCCTCCCGGCGGCTCGAGTTCACGGTCGGCAACCTCGGTTCCGACCCCGTCGTCGACCCCGTATTCCAGATCGGCACCGCCCACGGGGTGTTCGCCCCGCAATGGGAGGAGCAGCAGTGGCGCGGCACCATCGCGCCGGGGCGCAAGGCGCAGATCAAACTGCCCGTGCAGCTGCCGGCGAGCGCCCACGGCGACTACTCGGTCTCGGTGAAGTACGGCACGAAGGTGCTCGCCGAACAGCCTTGGGGCGTCGGCCGGCCCTGGGGCGTCACGCTGTTCTGGATCCTGCTGGCCGTGGTGGTACCGGCCGCCCTGTTCCGTATCGGCATGGCGATCGTCGACAAGGCCCGCCCTCCGGCCGCCCGGCACGCCCGGACCCGTCCTGCCCGCCCCGGCCGTCTCCACGACGGGGCGGTCAACGGCACCGAACCACCCCTACCTGCCACCACGGCCCCGCTGCCGTGGTTCAGCCCTGACTCCGCACCGTCAGAGAACCGGCCCACGACGAAGGGACATTCGTGAGTACGCAACGGAGGATGAGTGCGGCCGGGGTCGCGCTGATGCTCGGCGGCGCGGGGATCCTGCTGGCCGCGAGCCCCGCCCATGCCGCCGAGGTCTCGTACCGGACGGAGTGCATTCCCCCGCCCATCTCGGGTCTGCCACCGGTACAGGGCACCACCAAGGTGCTGATCACCGCGCCGGCCGAGGCCAAGGTCGGTGACACGGTCGAGGTGGTGTGGAAGACGGTGGAGGCAGCGTCCAGGAACCCGGACGTGCTGGACCTGGGGAAGGACACCGTCAAACCGACCGGCACCATCACGCTGGGCGGCGCGGCCACGGGGGAACTGAGGACGCAGGGGCCGCGGCAGAACCCGCCGATCCCCAAGAACAGCCCGATGGTGCTGCCCGACATGAAGGGCACGCTGAAGCTGGAGAAGGCGGGCGACATCACGCTGACGCCCGGTGCCTACAACATCAATGTCTCGAAGCCGATTTCGACGGACACCAAGTGCGCGCCCAAGGAGACGGTCCCGGTCGCGGCGACGATCAAGGTGTCGGAGGGCGGGGGCGGTACCACCTCCGGCGGCAGCACCGCAGGCGGTACGTCCTCCGGCGGCACCACGTCCGGTGGTACCACCTCGGGCGGAACGACGTCCGGCGGCACCACGTCCGGGGGAACCAGCTCGGGCGGTACGTCCTCCGGCGGCAGCACAGGCGGGGGCGGCGGAGGCGGGACGGACTTCGAGGGCAAGGAGGTCAGTGTCGCCTACTCCTGCAAGACGCCCATCGGAGACAAGGACGCCGTCTCCCCTGTGAAGATCAACGCCAAGAAGAGCGGCGGCAGTTACGACCTGACCGTGAAGTTCTCCAAGTCCGTCATGGACAGCCCGGCGGACATACCGGCCGACTCCGTCAAGCCGTCCATGGAGGTGAAACTCGGCGGCGCCGACAAGGGCTTCGTCCATGTCGAGGGTCCGACGAACAAGGAGCCCATCAAGTCCGGAGACCCCATCGAGGTCCCCGATCTGACGGGTACGTACAGGCCCGGCGCCACGGGCAGGGCGACGCTCAGCCCGGGCGTCCTCACGGTCAAGGCGCTCGGTACGACGACGACCTGCACGCCGCCCGCCGATGTCCAGGTCTCCCTGGAGCTCGACAGCGCGGCCCAGCCGGGCGGCGCGTCCGGCGGCACGGGCTCAGGAGGCACCAGCGGCGGTTCCGGCGCGGGGGGCACGAACAGCAGCGGCGGCCTCGCCCAGACCGGCGCGGAGGACACCGGCGCTCTGCGCGCCCTCGCCCTGGTCGCCGGCACGGTGATCCTGCTGGGCGGCGCGGTCTTCACGTTCACCCCGTGGCAGCGGCTCGGGCGCTGACGATCGGCCACGTGAACGGCGAAGGGCTGCCGCACCGGAAGCCGGTGCGGCAGCCCTTACGACCGTACGGACGTCCTCAGTGCACGCCGCCCATGAGCGGCTGAACCTTCTTGCGGTACATGAAGATCGCGATACCGGCGACCGCGGCGAGCGCACCCAGGCTGGCGAACCAGCCCTGCGTGTCGGTCGGGGCGCCGAGCAGCTGCAGCAGCGCGATGACCGAGTTGCCCGCCGTCACGGCCAGGAACCAGACACCCATCATCTGAGAGGCGTACTTCTGCGGTGCCAGCTTGGTGGTCAGCGACAGGCCGACCGGGGAGAGCGTCAGCTCACCGATGGTCTGCATGAAGTACACCGAGACCAGCCACATCGGGGTCACCTTGGTGTCGCCCGAGGCGACTCCCTGCGCCAGCATCATCACGCCGAACGAGGCGCCGATGAGGACCAGGCCGAAGGCGAACTTGCTGAGCGTGCTGGGCTCCTTGGAGCGCCTCGACAGCGCCACCCACACCCAGGCGAAGAGGGGTGCGAGAGCCATCACGAACAGCGGGTTCAGTGACTGGTACCAGCTCTCCGGGAAGGAGAAGCCGAACAGCGTGGACTGGGTGCTGTTCTTGGCGAACAGCGACAGGGTCGAGCCGGACTGGTCGTAGATCGCCCAGAAGGCGGCGGCGGCCACGAAGAACCACACGTACGCCGACATCCGGCTGCGCTCGACCTCTTCGAGGTCCTTGTCCCGCCTGACGCGGATCAGGTACCAGGCCGGCAGCGCCAGACCCAGGATGGTCAGCGGCCACAGCACCCAGTCGATGGTGAAGACGCCGGACAGGCCGATGACGGCGTACGTGCCCGCGGCGACGGCCAGCCAGATCATGGCCTTCTTCATGAGGGCCGCACGTCCGGCGGCGTCCAGCGGAGCCGGGACGCGGCTGGAGTCGGGAGCCAGGTTGCGGAAGCCGAGGAAGAAGAAGATCAGGCCGATGGCCATGCCGACACCGGCCATCGCGAAGCCGAGGTGCCAGCTCACCTTCTGGCCGACCCAGCCGATCGTCAGCGGGGCGACGAAGGCACCGAGGTTGATGCCCATGTAGAAGATCGTGAAGCCGCCGTCACGGCGCGGATCGTTCTTGTCCCGGTAGAGATGGCCCACCATCGTGGAGATGTTGGCCTTGAGGACGCCGGATCCGACCGCGATGAACGCGAGGCCGACGAAGAAGGAGATCTGTGCCGGGACCGCCAGCAGGAAGTGGCCGGTCATGATGATGACACCCGCCACCGCGACGGCCTTGCGGGCGCCCCAGACGCGGTCGCCGAGCCAGCCGCCGGGAAGCGCGAGCAGGTAGACCATCGCGTTGTAGACGGAGTAGATCGCGACGGCGGTCGCGTCGTTCATGCCGAGTCCACCGTCGGCCACCTCGGTGGCCAGGTAGAGCACGAGCAGGGCCCGCATTCCGTAGAAGCTGTACCGCTCCCACATCTCGGTCATGAAGAGGTTGGCCAGGCCGCGGGGGTGGCCGAGGAAGGTCTTCTCGGAACCAGCGGTGGCCGAGTCCTTCGTCAGGCTGGACGCCATGGTCGATCCTTGCTTGCTCGGGACGCGGCGCTTCGTGAGCGGTACGCGCCCGGTGGGGGGAGGCCGGCACCGGCACGGGTGGTCCCAGCCCCACGCGTTGGGGGTCGGCTCCGCTCGTGACGGAGACGAAGGACAGTCCGCACCGGGGTCCCTGCCCCGCACACCAATGCGCGCGAGGCCCGGCCCGCAGGTCATTCAGTTCTCGCTGCCGTCGGAGCCGGCAACCCAACCCTGCGCAGAAAAGAGACCTTTGGTGCGCAGGGCGCGCCAAAGGTCCCTCATCACTACTTCAGGCTTATCGCCACCATACGACACGACACTGCGGCATATGGAAGGACTTGAGAGATGAATCACAGGTAATCGTGGAACCAGTCTCCATGATTCGAAGGCTGTCACCAGGATCGCATCCCATACGTGAAGGGCCTGGCGATCACGCTCCGACGGCTGCGCAACGCGGACTACCATCACCCCATGACCCGTGTACTGCTCGCCGAGGACGACGCATCCATCTCGGAGCCACTGGCCCGCGCACTGCGTCGGGAGGGTTACGAGGTCGAAGTGCGCGAGGACGGGCCGACCGCCCTGGACGCCGGGCTCGCGGGCGGAGTCGACCTCGTCGTGCTCGACCTCGGACTGCCCGGCATGGACGGTCTCGAGGTCGCCCGGCGGCTGCGTGCCGAGGGTCACACCATCCCGATCCTGGTGCTGACCGCGCGCGCCGACGAGGTGGACACCGTGGTCGGTCTCGACGCCGGTGCCGACGACTACGTCACCAAGCCGTTCCGCCTCGCCGAACTCCTCGCCCGCGTCCGGGCGCTGCTGCGCCGCGGTGCCGCCGAGCCGGTACCCGCACCGGCGACGCACGGTGTGCGGATCGACGTCGAGTCCCACCGTGCCTGGATGGGCGACGAGGAGCTCCAGCTCACGGCCAAGGAGTTCGACCTGCTGCGGGTCCTGGTCCGGGACGCCGGCCGGGTCGTCACCCGCGACCAGCTGATGCGCGAGGTCTGGGACACCACGTGGTGGTCGTCCACGAAGACTCTCGACATGCACATCTCCTGGCTGCGCAAGAAGCTCGGTGACGACGCGGCGAACCCTCGCTACATCGCGACGGTGCGCGGCGTCGGTTTCCGCTTCGAGAAGAGCTGAAGGGGGCGGGGGTCTCATTTCCCCCGTAACCCCTGCTGAACCCGCCCGGAGGGCACCGTGCGCCGCCGTCTGATCAATTCCACGCTGGCCGTGGTGCTTGTCGTGATCGCCGTGTTCGGGGTCTCCCTCGTGTTCGTCGAGACCCGCACCATCAGCAGCAGCGCCCAGGAGCGCGTGGACTCCGAAGCCCTGCGCCTGGTCAGCATCGTCGACGGCAGGCTCATCGGCGGTGAGCCGGTCAGCCCCGGCATTCTCGCCGGGCAGAGCGGCGCCAGGCGGTACGCCCTGGTCCACATCCCCGGCCGGGGCCCCATCGAGATCGGCGAGCGGCCCACCGGCAGCGTCATCCGCGGCCACGCGGAGAGCCGGCGGGGCACGAGTGTCACCGTCGAGGAGTCGCGCTCCGTCGTGACCGGTGAGGTCGGCCGGAGTCTGCTGATCATCGGAGCGGTCGCGCTGCTCGCCGTCGTCGCCGCGGTTCTGCTCGCCGTACGCCAGGCGAACCGGCTCGCCTCCCCCCTGACCGACCTCGCCGAGACCGCCGAACGCCTGGGTTCCGGCGACCCCCGCCCCGCCCACCGCCGTTACGGCGTCCCCGAGCTGGACCGGGTCGCCGATGTGCTCGACGCGAGCAACGAGCGGATCGCCCGGATGCTGACCGCGGAGCGCAGACTCGCCGCGGACGCCTCGCATCAGCTGCGTACGCCGCTGACCGCACTGTCCATGCGGCTGGAGGAGATCACCGTCACCGACGACCTGGCGACCGTGAAGGAGGAGGCGAGCATCGCGCTGAACCAGGTGGAGCGGCTCACGGACGTGGTGGAGCGGCTGCTCACCAACTCCCGCGACCCGCGCACGGGCTCGGCCGTCGTCTTCGACCTGGACGAGGTCGTCAAGCAGCAGCTGGAGGAGTGGCGCCCCGCCTATCGCAGCGCGGGCCGGGCCATCGTCCACTCCGGACGGCGGGGCATGCAGGCCGTCGGGACGCCCGGCGCGGTCGCACAGGTGCTCGCGGCCCTGATCGAGAACTCCCTCATGCACGGCGGCGGCACCGTCGCCGTGCGGACCCGGGTCACCGGGAACCAGACGGTCGTCGAGGTGACCGACGAGGGGCCGGGCGTACCGGCGGACCTCGGGGCGCGGATCTTCGAGCGGGCCATCAGCGGCCGCAACTCCACCGGCATCGGACTGGCCGTGGCGCGGGACCTGGCGGAGGCGGACGGCGGACGCCTGGAGCTGCTCCAGCAGCACCCCCCGGTCTTCGCGCTGTTCCTCAGCAGGGTGGCGCGCAAGCCCAAGCACCCGCCGCGGCCGACGGTCCGCTGACCCCCCTCGCTCAGCGGACGGCCCGGCCCCGCCCGGCCTCACTGCGTATCTTCGGTACCTCGGGCGGGGACTCCTCCAGGAACGATTCTGCGGTCGCCACGGCCTCGCGTGCGGGCAGGGTCCGGAACACCCAGGTGCGGTACGACCAGAACCGGAACATCGTCGCGATACCGATGCCGAGGAACTTGAAGATGTTGCTCTGCAGCCGGCTGTCCCAGCCGAAGCCGTAGGTCGCCGCGTAGAGAATGCCGTTCTCGATCACCAGGCCGACGACGCTGAACAGCAGGAAGAGCGTCAGCTCCTTGGTCCGTCCGCTCTTGTCGCGGTCGCGGTAGGTGAAGTAGCGGAAGCCCACGTAGTTGAACGCGATCGCGACGACGGTGGCCAGGACGGACGCCCGGACAACCGGGATGTCGGTGGTGTGCCGCACGAGGTTGAAGACCCCGAGGTTGACCAGCAGGCCCGCGCCGCCGACCGCACCGAACTTGGCGACCTCGCGCAGGAGCCGGCTCAGCTGATCGCGCAGCCCTCTGCCTCGTTCACTCATCGTGAGAGTCCAGCCCATCGATTCGACACCGCCGACGCGGGCGCGTCCACGCGTATACATCAGTCATGCTAACCAGCGCCCGGCGGCAGTGCCCGGGAGTGGTGAGGGTGGTGTGGCGAGCGTGACACCTGCGTACGGAGTCGCGGAGGTCTGCTGTCACGCTCCGGAACCGGTGGTGGCAGGGCCCGGAAGCGGCTGGTGGCAGGGCCAGGAAACGGTGGCGGCGGGCCCCGGAAGCGGTGGCGGCTGGGCACCGCACGGGCGGCGGATACCCTAGGACCGTGACGTTCCCGGTAGTCGGCATGGTCGGCGGCGGTCAGCTCGCCCGCATGACCCACGAGGCGGGCATCCCCCTCGGCCTCAGATTCAAGCTCCTCAGTGACACCCCCCAGGACTCGGCGGCCCAGGTGGTGAGCGATGTCGTCGTCGGCGACTACCGCGACCTGGACACGCTGCGTGAGTTCGCGCGCGGCTGTGACGTGATCACTTTCGATCACGAACATGTTCCGATCGAGCACCTGAGAGCCCTGGAGGCGGACGGCATTCCCGTCCGGCCGGGGCCCGACGCCTTGGTGCACGCCCAGGACAAGGGCGTCATGCGCGCCAGGCTCATGGACATCGGCGTTCCCTGCCCGCGCCACCGCATCGTGTCCGATCCCGCCGATGTGACGGCCTTCGCCGAGGAGGTCGGAGGCTTCCCGGTCATCCTCAAGACCGTGCGCGGCGGCTACGACGGCAAGGGCGTCTGGTTCGTCCGTACGCAGGGCGACGCCGAGGCCCCCTTCAAGGCCGGGGTGCCCGTCCTCGCCGAGGAGAAGGTCGACTTCACCCGCGAGCTCGCGGCGAACATCGTCCGCTCCCCGCACGGCCAGGCCGTCGCCTACCCGGTCGTCGAGTCGCAGCAGGTCGACGGCGTGTGCGACACCGTGATCGCCCCCGCTCCCGGTCTGGACGAGGAGCTGGCCGGCCAGGCCCAGCAGCTCGCCCTGCGGATCGCCAAGGAACTCGGCGTCGTCGGCCATCTCGCGGTCGAGCTCTTCGAGACGACGGACGGACGCATCCTGGTCAACGAGCTCGCGATGCGCCCGCACAACTCCGGCCACTGGACCCAGGACGGCGCGGTCACCTCGCAGTTCGCCAACCATGTCCGTGCCGTGCTCGACCTGCCGCTCGGAGATCCGCGACCGCGCGCCAGGTGGACCGTCATGTGCAACGTGCTCGGCGGCGACTACCCCGACATGTATGCGGCCTATCTGCACTGCATGGCCCGCGACCCGCAGCTCAAGATCCATATGTATGGCAAGGACGTGAAGCCCGGCCGCAAGGTGGGTCATGTCAACACCTACGGCGACGACCTGGACGACGTGCTCGAGCGAGCCCGCCACGCCGCCGGCTATCTGCGAGGAACGATCGTCGAGTGAACAGCCAGACCCGCCCCGTCGTTGGCATTGTCATGGGGTCCGACTCCGACTGGCCGGTCATGGAGGCCGCGGCCCAGGCCCTCGACGAGTTCGAGATCGCGTACGAGGTCGATGTCGTCTCCGCGCACCGCATGCCGCGCGAGATGGTCGCCTACGGCGAGGGGGCCGCCGACCGCGGGCTCAAGGTGATCATCGCCGGCGCCGGCGGAGCCGCCCACCTCCCGGGCATGCTCGCCTCCGTCACCCCGCTCCCGGTCATCGGCGTACCCGTCCCGCTGAAGTACCTCGACGGCATGGACTCGCTGCTGTCCATCGTGCAGATGCCGGCCGGTGTGCCGGTCGCCACGGTCTCCGTCGCCGGCGCCCGCAATGCCGGACTGCTCGCCGCCCGCATCCTGGCCACGCAGGACGACGAACTCCTCGGCCGCATGCGTGAGTTCCAGCAGGAGCTGAACGACCAGGCCACCGAGAAGGGCAAGCGGCTGCGGGTCAAGGTCGCAGGTGCGGAGTCCTTCGGCTTCGGGAAGTAACAACGGATGGAATCCCCCACGGACCACCTCAGCCGGGCGCGCGAGCTGCTCGCCGCGCACCCCGTCGTCGACGGCCACAACGACCTGCCCTGGGCACTGCGGCAACACGTCCGCTACGACCTGGACCGTATGGACATCGCGAGCGACCAGACCGGCCGGCTGCACACCGACATCCCGCGGCTGCGCGCCGGCGGCGTCGGCGCGCAGTTCTGGTCGGTGTACGTGCGCAGCGACCTGGCGGGAGACGAAGCGGTCAGCGCGACCCTCGAACAGATCGACGCCGTCACCCAGCTGCTGGCCCGCTACCCCGCGGACCTGGCCGGTGCCCTGACCGCCGACGACGTGGAGAAGGCCCGCTCGGACGGCCGGATCGCCTCGCTGATGGGCGCCGAGGGCGGGCACTCCATCAACAACTCGCTCGCCACCCTGCGCGCCCTGTACACGCTGGGCGTGCGCTACATGACGCTCACGCACAACGACAACATCGCGTGGGCCGACTCGGCGACCGACGAGCCGGGCGTCGGCGGCCTCTCGGCGTTCGGCCACGAGGTCGTGCGGGAGATGAACCGCACCGGCATGCTCGTCGACCTCTCGCACGTCGCCGAGACGACGATGCGTGACGCGATCGCCACGTCGGTCGCGCCGGTCGTCTTCTCGCACTCCTCGTCCCGGGCGATCTGCGACCACCCGCGCAACATCCCCGACGACGTGCTGGCGCTGCTGCCCGGCAACGGGGGCGTCGCCATGGCCACGTTCGTACCGAAGTTCATCCTGCCCGCGGCAGTCGAATGGACGCAGGCGGCGGACGAGAACATGCGCGCGCACGGGCTGCACCACCTGGACACCACGCCCCGGGCGATGGAGATCCACGAGGCGTTCGAGGCGGTGCATCCGCGTCCGATCGCGACGGCGGCGACGGTCGCCGACCACCTCGACCACATGCGCGAGGTCGCCGGTATCGACCACATCGGCATCGGCGGCGACTTCGACGGAACGGCGTTCACCCCGGCCGGTCTCGACGACGTCGCCGGGTATCCGAACCTGATCGCGGAACTGCTCGCCCGCGGCTGGTCGGACACCGACCTGGCCAAGCTGACCTGGCAGAACGCGGTCCGGGTGCTGCGGGCCGCCGAGGACGTCGCCACGGACCTGCGGGCGCGCCGCGGGCCGTCCAACGCGACGATCGACCAACTGGACGGCGCCACGACCGCCTGAGCGCGAGCGGGTACGGGGCCGGGGCGTTCGGCGCCCCGGTGCCGTGCGCCCGGTGAGCGGGCAGGGCAGTTCTCCGTACGCAGGGCCCCCGGTACGCCTGCCGCCGGCTCGAGTTCCGCCGGCCGTGTGCGCGGGGCGAGCGGTGGTCCTCCCCGTCGCGCCCGGGTCCGGGCGCGACCGTTCGCCCCATGGTCCCGGGCCCCGGGCGCGGGCGGGAAGGCCTCCCGTACGGAGCGTGCCGCGTACGCCCGAACGCGCCATCCGCCGAGAACCCTCGCCGCTCCCGTGCCACGGTGGCCGTACGGCACACGTCGGCAACGCTCGGAGCACCAGATGGCAGATCTGCAGGACGGCCCCGATACCGTGACCGCCCCGGCCACCGCGTTCGGTGACCTCGAGGACCCGGTGAGCCCGGCTGAGGCGCCGGCCGAGTCCGATGCCCTCGGGGAGGTGACGGTCGAGTCCTTCGTTCTCGGGAAGGTGCCGGTCGAGCTCGATGCCCTCGGGGAGGTGGCGATCGAGTCCGACGCCCCCGGGGAGACGCCGGCAGAGCACGACGCCCCCGCCGCCCCCGAGCCCGCCACGGAGACCCCGGTGGCCGTCCCACCGCTCGTACGGGCCCGGGAGATCCTGCGCACCCACCCCGTTGCCGACGGCTGCAGCGGCCTCGGCCCGGTGCTGGGCGGCATGCACTCGTACGACCTGGAGACCGGCGAGAACCTGCTGGAGACAGACGTTCCCAGGCTGCGTGCCGGCGGCGTCGGCGCTCAGTTCTGGTCGCTGCACGTCCCGGACCCCGCCGGCCCTCACGCGCTCGCCGCGACCCTCGACCTGATCGACCTGATCTGTTCCACGGTGGCCGACTGCCCCGAAGGGCTGCGGCTCGCGCTCAGCGCCGGCGACATGGCCGACGCCCGCAACTGCGGACGCGTCGCCGCCCTGCTCGGTCCGGTGGCGGGGCCCGCCATCGGCGACTCGCTCGCCGCCCTGCGTGCCTGCCACACCCTCGGCGTCCGCAGCCTCTCCCTCGCAGGCACCCGATGGACCCGCGGCGACGGACTCACCCCCTTCGGCCACGAGGTGGTCCGGGAGATGAACCGGCTCGGCATCCTCGTCGACCTCTCCGGCTGCTCGCCCGACACCATGCGCCGTGCGCTCGCGGTCGCCAAGGCCCCGGTCCTGCTCTCGCACCACCCCGAGCCGCCGCCGGACGACATCCTGCGCGGGGTGAGCGCCAACTGCGGCGTGTGCATGGTGATGTGCACGGCCGGCACGCTGCCCGAGACCGTCGACCTCCTCGAGCACGTACGCGATGTCGCGGGCCCGGAGTCGGTCGCGCTCAGCGGCGCGTACGACACCGGGCTTCCGCACGCTGCCGGCCTCGGGGATGTCTCGTGCTTCCCGGGCCTGATCGCCGAGCTCCTGGAACGTGACTGGTCCGAGGCGGATGTCGCCGCCCTGACCTGGTCGAACATCGCCAGGGTGGTACGGGACGCGGACTTCGCGGCCCGCGCGATCCAGGCCCGCCGGCCGCCGTCACGGGCCACTATCGACATCCTGGACGCCTGAGCGATCAGCAGGCGCAGAGGCAGAAGGGGTGCCCGGCCGGGTCCGCGTACACCCGCCACGTCCGGGACGGGTCCGCCGCATCCAGCGCCGTAGCGCCGAGCGCGAGCACCCGCGCCTCGGCGGCGTCCAGGTCGTCGACCGTCAGATCCAGATGGAACTGCTGCGAGGCGTCCGGCGACGGCCACTTCGGCGGTACATGACCGGGTGCGATCTGGAAGGCGAGGGACGCGCCCGGTACGCCGGTGAGGTCGACCCAGCCCTCGCCGTCGTCCTCGATCTGCCCGCCCAGCACCTCGGCGTAGAAACGGCCGAGCCTGACGGGGTCGGGACAGTCCAGCACGACGGCCCCCAGTGTGGCGATGCCCATGATGCCCTCCTCGATAGTGTTACCGGTAGACCTCTTCATCCAGTAACGGTTACCCCATACTCGCCCCTGGCAGGTAACGTCGCAAGCATGAATGACCGGCCGCCCGCACCCGGCGGCCTCGCTCTCGTCGAGGCCCTGGTGAACACGCTGGACGTCGAGACGGGCGCGGATCAGCTGGACACGCCCGGCGGCCGCGCCGCGTTCCGCCTCACCGAGGCCGATGTCCCCGCCGCGCGCGAACTCCGCGAGGCGCTGCGCGACGCCTGCCTGGCCCATGCGGGCCACCCCGTCCCCGGCCGCTCACCGGCGGCACTCGACAGTCTCCTGGCGCAGGCCCCGCTGCGGGTCACGGTGACCGACGACGGCACGGCCGTCCTCCGGCCGGCGGGCCCGCCCACCCTCGCCTCGCGTATAGCCGAGGCCATCGCGGCGGCAGCGGCCGACGGAACGTGGGCACGCCTGAAGGCATGCGAGGCGCGGACCTGCCGGTGGGCGTACTACGACCGCAGTCCGGCGGCCCGCAGCCGCTGGTGCTCCATGTCGGTCTGCGGCGCCCGCACCAAGATGCGCACCTACCGCGCGCGGCGGTCGTCCTCGCCCGAACCGTCGGCCTGAACCTGCGCGTGAAACACCGACCCCGCTCCACGAGACCGCGCGGCACTCCCGGACACAGCCGTGCCCCCGGCCGGCGGCCGGGGGCACGGTCGAACGGTGGGGATCAGACCACCGGGGAAGCGGTGAACAGGTACGTCTTGTACCCGGCCCCGTCGTTCGCCCACTCGAGCTTCAGCTCGGCGTCGCCCAGTCCCCTCGCGGAACCGACCCGGTAGCTGACCGTGCCGGTGGTGTAGGAGCCGTTGTAGTTGGCGTTGCCGTCGCTGTTCTCCAACTTGCCCTCGATCGCGGTGAAGTCGGTCTTCTTGAGCACGGGATCCGTGCCGGAGACCGACTTCTTCACCTGCTGCCGGAGGTAGGCGGCGTTGAATATCCCGGTGTCGTCGACTGCGCCGTAGACCGGTCCGTCCCAGGACACCTTGGAGTAGGTGTAGACGGTGGACCCCGAGCGGGCCGCGCAGACCGTCACCTTGAAGTCCCAGTTGTCGGCCCAAGGGCCGTCGTACGCCGGGTCGTCGATGCTCTTGGTGCTGGTGTTGCACCGGTAGCTGAGCGCCGAGGCCGGGGCGGCGGTCGCCACCACGGTGCCCGCGACAGCGGTCACGGTGAGCAGAGCGGTGATGGCCGTGCGGTTGAGCTTGGTCACGCAGGAACCTCCGTGTAGTGACGCGTGATCTTCCTGTCAGCCGCTTATGACAGCAGCTCAACCCGTTCCGGTTGCGGGAATTGACGCTCACTCACGAAATGTGTTCACCGCCACGTCGACGGCACGGCCCGCGAGGGCCTTCGCCGGTGCCGTGCGTCAGGCGCGCGGCCGCCCCATCGCCCGGTACGTCCATCCCGCCTCGCGCCACGCCACCGGGTCCAGCGCGTTCCGGCCGTCCAGGATGATCCGCGACGACGTCACCGCCCCCAGCTCCGCCGGGTCCAGCTCGCGGAACTCACGCCACTCGGTCAGGTGCAGCACCACATCCGCGCCGCGCACCGCCTCCAGCGCCGTGTCCGCGTAACCCAGCGTCGGGAAGAGCCGGCGCGCGTTGTCCATGCCCTTGGGGTCGTACACCGTCACCTGGCCGCCCTGCAGATGGATCTGCCCGGCGACATTGAGCGCGGGCGAGTCACGCACATCGTCCGAGTCCGGCTTGAAGGTCGCGCCCAGCACGGCCACCCGCTTCCCCAGGAAGGAGTCACCGCCCACAGCGTCCCGCGCCAGCTCCACCATGTGCCCGCGGCGGCGCATGTTGATCGAGTCGACCTCGCGCAGGAACGTCAGGGCCTGGTCCGCGCCCAGCTCGCCCGCGCGCGCCATGAACGCCCGGATGTCCTTGGGCAGACAGCCGCCGCCGAACCCGATCCCGGCCCGCAGGAACTTCTTCCCGATCCGCTCGTCATGGCCGATCGCCTCCGCGAGCTTCACCACGTCGCCGCCGGCCGCCTCGCACACCTCCGCCATCGCGTTGATGAAGGAGATCTTGGTCGCGAGGAAGGAGTTCGCGGAGGTCTTCACCAGCTCCGCCGTCGGGAAGTCCGTCACCACGAACGGCGACCCCTCGCCGATCGGCGTCGCGTACACCTCGCGCAGCAGCTTCTCCGCGCGCTCGCTGTGTGCACCCACCACGATCCGGTCCGGGTGCAGCGTGTCCTGCACGGCGAAGCCCTCGCGCAGGAACTCCGGGTTCCAGGCCAGCTCCACGCCCTCCGGCGCCCGCTCGGCGAGCACCCGGGCGAGCCGGTCCGCCGACCCCACCGGCACGGTCGACTTGCCGACGGCCAGCGCGCCGCTCCTCAGCCGCGGGGCGAGCGCGTCGAAGGCGGCATCCACGTACGACATGTCGCAGGCGTACTCGCCGTGCTTCTGCGGCGTGTTCACGCACACGAAGTGCACATCGCCGGCGAACTCCTCGAGCTCGTCCCACGACGTCGTGAACCGCAGCCGCCCGCTGGACCCCTCGATCCCGGCGACATGCCTGGCGAGCAGCTCCTCGAGCCCCGGCTCGTACATCGGCACCCGGCCTGCCGCGAGCATCGCGATCTTCTCGGGTACGACATCGAGGCCGAGCACCTCGAAGCCGAGCTCAGCCATGGCCGCGGCGTGGGTGGCGCCGAGATAGCCGGTGCCGATCACGGTGATCTTGAGGGCCATTGAGATGCTCCTGGGGGTACGGACGGGACAGCGGGCCCGAGCATAGTCGGGCCGGAGCGGGGGCAGTTTTTCGCTGTCGGCAAGGTCACGTATGCCTCGTCGGGGCGAGCCCATTAAAATTTGAGTTACTTAACGGTCGTTAGCAGCAGCTCTGGGGAGTGAAAGACCTTGGCGGGAACGCCTGACTTCGATCTGTACCGCCCGTCCGAAGAGCACGACATGCTTCGTGAGACGGTCCGCTCACTCGCCGAGGCGAAGATCGCACCGTTCGCCGCGCAGGTGGACGAGGAGGCCCGCTTCCCGCAGGAGGCGCTGGACGCCCTGGTCGCCGCCGACCTGCAGGCCGTCCACGTCCCGGAGGAGTACGGCGGCGCCGGCGCCGACGCGCTCGCCACGGTCATCGTGATCGAGGAGGTGGCCCGCGTCTGCGCGTCCTCTTCCCTGATCCCGGCCGTGAACAAGCTGGGCTCGCTGCCGGTGATCCTCTCCGGCTCCGAGGAGCTGAAGAAGCAGTACCTCGGCCCGCTCGCCCAGGGTGACGGAATGTTCTCCTACTGTCTCTCCGAGCCGGACGCCGGCTCGGACGCGGCGGGCATGAAGACCAAGGCCGTCCGCGACGGCGACTTCTGGGTGCTCAACGGCGTGAAGCGCTGGATCACCAACGCGGGGGTATCCGAGTACTACACGGTCATGGCCGTCACCGACCCGACCAAGCGCTCCAAGGGCATCTCGGCCTTCGTCGTCGAGAAGGGCGACGAAGGTGTCTCCTTCGGCGCCCCGGAGAAGAAGCTCGGCATCAAGGGCTCCCCGACGCGCGAGGTCTACCTCGACAACGTCCGTATCCCCGCCGACCGCATGATCGGCGAGGAGGGCACCGGCTTCGCCACGGCGATGAAGACCCTGGACCACACCCGCATCACCATCGCGGCCCAGGCCCTCGGTATCGCCCAGGGCGCCCTCGACTACGCCAAGGGCTACGTCCAGGAGCGCAAGCAGTTCGGCAAGCCGATCGCCGACTTCCAGGGCGTCCAGTTCATGCTCGCCGACATGGCCATGAAGCTCGAGGCCGCCCGCCAGCTCACCTACGCGGCAGCCGCGAAGTCCGAGCGCGTCGACGCCGACCTCACCTTCTTCGGCGCCGCGGCCAAGTGCTACGCCTCCGACGCCGCCATGGAGATCACCACGGACGCGGTCCAGCTCCTGGGCGGCTACGGCTACACGCGCGACTACCCGGTCGAGCGCATGATGCGTGACGCCAAGATCACGCAGATCTACGAAGGCACGAACCAGGTCCAGCGGATCGTGATGGCGAGGAACCTCCCGTAACCGGATGTTCCGGCCGCAAGCGCGGGAAGAGGCACCCCTCCGGGGGGGGCACGTACCCCCCCGACCGCCGGGCCCCCACCGGGACCGGGCCCGCCCACCCCGAGCACGGCCCCCCCCGCCCCCCCCCACGCCC
>NZ_JBIAPT010000017.1:147365-181022 GCF_042888425.1 Streptomyces sp. NPDC002889
ACCCGGGCCCCGGGTATGGTGTGGCCGCCTACCCCCCCTAACCGGTTTGGCCGGCCCCCACGGGGGCTACGCGCCCCCCCTCCGGGGGTGCCTCTTCCCGCGCTTGCGGCCGGAACCCGACCGGAACGGTGCACGCGAACCCGTTCGTCGGCCGACCCGACCCGACCCCACCCGGGCCGCCGGCGGTTCGCCGGTGGTCAGGCCGAGCGGAAGGGCCCCGCCGGAAAGTTCCGGCGGGCCTTCGCCATGGCGCGGCGAGCGTCAGCGGTCCGACGTCACCGTGACCTTCTCGTCGTTCTTCAGCTGCTCCACGAGCTGCTTGACCTTGGCCTTGTCCCAGACCAGGTTGCCGGCCCTGCTGCCCGAGATCGGCATGTTCATCGATTTGCCCTCGCCACCGGTGACACCCTTCATGGCGAAGAACATCTGGCCCAGGTCGAACAGGCTCATGTCCTTGTCGACCACGAGCGTGTCCAGTCCCGCGCCCATCGTCGGGTAGAGCTTGAAGGGATTGAGGACCGTGCCGGGCGTCGCCGTCTGGTTGGCCAGGGCCGCGAGGAACTTCTGCTGGTTCTTCGTGCGGTCCAGGTCGGAGCCGGCGAACGCGTACCGGGTGCGTACGAACGCCAGCGCCTGCTCGCCGTCCAGCGTCTGCTTGCCCGCCTGGAAGTCGGCGCCCGACTTCTTGTCCTTGAAGGCCTTCGGGATGTCGATCTCGACGCCGCCGATCGAGTCCACGATGTTGGCGAAGCCGGCGAAGCCGATCTCGACGTAGTGGTCGATGTGCAGGCCCGTGTTGTGCTCGACGGTGCGCACCAGCAGCTCCGGGCCGTCCTCGGCGTAGGCGGCGTTCAGCTTCACGCGCCGGCCCTCGTTCGGGAAGAACTTCCCGGACTCGGAGCCCTTGAAGGACGGTATCTCGACGTCCGAGTCACGCGGGAGCGAGATCAGCGTCGGCCCGTTCGAGCCGTCGTGCAGGATCATCATCGAGTCGGTCCGCTTGCCGTCGGCGGAGCCGGTGTGGAGCTTCTTCTTCTCGTCGTCCGACATGCCCTCACGGCTGTCGGAGCCGACGATCAGGTAGTTCGTGCCGTCGCCCGCGCCGGGACGCTCGATGACCTTGGACAGGTCGACCTCGCGCTTGAGCTTGGAGTCGGCCCAGAAGTAGGTGCCGATGGTGACCGCGAGCAGCACCACGACCAGGGTCAGCGAGCCGACCTTGAGCCGGCGGCGCCAGTCGGGGGCCGGGCGGCCCTGGCGCGGATAGCCGGCCTGGGGCGGGATGCCGCCCCCCTGGCCGGGGCCGCGTCCGCCGCCCTGCCCGTAGACCTGGCCGGTGTTGTAACCGCTGTCGTAACCGGTCTGGTCATAGCCTTCGTCGTACCCGCGCGGCTGCTGCGGGGGGATCCCGCCGCGCTGCGGTGCGGCCGGTCTCTGGACATGGCGCATCACACGGGCGCCTTCCGGCTGCGCACCGGCGCTACCGCGCCCGTAACCGCGCCCATTGCCGTTGCCGCCTTCGCCGGACCATCCATCGGGCCAATCGTTCATGCCGAACAGTGTGCAGGGGACGGCCCCGGGCGGGACAGAGCGGGTGGGAAATAGGGTCGCCGCTGTTGCGAAGCTGATGCATTGCGCGCGCGGCAGCACGGAATCTGCACAGGGTCCCACCAGGCATAAGGTGGGCCGCATGACAGTTCAGGCGCAGCGCCCGGCGGAACAAATTCCGGGCAAGCCCACTTCGGCGTCCCGTACCACCCTCAGCCACATCATGACCGGAAGTGACACAAATCTCCTCGGTACGGTGCACGGCGGCGTGATCATGAAGCTGGTGGACGACGCGGCGGGCGCCGTCGCCGGCCGGCACTCCGGTGGGCCGGCGGTCACTGCCTCCATGGACGAGATGGTGTTCCTGGAGCCGGTCAGGGTGGGCGATCTGGTGCATGTGAAGGCCCAGGTCAACTGGACAGGCCGGTCCTCGATGGAGGTCGGGGTGCGGGTGATGGCCGAGCGTTGGAACGAGTCGACGCCCGCCCAGCAGGTCGGCAGCGCCTATCTCGTCTTCGCGGCGGTGGACGCGGACGGCAAGCCGCGCCGCGTACCGCCGGTGGTGCCCGAGACGGAGCGGGACCGGCGGCGCTACCAGGAGGCGCAGATCCGGCGCACGCACCGGCTGGCCAGGCGCCAGGCCATCAAGGAGCTGCGGGAGAGGCGCGCCGCCGAGGGCATGCAGGACTGAGTCCGACCTGGGGAGCAGGCCTCAGGGGCAGACCACCTGGTCGCCTGTCACCGCGCCGAACTCGCCCTGGTACTGGTCCTCCGCCCGCACGGGCCGCACGGCCTTGAAGTCCGTGCCCGCCGTCACCCGCAGCGTGGGGCCCTGCCCCTTGGCCGCCCGCATCTCGCACCCGGGCAGCGCGGCCTGCAGCGATTTCGCCGAGCGGTCCCAGCGTGGGTCGTACGTCACATACGTGCGCTGTGTCACCTTGCCGCCGTTGCCGCCGTTCAGTGGCCGACGGGTGGTGTTGAAGCCGGTGGCGCGCAGCGCCCGGTCGACCGTCTCTCCGAGCCCGTCGGCCGTGGTGCCGTTGTAGACCTGCACCCGGATCTGCTGCGGTGCCACATCGACGGGCGTGGCGCGCGGCAGTCCCGGCGGCCCGGGGCGGTGGGGGGCGAGCGGCTTGTCGTCGCGCAGCAGCTGGAAGAGCTTCTTCGACTTCTTGTCGTCCCACTTCACCGTGGAGCCGATGCCCTTGACGACATGACCGATCTTCCCGACCGGCACGGAGGTGAACTCCGACGAGGCGGGCGAGAAGCCCTGCATGGCTCTGCCCAGGGCGACCAGCTGCTCGGTGCCGAAGCCTTTGTCGGCACGCACCGAGTCGAGCATCGTGGAGGCGACCTGCTGGAACTTCACCGGGTTGAGCAGCACGCCCCTGCTGGTCGCCTGGTGGATGAGGGCGGCAAGGAAACGCTGCTGGCGCTGCATGCGCCCCAGGTCGGCCGCCCCGTCGATATGGCGTGAGCGCACGTACTGCAGTGCCTGCCCGCCGGTGAGCTTGTGGGTGCCTACGGCCAGATTCAGGCCGGTGTACGTGTCCTGCAGGGGCCGGGCCGTACAGACCTCGACGCCGCCCACTACGTCCACGGTCTTCATGAAGCTGGTGAAGTCGATCTCCAGATAGTGGTCGATCTTCACCTTGGTCATGTGCTCGACGGTCCGTACGGTCAGGGCGGGACCGCCCTCCGAGTAGGCGGCGTTGAGCTTCACCGGGTGGGGTTCGTGGTGCCTTCCGGTTCTCTCGTCGGTGTGTTCGGGGATTTCGGCGTAGCTGTCCCGTGGCAGGCTGACCACGCTGGCGCGCTGCCGGTCCTCCGAGATGTGCACCAGCATGATCGTGTCGGTACAGCGGCAGCCCGCCCCGCCGAGCCGGTACTTCTTCTTCTGCTCCTTGGTGATCTTGTCGCGGCCGTCGGTGCCGACGACCAGGAAGTTCATTCCGTGGGTGTCCTCGGGCCGGTTCTTCATGTCCCGGAACGGATCGACCCGTCCGATCCCGTCGTCCACGCTGGTGACCACGGCATGCCCGATCCCGCCCACGCCCAGGACCAGCACCGACAGCGAGGTCGCCACCCGCAGGCCCCAGTTCGGCCGTGCGGCCCTGCGCACGGCTTTCCGCCCGGCAGGCTTGCGCGATACCGGTTGTGCGGTCGGCCGCGGTGCCGGCCGGGCGGTCGGCCGTCCGGTCGGAGCCTGCGAGGCCGGCCGGGGACGGCGGGAGCGGGGTGGTGTGGGCAACGGGGACACCTCCGCGAGTGACGGCAGATCCTCCGCACCGTAGGCCCATACGATCAGCGGCACCGGCCGCGACCCGACCGCCGCGCATCCCTGTCATCCGTTCGCGGTAACGTGGCGACCGATGAACGCCACACCCGCTGTATCCGTGATCATGCCGGTCCTCAACGAGGAGCGGCATCTGCGCAGCTCGGTCCGTCACATCCTCGAGCAGGAGTACGACGGCGAGATGGAGGTGGTGATCGCGCTCGGGCCGTCCACGGACCGCACCGACGAGATCGCCGCAGAGCTCGTACGGGAAACCGCGTCCCAGCGAGCCCGTGTCCACACCGTCCCGAACCCGACGGGCCGCACCCCGGCCGCGCTGAACGCCGCCATCAAGGCCTCGCGTCACCCGATCGTGGTGCGTGTCGACGGCCACGGGATGCTGTCGCCGAACTACATCGCGACCGCGGTCCGCCTGCTGGAGGAGACCGGCGCGCAGAACGTGGGCGGCATCATGTACGCCGAGGGCGAGAACGACTGGGAGCAGGCCGTCGCCGCCGCGATGACGTCGAAGATAGGTGTCGGCAACGCGGCCTTCCACACCGGCGGCCAGGCCGCCCCGGCGGAGACCGTGTATCTCGGTGTCTTCCGGCGCGAGGCCCTGGAGCAGCAGGGCGGCTACAACGAGGAGTTCATCCGGGCCCAGGACTGGGAGCTGAACTTCCGGATCCGCGAGGCCGGCGGGCTGATCTGGTTCTCACCGGAGCTGAAGGTGCAGTACCGCCCGCGGCCCTCCGTGCGCGCGCTCGCCAAGCAGTACAAGGACTACGGGCGCTGGCGCCATGTCGTGGCCCGCTACCACCAGGGCTCCATCAACCTGCGCTACCTGGCCGCGCCGACCGCGGTCTGCGCGATCGCGGCGGGCATCGTGGTGGGCGCGGCCCTGACCCCTTGGGGCTTCATCGTCCCCGGCGGCTATCTCGCGGCGATCGCGGCGGGCTCCGTCCCGGCGGGCAAGGGCCTGCCGCTCAAGGCGCGTCTGCAGATCCCGGTGGCGCTGGCGACGATGCACATGTCATGGGGGTTCGGCTTCCTGACGAGCCCGCGCGCGCTGGCGAAGAAGGTCATCGCGAGCCGCAGGCCCGCGGTGAAGGCCGCCGCCGTCTGACACAGGCCGGACAATGCGGCCGTCCGACACCGGACGGACAACGCGGCCCTGCGACACAGACCCGACGGCGCGGCAAAGTCCGACGGAGGTCCGAGAACGAGAGAGCCGGTCCGTCCCGACGGGGAGGGACCGGCTCTTCTCTGTCGCGCGCGGGTCAGGAGAAGCGGTACGGCGCGTAGATGTCCATGCAGCCCTCTTCGTTCCCCATGACCGTCTCGGTGTTCTTCGGCGGACCCGCCGACGGTGTGTTCTTGGGGAAACTGTCCCCGTTCCGCCAGTCCGCACCCACCACGAGGGTGACGCCCGAGACCCCGGTGGACTTCTTCACCGCGCTCGTGGGAATCCCGAGCGCCTTGGCCACGGCGTGCGCGTCGCCTTCCAGATCAGCGCTCGGGAACAGGATCTGCGTGCGCTCCTGCGGCTTGAGCGTGGCGTCCGCCTTGGCTCCGGTGAAGCCCTTCTGCGTCAGCACACCCGCGACGGCGGTGGCTCGCTGAGGCGTGGCCGACCGACCGCCGGTCCCGGTGCCGTTCTGCACCATGACGCCGATGTCCGCCGGGTCCGCGGCCGGGTCCTTCGGGGCGGCCGGCTTCTTCGGCTTCGAGGTCGCCGCCTTGCCGTCCAACGGGACGTCGTCGCGCAGCATCTCCCAGAGCCTGTCGGCCTCGCCGGGTGCGGGCAGCACATGGTTGTCGGGGTTCCGCGGGTCGGGGATGCGCGGCATGGTGAGCATGGCGATCCGGTCGGTCGGCACGTCCTTGAGCGTCATGCCCAGGTCGAACAGCTTCTTGACCGTGCCGATCTCCTCGGAGACCTGGAGGGACTTCGTCGCGGTCTCGGCGAGATCCATCACCCGGCCGGTGTCGGTGAACGCGTTCTGTTCCTTCAGCTTGCGGATGACCGAGTTCATGTACATGTGCTGGGCCTTGGACCGGCCGAAGTCACTCTCGAAGGCATGGCGGGTACGCAGCCACTGCAGTGCCTCCTTGCCCTGGATCTCGTGCGTGCCGGCCGTCATCTTGAGCCCGGAACCGCCGCTTACACGCGCCGTGGGCCGGTCCCAGACGTTCTGCCTCACACAGACCTCGGCCCCGCCGACCGCATCCGCCATGTCCACCACACCGGCGAAGTCGACCATCATCCAGTGGTCGATGTAGACCCCGGTGAGCTTCTCCCAGGTGGCGAGGGTGCAGCCGGGGCCGCCGCGCCTGAGGGTCTCGTTGATGAGGGTCCTGGTCGCGGCGAACGGCTTCTTGGACTTGGGATCCGTGCACTCGGGTATGTCCACCTTGGTGTCCCGTGGAATGGAGACGACCGAGGCGTTCTTCCGGTCGGCCGACACATGCAGCAGCATCTGCACATCGGCCAGCGGAGGTGACCCGACGCTGCTCTTCGAGCCGCCGAGCTTGAGGTTCTCATCCGAGTTCCGGCTGTCGGAGCCGATCAGCAGCACGTTGAGGGGCGTCTGGCCCGCCGCGTTCGGGGCGCTCTTCTCCGCCCCGCCCTTGGCGGAGCTGCGCTCGCCCTTGCGGATGTTGCCGTTGAGGTGCTCGTAGTAGAGGTATCCGGCGCCGGCCGTGCCCAGGATGAGCACCGACACGGAGCCCGCGACCCAGCGCAGTATCCGGCGCTTGCCGCGCTGCCCCCGGCGGCGTGCGCCGCCGCGGCGATGACCGCCGGCCCCGGCGTCGGCGGCAGCCGACCCCGTGTCCCCCTCGCTCTGTCCGTCCTGCTCGATGTCCGGTGCCCTGCGACTGCCGGGGACGCGTGCGCCCTCGTCTCCGTACAGGCCGTCGCCCCAGCCCAGATCACCGGCGTGCGGAACGCGCTCGCGCGTTCCCTCCCCTCGCACGCTGTTCTGTCCCACCCCAAGTCCCCCCTGTAGTCAGGCGCTCCTCATGAGCCGGTGTTCCGGCTCACTTGGCGCACACCTGTTTGTCTGCTTCGACCTTCTGCACACCCTCCGGCGTCTTCGCCGGACCGGTGATGGGCACCCCTGCGCCCTTGAAATCGGCGCCGAGGGTCAGCGTCATCGCTTCCAGCCCCTCGGCGTCCTTGGTGCCGGGCTTCAGCGCCGAGGCAGGCAGGCCCATCAGGTCCGCGAGCTTGCGGGCCTGGTCGGCCTGGTTCGGCGCGTACTCCAGCTGTGTCTTGGCCACATCGGCCGGGGCGTTGCCCTTGTTGGTGGACTTGGTCACGCCCTCGTCGATCTGCAGCCATTCGAGAGTCTTCTGGGCAGAGCCCTGCGGGCCGCCGCCGTTGAACACATCGACGCGGACGTCGGAGGCCTCGGCCCTCAATCCCTTGAGGAGGGCGGCCTGCTTGTCCTTGGCAGCCTTCTTCTTCTCCTCGACCTCGGTGAGCGAGATGTCCCCGCGGACCATCGAGAACAGGGCCTCGGCGTTGGAGGGGTCGAGGACGACCGTGGCCTTGACCTTCTCCGCCGGGTTGTCGATCACGGGAACCGTGGCGAAGGTCAGGTTCTTCATGTCGAACTTGCCGAGCTCCAGGCCGAGGTCACGGAGCTTGCCTATGTCGTTGATCTTGGAGTCGACGGTCAGAGCCTTGGTGCCCGCCTCGGCCAGCTTCACCAGCTTGGTGGGGCTGGTGAGAGTGTCGTTCGACTTCAGCTTGCGCATCAGCGAGCTCAGGAACTGCTGCTGGATCTTGATGCGGTCGAGGTCACCGCCGAAGCCCACCGCATGCCGGGTGCGGACGAACGCGAGCGCTTGCTCGCCCTCGAGGGTGTGCTCGCCCGCCGGCAGGTTGAGCTTGGAGTCCTCGTCCTTGACGTCCTTGGCGAGACAGATCTTGACTCCGTCGACCGCGGAGGTCAGCGTCTTGACAGCATTGAAGTCGGCGACCATGAAGTGATCCATCTTTATGCCGGTGATCTCCGTGACCGTCCGCATGGTGCAGCTCGGCGTGCGGCCCGACTGGCCGAGGCTCACGTTGAACCGGGTGTTGCGCGTACCGGGAATGACCTTGGTGGAGCCGTCCTCCTGAGTGGTCGGACAGTCCGGGATGTCAGTGATCAGGTCGCGGGGGATGCTCAGTGCCGTGGCGTTGGTGCGGTCCTTGGAGACGTGCAGCAGCACCGTGGTGTCGGCGTGGCCCGCGCTGTTCTTGTCGCCGTAGCCCTCGTTGCCCTCGCCGGTGCGCTTGTCCGTACCGATCAGCAGGATGTTGATCGCCCGGTCCTTGCTGAAGCCGCCGGTGCCCGCGTTGTCGTCGGGGACGGTGTCGATGTTCCCGTTGAGGTGCTGGTAGTAGAGGTAGCCGCCGCCGACGGTGGTGACCATCAGCAGTGCGAGTGTGCCGCCCGTCCACAGCAGCGCCTTCTTCTTGCCCGACCTGGCCTGCTTGCGCTTGCGCCTGCCGGCCTGCGGGGGAACCCTGCCGCCCGAGGCGTCGCCGGCCCGTCGACTGCGCTGGCCGGGAACGTCCGGAGCCTGCGGGGCCGCCGTCCTGCGGCGGGTGGCGCCACCGGCCGGGGCGGCCGTGGCACGCCTGCCGTCGGCGCTCCTGGCTCGTGTGACCTTGGAGGAAGCGGACGACTGCGGTGCGGATTGTTCCAGTCGCAGTTCGTAGTTGCCGGTCTGCGGATTGAGTACCCACTGGTCTGCGGGGTCGATTTCGTCCGCCCGCCCACGGCTATGTGCATCCACGGTTGCCTGAGTCCTCCGTCGGTGCCACGCGAGGCGCCTCCCCCCAAGGCGCTCGGTCTTTCGATCCACTGGTGCGCGACACAGGGTCGGAGCACCGGATCGCGTCACACTATCCGCCCAGTTCAGCGTCGAGCGACGTCCGTGACAAATTCCACGCCCCCTATAACCGGGCAATCCGCCCATACGTCCTTCACCGCCGACTCTGCCTTGGCCATTGCTTTACTCACACATCCCTTCGGCTGCGTTCGTACCGGAGAACGTCGCCGTCGGTGCGGGGCTCCGGGAGCTCGTGTCGTCCGGCTTCCCGTCGCTCCGCTCCCGCTCCTTTTCCTGCTGTTTCGCCTCCGCGTTCTTGCCCTCGGGGACAACGATCACCGGAGCGTCGTCGCGCAGCCGCTCGAAGAGATCGCCCGCATCCGGCTCGACCAGTTCGTCACGGTTCGGGTTCGCCGCATAGGGCTGCCGCGGAACAGTCAGGAATTGCACCTTCTCGGTCGGTACGTTACGAATTGACCGGGTCAGATCGTACAGATCCCTGAGCGAGTCAAGACCGGGATCCGTGGTGATCGATTTGGTGGCCGCGTCCAGTACGGGGTAGAGCCGGGTCGGGTTGAGCAGAACACCGTTGCTCTGCACCTTCTTGACCAGCGCGCCCAGGAACTGCTGCTGGCGTTCCATACGTTCCGTGTCGCTGCCGTTGCCGAGCGACTTCCGGGCGCGTACGAAGCCGAGGGACTGCTCACCGTCGAGTGTCTGTCTGCCCGACCGGAGCGTAAGGTGCGCGGCCTTGTCGTTGATCGGTTCCGTCAGGCACACCTCGACACCGTCCACCGCGTCGACCATGTCCTTGAAGCCCCGGAAGTCGATCACCATGTGATGGTCGATGCGGATGCCCGTGAACTGCTCGACGGTACGGATCGTGCAGGCCGCGCCGCCGAACTGGAAGGCCCAGTTGAACTGGGCGAACTGCTCCTGGGTGCGACTGCCGTCGGGCTTGCCGCAGCTCGGGATGGTGACCATCAGATCGCGCGGGATCGACATCGCCGTCGCGCTCTGCCGGTCCGCGGCGATGTGCAGCAGGATCGTGGTGTCGGAGCGCTGGCTGTCGCCGCCGTCGGAGCCGTACGCGTCGTTGCCCTCGCCGGACCGGGTGTCGGAGCCAAGCAGCAGGACGTTCAGTGCGTCCACCGCGACGGGTTCGGGGCGTTCCTCCTCGTACGTCTCGAGCTCGGCTGCGGCGCTGGTGTCGGTCGTGATGTTGGCGTCGAGCTTGCGGTAGAACCACCAGCCGGTGCCGGCCGCGGCGAGGAGGACGACGGAGGTGCCGAGCGCCGTCCAACGCAGCAGGTGACGCCTGTGCTTGGGCTCTTCGCCCACCCGGGCGCCGACGTGGGCGCCGGCGACGCCGGAGCCTGTTGCGGTGCCCACGCCCGGCCCGGCGTCGCTGTCCGGGGCGGTCCCGGCGTCCGGCCCGGCGCGCACGCCCGGCCCGGCGTCGGAGCCCGAACCGCCGTGGGTACCCGAATCGCCCTCGCTGTCCGGCGCGGTGTGCCTGTCCGTACCGGTTCCGGGACCCGAACCGGTGCCGGCCCCCGACGTACCCTCGGTGTCGGCGTCCGTCCCGGCGTCCGTGTTCGTCCCGGTGGCCGTGTGTGACTCCGCATCGCTGCCGGCATCCGGGTCCGCATCCGCATTCGTGCGCGTGCCCGGATCGGCCGCCGCCCCTGTGGCGGCCGAATCGTCCGCGGCAGCCTCGTCGTCGGCCGGGCCGTCCGGTTCGGCGGGCGTGCCAGCACTGTCCGTCACGTGTGCGTCCATCCTTCATGGCGTCGGCGGCGCGCTGGGTCGCCGATCGCTGGACTAGACGGCTGAACCTCGCGCTGGGTTGTGCGTTTCAAGCACGCGTCTCGCCGATCATCCACCGGAGTTGACCCCGGGGCCGGGGGGCTCGGCCCGAGTGTGCGCCACATGAGTGGACTTCAGCGGCTTGTCATACAGCGGTGTCGGTGACCCGTTCGCTCTCGATCCGCTTCCGCAAGCCCTCAGGGGACAACTCGCCCAGATGTCGGCACAGTACGACGGAACCACCGGCCGCGAGCGGAGCGAACAGCCCTGCGGACAGCCCGTCCCAGGAGTCGTACGACTGCCCCGACAGCAGACGCGACCCCGGAGCGAGACCCAGCGACGCCGCGTCCGCGCGCGCCCTCTCCACCAGTTCGGCGCCGGTCAGCTCCAGGCCGCCGACCGCGAGCGCGGGCGCGCCGGGATCGACCGGTGCGTAAGGAGCGAACCGGTCTCCCTGGCTCGGCACCTCGACCGCGTAGTCGCCGAATCCTGCCGGCGGCTGCGGGAAACGCCCGCCCAGCGGGCGCAGCGCGAGCGCCATCCGCTCCCCGGAACAGGCGCGTGCCTGCTCGAGCGTGTCCGGTCCGCTGACCACCAGGTCGGCCTCGGCCGGGTCCCCGCCGACGTCCGCCACCACGCCCGCCGAGGAACAGGCCAGCAGCCACACCGCGCTCTGCCAGTGCGCCGGCAGCAGGAGCGCGAGCCGGTCGCCGGGTTCGGCGGCAAGGTCGCCCTGAAGCAGATTGGCCGTCTTGGCCACCCAATTGGCGAAGGTGGCGACGGACAGTTCGACGCGTTCACCGGTGGCGTCGTCGTAGAAGGTGACCAAGGGGCGCGCGGGGTCCGCGGCGAGCGCGGATCGCAGCAGGTCGGCAGGGGTACGGTCGCTCGCGTTCACCCGCGCAAGCGTACGCGGCCCCTCGCGCGCACCGCCGCCGTACCGGTGACGGCGTCCACCGGTCGGACCGATCGGCCGGGGATTTTCCGGGGAAGCGGACCGGGCGGTACCGGCTCAGGATCGTTGCCATGCATCGATACTTTGCTTCGTCGGCCAAAACGGCGTGCGCAGCAGCGCTCGTCCTGCCGCTCTCGTTCACCGCGGGTGCCAGCGGCGCCCATGCCGCGCCCCGCGAGGCGCCGGATGTCCCTGGCTCCACCCAGTCACTGCCACTGCAGAGCATAGGAAGTCCCTCCGACCGGGCGGCCGGAGCCGCCGAACAGGGGGTTCCCCAGCGGGAGGTGAGACCGTTCTCGCTGGTCGGCGTCGTGTGGGACGACGCCGGTGCAGAACTGCACGGCACCGTCCGGGTCCGTACCCGGGCCGTCGGCTCCGGCGCCTGGTCCGTCTGGCAGCAGCTCGAGACCCACAACCTGGAGCACGCGGCCGACCCGGGCACGGCGGAGAGCGAGTCCGCCACGGTGCGCGGCTCCACCGCCCCGCTGTGGGTGGGCGATTCGGACGCCGTGGAGGTACGCGTACAGGCGGATGGCACCGACCAACGGGCTGTGCTCCCGCAGGGTCTGCGCCTCCAACTCGTCGACCCCGGCGACGACCCTGCGGACGCGACGGAACCGGACACAAATACCGGCACCGGCGTGCCCGGCCCGGAGGAGCCCGGACGGGCTCCCTCGGGGCTGCTCGAGATCCCCGCCCTCACCCGGTCCGAGACGGAGGCCGAGGCCGTCGCCACCGGTGAACTCGCGCCAGGAGCCGAGCCGTACATCGGGCCGCGTCCGCGCATCATCACCCGCAAGGGGTGGGGTGCCGACGAGTCGCTGCGGGAGAAGACCTTCGTCTACACCGACCAGGTCAAGGCCGCGTTCGTGCACCACACCGCCACCGGCAACAACTACACCTGCGCGCAGGCGCCCTCCGTCCTGCGCAGTATCTACCGGTACCACGTCGAGAGCAGTGGCTGGCGCGACATCGGCTACAACTTCGCCGTCGACAAGTGCGGAAACATCTACGAAGGGCGTGCGGGAGGCGTGGCCAAGCCGGTGCTCGGCGCACACACGCTTGGTTTCAACACCAACAGCACTGGAATCGCCGTACTCGGCACCTACAGTCTCACCAAGCCGCCGACCGCCGCGGTGACGGCCATCGCCAAGCTGACGGCGTGGAAGCTCGGACTGTACGGCGTCGACCCCCGCGGCAGGACGACGCTGACATCAGGAGGAAGCGGCAAGTACGCGAAGGGCGTGAAGGTCTCGCTCAACGTCATCTCCGGGCACCGGGACGGGTTCACCACCGACTGCCCGGGAGACCGCCTCTACAACCAGCTCGGCACGGCCCGAAACGCCGCGGCCACCTACCAGGGCCGCTGACGCGGACGACCCGGGGCCGGGCATCCGGAACGTACCGTTCGCGCGGTACGTGCCGAACCCCTTGCATACACTGGCCGGTCTCCAACAGGCGACCGCGCCCGGCCCCGGCAGGAAGCAGAGAAGGCATTGAACCTGGCCCCAGAAGCGATCCTCCTGGTCGGAGGAAAGGGCACCCGGCTTCGTCCGCTCACCGTCAACACGCCCAAACCGATGGTCCCGGCCGCGGGCGTCCCCTTCCTCACCCATCAGCTCGCCCGGGCCAGGGCGGCGGGAGTCGAGCACATCGTGCTCGCCACGTCGTACCTGGCCGAGGTCTTCGAGCCGTACTTCGGCGACGGCTCGTCGCTCGGTCTGCACCTGGAGTACGTCACCGAGGACGAGCCTCTCGGCACCGGCGGCGCGATCCGCAATGTCGCGGCCCGGCTGCGGTCCGGGCCCGACGACCCCGTCCTGATCTTCAACGGTGACATCCTCACCGGGCTCGACATCAAGGCCCTGGTCGCCACCCACCGTTCGACCGGCGCGGATGTCTCGCTGCACCTGACCCGGGTGGAGGACCCGCGCGCGTACGGCCTGGTGCCCACCGACGCGACAGGACGGGTCACGGCCTTCCTGGAGAAGCCCCAGACACCCGAGGAGATCGTCACCGACCAGATCAACGCGGGCGCGTACGTCTTTCGCCGCTCGGTCATCGACTCCATCCCGGCCGACCGGCCCGTGTCCGTCGAACGTGAGACCTTCCCCGGCCTGCTCGCCTCCGGCGCCCACCTCCAGGGCATGGTCGACTCCACGTACTGGCTGGACCTCGGCACCCCGCACGCCTTTGTGCGCGGCTCCGCCGACCTGGTGCTGGGCCGGGCCCCGTCGCCCGCGGTTCCGGGCCGGTGCGGCGACCGGCTGGTGCTGCCGTCGGCGCGGGTGGCGCCGGATGCGAAGCTGACCGGCGGCACCGTGATCGGCGAAGGAGCCGAGATCGGCGAGGGCGCCCGGATCGACGGGAGCACGGTGCTCCGGGGCGCCGTCGTGGAGGCCGGCGCGGTGATCGCCGACTCACTGATCGGCGCGGGGGCGCGGATCGGGGCGCGTACGGAGCTGTCCGGCGTGGTGATAGGCGACGGCGCGGTGGTCGGCGAGGACAACGAGCTGCGGGACGGGGCCCGGGTGTGGTGCGGGGCCGTCGTTCCGGGCGGCGCGATCCGGTTCTCCTCCGACCAGTAGCCTGACCGCATGGCAGGACGCTTCGAACCGGGTACGAGCCGCACCACCGTGCGCGGTGGCCGCACTCGTGTACCGGTCGGCATACCGCGTCAGGCCGGGGGCGGCCGGACCCGTCGCTGGACCCCGCCATGGCCACTCGACCTGGGCCTGGCCCTCGGCCCGATGCGCCGGGGCCCCGCCGACCCCACGTTCCGCACGACGCCGGACGGCTCGATCTGGCGCGCCACCCGTACGCCCGCCGGTCCCGGCACGCTGCGGGTGGCCGCCGGCGACGGAGCCGTGGAGGCCGAGGCGTGGGGCCCGGGCGCCCCGTGGCTCCTCGACCGGCTGCCCGAGCTGCTCGGCGCGCTCGACGACCCCGACGTCTTCGAACCCCGTCACCGGCTTCTCGCCCACGCGCAGCACCGCAGCCCCGGTCTGCGCCTGCTGCGCACCGGACTCGTGATGGAGTCCCTCATCCCGTCGGTACTCGAACAGAAGGTGACGGCCGACGAGGCGTACCGGGCGTGGCGGCTGCTGGTGCGCAGGCACGGCGAGCCCGCGCCGGGCCCGAACGACCGCCTGTACGTCATGCCGGAGCCGCGTGGCTGGGCTCTCATCCCTTCCTGGGAATGGCACCGCGCGGGCGTCGACAACAAGCGCGCGTCGACGATCCTGCGCGCGGTGCGGGTGGCCCACCGGCTGGAGGAGGCCGCGGCGATGGAGCCCGAAGCGGCCATGGCTCGCCTGGAGCTGATCCCGGGCATCGGCCCCTGGACCTCGGCGGAAACGATCCAGCGGAGCAATGGCGCCCCGGACGCGGTCACGGTCGGCGACCTGCACCTGCCCCGTATCGTCGGCTACGCGCTCGCGGGCGACCGCAACGCGGACGACGAGGCGATGCTGAGGCTTCTTGAGCCCTATGCGGGCCAGCGTCACCGCGCGGCCCGCCTGATCCTCCTGAGCGGCCGCACCCCACCGCGCCGTCGGCCGAAAATGCGCAAGGTCGACATCGGCCTCCTGTGACATGCCGCGCGGACTTGTCAGCGCACCTCGATGAACGCCGACGCCTCTCGCGCCGGGCGCTCTTTGGGAGCGGCCGCCGCGTGGCCCACCGCCACCGCCCCCATCGGGTCCCAGTCGTGCGGGAGGTCCAGGACCTCCCGCACCACCTCGCGGCAGAACATCGTCGAGGACACCCAGGCCGAGCCGAGGCGTTCGGCCGCCAGCGCCACCAGGAAGTTCTGTACACCCGCGCCGGCGGCGACCACGAACATCTCGCGCTCGGCCGCGTCCCTGCGCTCGTCGCCGTAGTGGTGCGAGCCCTCCGTCACCAGGCAGGGGACCACCAGATACGGCGCGTTGCGCAGCACATCACCGCGCCTGACCCGCTTGGCGATCGACTCCTCGGACCTGCCGTCGCGCCGCAGGTCGGCGATCCAGGCGTCGCGCATCGCGTCCAGGAGCCGCAGCCGGGACTCGGCCGACTCCAGCAGCACGAAGCGCCACGGCGTCGTGTGGTGCGGCGCAGGCGCCGTCACCGCGGCCGCGACCGCGCGGCGCACCGCGCCGCCGTCGACCGGTTCACCGGTGAACTCCCGGACCGTACGGCGCTGGGTGACCGCCTCCCGGATCGCCTCCGACGTCCCGAGCCGGAACATGTCGTCGGCCCCGCCCCGCACCAGCGCACGGGCTCCCTCGTCGACGTCCGCGACCAGCTGCGCCAGACCGCGTACCACTGCGACCGGCAGCCCGCTCGCCTTGCCCTTCACCAGGTCGCCGGCCGCCGCGAGTTCGTCGGCGGTGGCCACGACCGTCGCGCTGAGCGGGTTGCCGTACGAGTCGGTGGCGCCTCGCAGATCGTCCAGGACCCGTACTCCCGCCGCGCCGATCGCGACATCGGTGAGCCCGGTGCGCCACGGCCGCCCCGAGGTGTCGGTGACGATCACGCCGACGTCGACGCCCAGTTCGTCACGCAGCCCTTCGCGGATCGCACGGGCGGAGGCGTCAGGGTCCTCGGGCAGCAGCAGCACGGTCCCGGCAGGGGTGTTGGATGCGTCGACCCCGGCCGCGGCCATCACCAGCCCCTGCCGGTTCTCGACGATGCGCAGCGGGCCGCGCCGCGCCACTACCCGTACGGTCTCCGCGTCGATGGCCGCCTCTCGGTCGGCCGCCTCGATCAGACGTCCCTCGGCCTTGCTGACGATCTTCGAGGTGATGAGGAGTACGTCCCCGTCCACGAGCCCGGGCGAGGTCGCGGCGATCAGCTTGGCGAGGTTGTCGCCGGGCCGGATCTCCCCGAGCCCGGGAAGCGCCCAGACCTCGTACGAGGGCGGGGTCACGCCCGTACCTCCTCGGCGAGCGACAGCGCCGCCCGCGCCATGTCGGCGGTTGCGTCCACGTCCTTCATCAGCAGCGGTACGGCCCGGCAGCGAATGCCCGCCGCCTCGACCGCCTCGACCGTGCTCGCGTCGGCGGTGTCGACCAGCCAGCCGTCGAGCAGCCCGGACCCGTAGTGATGGGCCACGGCCGCGGCGGTGGACTCCACGCCCACCGCCGCGAGGACCTTGTCGGCCATACCGCGCACGGGCGCGTCGCCGATGATCGGCGACAGGCCCACCACCGGGACGCCGGCGTCGGCGATCGCCTCACGGATGCCGGGCACGGCGAGGATCGTTCCGATGCTGACCACCGGGTTGGACGGCGGGAAGAGGATGACGTCGGCCTCCGCGATGGCCTCCAGCACACCGGGTGCCGGCTTCGCCTGGTCCGCGCCCACCGGCACGACGGCATCGGCGGGCACGGAGGCGCGCAGTTTCACCCAGTACTCCTGGAAGTGGAGGACCCGGCGCTCGCCCTCGAGCTGTACGGCGACATGTGTCTCCACGCGGTCGTCGGACATCGGCAGCAGCCGTACACCCGGGTTCCAGCGGGCGCACAGCGCCTCGGTGACGGCGCTGAGCGGGTAGCCCGCGCCGATCATCTGGGTCCGGACGATGTGTGTGGCGAAGTCGCGGTCGCCGAGCCCGAACCACTCCGGTCCGACACCGTACGCGGCGAGTTCGCTCTTGACCTGGAAGGTTTCGTCCGTACGGCCCCAGCCCTGCTCCTCGTTGATGCCACCGCCGAGGGTGTACATCACGGTGTCGAGGTCGGGACAGACCTTCAGTCCGAACAGATGAATGTCGTCACCGGTGTTGCCGATGACGGTGATCTCGGCGTCGGGGGCGGCCGACTTGAGACCGCGAAGAAAACGGGCGCCGCCGATGCCGCCGGCCAGAACCACAATGCGCATGCAGACAGTCTGTCAGGCGCAGCCTGTCGTCTGTGGGGCGGTGGTCGGGTGACGGGAGGGCCTGTCAGGCGCAGCCTGTCGTCTGTGGGGCGGTGGTCGGGTGACGGGAGGGCCTGTCAGGCGCAGCCTGTCGTCTGTGGGGCGGTGGTCGGGCGACGTCGCAGGGGACCCTCAGGCCGGGACCGCTTCCTTCGCGCACTGCGCGGCGTGCATCGGCATCTCGGTCAGACCCGGGTAGTAGATGTGCAGGCTCACGGCCGGTTCGAGGGAGTCGTTGACCACCTCGTGCACATATCCGGGGGCGAACACGCGCTGCGTGCCCGCCGCGAGGGAGCGCTCACCGCGCTCGGTGCGCTCGCTCAGCTCGCCGTCGAGGACGGTGAGAACGCCGGAGGAGCGGCCGTGGTCGTGCAGTCCGCTGCCCTGGCCGGGGACCCAGCTGAGCAGCCAGACCTCGTAGCCGGGGCCGGTCTGCAGCCGGTGGTACCAGCGGGAGGTCGCGTCGTACTCGACGAGGTGCTCCCACTGCGCGCGGTCGGCGGCGATGGTGCGGGCCAGTCCGGCGAACTCGGCCACGGTTGCCGGGTGCTCACGGGCGGGCTGGAGGAGGTGCTGTACGGCGAGGATGTCGCCGGCGATCTGGAGGTCGCTGTCGCTGTTCATGGGTGCGGTGGTTCCTCGGCTGAAACAGAAAGTCAGTCTGGGGGAGGGTGTCGCGGTCTCGCGCAGAGCGCGGGGAGGGGCTGGAGCGCTGGGGCATCAACAGCTGGAACAGCAACAGCGTGCCTGGACAGCGCTGCGGAACCCACGGACGGGGCTCGCGAGGGGCGCTGAGGTCGCTGGCATGGGATCAAAGGTGCCGGGTCCCCTATCCGACTGTCAACTCAATGACCGATTTGGGGGCAAAGTTTCACCTCTTTTGGTTGCCGCATCCGGAGAAAGGTTTGTGCAGTCGCGACCCGGGAGACATGGCGCAGCAACCGTGTACGCAAACGTCGTTGAGGGTGCGTGATCAGACTGTGATCCGGATCGCTTTGCCGTCCGGATCGCAACAAGATCGATGTTTGCGACGTTCTCCCTGGCGGGGGAGGGCGTCCCCCGCCAGGGGGAGGTGCGGAGCAGGCCGCTGGCATGTGTCACCTTTTTGGTGATTTGAACACTTTCCGCATAGCCTTGGTTCCGCAGAGTGAATACCGGGCCCAATAGCAGATCTCGGCTTGACTGGCCCGGAGCCACACACTTGTAATTTCACTCGTGTCGTTCGGCCGAAATCGATCGCGGCGGCAACATCACGGGGACGCAAAGACAGACGAGGGGCGCACATGACCGAGCTGTTCCAACAACTGCTGGTCGAGGACGCGGACGAGGAACTCGGCTGGCAGGAGCGCGCGTTGTGCGCCCAGACCGATCCCGAGTCCTTCTTCCCCGAGAAGGGCGGTTCCACCCGCGAGGCAAAGAAGGTGTGCCTTGCCTGCGAAGTCCGCTCGGAATGTCTCGAGTATGCCCTCAACAATGACGAGCGATTCGGAATCTGGGGCGGTCTGTCCGAACGGGAACGCCGACGACTCAAAAAAGCCGCCGTCTGATCGCCGCCCGCCATCGAGTCAGCCTGGACCCACCCCTGAACAGCAGAAACCGTACAACCTCATACATATCGAACGGTCCGTCGCCCGAGGGTTCTCCACAGGCGGCGGACCGTCCACATGCCAGCCGTTAGTGTGGGGCCCCGTCCGTGACGCACCAACGCCCCTACGGGGTGACCCCGGCCGGAGGGCCCGTACCTCAATGTCCGCCACCACCGCCGCGTTCGTTCCCGCACAGCCGCCCGAGTTCCCGCGGCATGTCGTCACCGCCGTGCTCGTCTCCCATGACGGCGCGCGCTGGCTTCCCGACGCCCTGGCAGGGCTGCTCGGGCAGGAACGCCCCGTACAGAACGTCATGGCCGCCGACACCGGCAGCGCCGACGATTCCGCGCAACTGCTGACCGACGCCCTCGGACCCGACCGCGTCCTGCACCTCGCCCGCCGTACCGGCTTCGGCACAGCCGTCGACGAGGCTGTGCGCACCGCCCCCGCGCTCAGCCCCGACGACCTGCCGTATCTGAAGCGGCCCAGCGGCTGGGACCCGGTCAGCAGGACTTGGCGCGACGACGCGTACGACATGCCCGAGCTGCCCCACGGCGAGCCCGTCCAGTGGCTGTGGCTCCTCCACGACGACTGCGCACCGGAGCCCGACGCCCTCGGCGAACTGCTGCGCGTCGCCGACTCCGACGCGTACGCGACCGTCATCGGTCCCAAGCTGCTCGGCTGGTACGACCGCAAGCAGCTTCTCGAAGCGGGCGTCTCCATCGCCAACAGCGGCCGGCGCTGGACCGGGCTCGACCGGCGCGAACAGGACCAGGGGCAGCACGACCAGGTCCGGACCGTACTGTCCGTCTCCTCCGCCGGCATGCTCATCCGCCGCGACGTCTTCGAGGAGCTCGGCGGCTTCGACCGGCGACTGCCGCTGATGCGCGACGACGTCGACCTGTGCTGGCGTGCCCACAGCGCGGGCCACCGCGTCCTCGTCGCACCCGGCGCCGTCGTGCGGCACGCCGAGGCCGCCGCCCGCGAGCGCCGCACCGTCGACTGCGCAGGCCGCTCGATCGCCAGCCCGCACCGCGTCGACAAGGCGGGTGCCGTCTACACCCTGCTCACCAACGCCCGCGGCATCGCACTGCCCTACGTACTGCTGCGCGTCGTCCTCGGCACCCTGCTGCGCACCCTCGCCTACCTCGTCGGCAAGGTGCCCGGCCAGGCCGTCGACGAGGTCATGGGGCTCTTCGGTGTCCTGCTGCGCCCCGAGCGGATCATCGCCGGCCGCCGCAGACGGTCGAGGCGAGCGGTCGAGGCGAGCGAACTGCGGCCGTTGTTCCCGCCGCCCGGCGCGACGGTACGGGCCACCTTCGAACAGATCACCTCGAACTTCGGCAGCTCGGACGCCGACTCCGGCGGCTCGAGGCACGGCGTCGTCGAATCGGGCCCCGGTGGCGACGACGCCGACTATCTGGAGATCGAGCAGTTCGCCCGGCTGAAGAAGCTCGCGCGCAAGCCCGGCCCGGTGCTTTTCGCCCTCTTGCTGATCGTCTCCCTCGTCGCCTGTCGCGGACTGTTCGGCGGCGGCGCACTGGCCGGCGGCGCCCTGCTGCCGGCCCCCGCCGACGTGTCCGACCTCTGGGGCCGCTACGCCGACAGCTGGCACCCCGTCGGCACCGGCGGAACCCAGACCGCACCTCCCTACCTCGCCGTGCTCGCGGTCCTGTCCGCACTCTTCGCCGGCTCCACCGGCCTCGCACTGACCGTGCTGCTGGTCTGCTCGGTCCCGCTCGCCGGCCTCGCCGCGTACTTCGCCTCCCGCCCCCTGGTCGAATCCCGGCTGCTGCGGGCCTGGGCGAGCATCGCCTACGCCTTCCTGCCCGCCGCCACCGGCGCACTGGCCACTGGCCGCCTCGGCACCGCGATCCTCGCCATCGTGCTGCCGCTGATCGCCCGCGCGGCCGTGGCCGCCCACGGGCTGCGCGCCGCCGACGGCGTACGGGGCAGCTGGCGGGCCACCTGGGCCTACGCCCTGCTGCTCACCTTTGCGATGGCCTTCACGCCCGTCGTATGGCCGCTGGCCGTCGTCCTCGGTATCGGCGTCCTCGTGCTGCGCCGCGACGACATCACCGCCTACGCGCTGCGATTCCTCGCCGCCGTCGGCACCCCGGTGCTCGTCCTCGCCCCCTGGTCGCTGTCGCTGCTCACCAGCCCCTCCGGCTTCCTGCGCGAGGCGGGACTGGCCTACAGCACGAGCCCGGCGGGCGCGCTCGACCTCCTCGGCATCAGCCCCGGCGGGCCCAAGGCCCTCGGCGGCCTGGTGATGATCGGAATCGTGCTGGCCGCACTCGCCGCGCTCCTGCGCGAACAGCGGCAGTTCGCGATCCGCGCCGCCTGGGCCGTCGCGCTGGTCGCCCTGACCTTCGCGGCGCTCGTCAACGGCTCCGGCGACGACGCCTCCGGCTGGGCAGGCCCCGCCACGCTCGTCTACGGCATCGCGCTGCTCGGCGCCGCCGTGCTCGGCGCCGAAGGCGCCCGTACCCGCGTCGCCGCCCAGAGCTTCGGCTGGCGTCAGCCCGTCGCGGCGCTCGTCGCAGTGGCAGCCGGCCTCGCCCCGCTGCTGGCCGCGGCCAACTGGATGCTCGGCGGCGCGGCGGATCCGCTCAAGCGCCGCGACCCGGTCCAGGTGCCCGCGTTCGTCGCCGAGGAGAGCGACACCCGCGACCAGCCGCGCACCCTCGTACTCGGCGGCACCTCGGCAGCGGAGGTCTCCTACACCCTGGTCCGAGGCTCCGGGGGACGGCTCGGTGACGCCGAGCTCGCCCGGGCGGGCGGCAGCGACGCCCTTCTCGACAAGATCGTCGCCAATCTGGTCGCGGGCTCCGGCGCCGACCAGACCAGCCAGCTCAGCGGCTTCGCGATCCGCTACGTCCTGGTGCGCGACGGAGCGCCACGCCAGATGAGCCGTGTGCTCGACGCCACCCCCGGCCTGAGCCGGCTCAGCCAGCTCGACGGCAGCGCACTGTGGCGCGTGGACCGCCAGGTCGCCCGGGCCACCGTCGTCAGCGGCAAGGCCGACCCGCTGCCGATCGCCTCCGACCCCGTCGAGGCGCACGCCAAGATCCCGGCCGGTGAAGCCGGGCGGACCCTGCGCATCGCCGACCGTGCCGCGGAGGGCTGGCAGGCCACCCTCGACGGCCGGGTGCTGAACAAGACCACCGTCGACGGCTGGGCGCAGGGCTTCGAGCTGCCGGCCGAGGGCGGGCAGCTGGCCCTCACGTACGAGGAGCCGACGGCCCACACGGTGTGGATCTGGACGCAGGCCTTCCTTTCGCTCGTCCTGGTGGTGCTGGCGCTGCCCGGCAGGCGGCGGGAGATCGATGACGACCTGCCGGCCGAGGAACCCGCCGTGCCCGCACAGCCGGTGGACGGTGAGGGGCGCCGGGCGCGCAGGCTGCGTGCGATGGCGCAGGCGGAAGCCGATGGAGAAGCCGACGCCCAGGAGGCCGCGCCCGCCCCGGACCCCTACCTCCAACACCCCTCCGAACAGGACGTGTTCGCCGCCCCGCAAGGCGACGCCAACCCGCCGTACGCAGCGGTGCCCGAGCAGCAGTACGGCGAGTGGGACACCACCCAGGCGTACACCGACGCCGGCTACGCGGCTCCGTACGGCAACGAGCAGTATCACGGCGGCCAGTACGGCGGCGAGCAGCAGTACGGCTCCGAACAGCCCTACGGTGACGGCCAGTACCAGCAGCAGTACCAGGCCGACCCGTACCAGGCAGCGTCCTACGGGAACGGCCAGTACCAGCAGGAGGGGCAGTACGACCCCTACGGCTACGGCGACCCGAACGGCGGCCAGTACCCCGAACCCCCGGCCCAGGCCCCCGGCACAACGCGAGGCGATTCAGAGTGAACCGCACGACCATCTCCCTGATCGCGGCTGCCACCGCCCTCGCCGCGATCACCGGATTCGCCTCGCTCACTGCCCCGGACGGCGCGGCGTCTGCCGGCGGCAAGGCCCCGGCGCGACTTCCCGTGGAACGCTCCAGCCTGCTCTGTCCGGCGCCGAGCAACTCCGAGCTCGCGGAGACCCTCTACACGTCCTTCACCCCGCCGGCGGCGAAGCAGTCGCTGGCGCAGGACAGCGGCTCCGAGGACGGTGCGGCAGAGACCGACTCGGCCGAACTGAAGCCCTCCGCGGCCGCGTTGTCCCTCCCCGACAGTGAGACCGCCAAGAAGAAGGACAAGGGCCGGGCAGGCGCGAAGAAGCCCACCCGGGACAAGGCCGTGCTCGCCGTGAAGGAGCCCGGCAAGCCGGTCTCCGCCGAGGCGAACGGAGGTGAGGCCCCCGCGCTCGTCGGTACGGCGACCGGCCGCCTCGCCCCGGGCTGGACCGCTCAGCAGACCACCACGGTGGCCGCGGGCGGCGGCCGCGGCCTGCTCGGCGTCAGCTGCACCGCCCCCGACACCGACTTCTGGCTCCCCGGAGCCTCCCTTGCCGAGACACGCCAGGACTATGTGCATCTGACCAACCCGGACGACGTCGGCGCCGTCGCCGACATCGAGCTGTACGGCAAGGACGGCGCGCTCAAGACCACCCTGACCGAGGGCATCCCGGTCCCGGCCGGATCCAGCGTTCCGGTCCTGCTGTCGACGCTGACCGCCGACAAGGCGGCGGACGTGACCGTTCATGTCACGACGCGTACCGGCCGGGTCGGCGCGGTCGTGCGGGCCGCCGACGAGGTGGCCGGCAGCGACTGGCTCGGCGCATCGGCCGACCCGTCCGGCACCACCGTGCTGCCCGGTATCCCGGCGGACGCCACCTCGGTGCAGCTGGTGGCCTTCGCCCCGGGGGACGACGACGCCGACCTCACGGTGCAACTCGCGGGCACCACCGGCAGGATCACCCCCGCCGGGCACGAGACCCTGCACGTCAAGTCCGGTATGACGGCCAGCGTCGATCTGGCGGACGTCACCCGCGGCGAGGCCGGGTCCCTGATCCTCAGCCCCGCCGAGAAGGGCCGGCCGACGCCTGTGGTGGCCGCGCTGCGCGTGGTGCGCGGCAAGGGTGCCAACAAGGAGATCGCGTTCATCCCGGCGGCGGCGCCGGTGGGCACGCGTGCGTCTGTGGCGGACAACCGGGCCAAGGGCTCGGTCCTGGCGCTGACCGCGCCGGGCGCGGCCGCCGAGGTCAAGGTGACGGCATCGGCGGGCACCAAGGGCGGCAGCGAGGTCGTCAAGACGTACAGGATCAAGGCCGGTACGACGCAGGCGGTCACCCCGCCGGTGCCGTCCGGGCTCAAGGGTTCGTACGCGCTCACGGTCGAGACGCTGTCGGGCGGCCCGGTGCACGCGTCGCGCACGCTCGAGCTGGCACAGGACGGCATCCCGATGTTCACGGTCCAGACGCTGGCCGACGACCGGGGGACGGTCGCGGTCCCGGAGGCGGAGCAGGACCTGTCGGTGCTCGACGACTGACGGCCGGCCGGGGGCTGACGGACGGGGCCCGGGGTGTGACGGCCCGGCCTCCGACGGACGACTCCGGGGGTGGGTCCACGGCCTGACGGATGGCTCCGGGGGTGGGTCCACGGCCTGACGGCGCGGGAAGCGCCGGCGCCGGCCGTGCCCGTAATTCCCGCGAACGCTGCCCGTGCCCGGTCGGTCTCCCCGGGGCCGCGCTGTCCCCGTGCCCTGCGGTCAGTCCTGCCCGTACCGCGGGTCGACCGACTCCGGGGCAAGGCCCAGCAGCTCGGCCACCTGTTCGACGACCACCTCGTGGACCAGCAGCGCGCGCTCGTCCCGATTCTTTGTCCGAATCTCGACAGGCCGCCGGTAGATCACGATCCGGGCCGGCCGGTCCTTGGCGGCGGGCAGCGCACTGCCCAGCGGCACCGATTCGTCCGGCGAGCCCGGCACCTCCATCACCAGGAAATCGACGTCGGCCAGCTGAGGCCAGTGCCGCTCCAGCCGCTCCACCGAGTCCTGTACGAGATCACGGAAAGTCTCCGCACGGCTTGCGGAGAGCGGCACCTGCGGCGGTGCGACGGGTCCGCGCATGCCGCGCCCGTGGCGGTCGCGGCGGCGCGGCCTGGGCTCGGCCGGGCGGGGCGGTACAGGACTGTCCATCACTGACGCAGGGTAACTCTCCCCGGCGGGCGGTGGCCGGGTCGGTGCCGCGGCGCGAGATCATGTCGCTTATTGAACATTCCGGCCATGCTTGGGCGCGGTTGCGCGGCCTCCCGCGATCGTTGATCTCATCGTGATTGACCTTATTTGCCCCAAGTCGTGACCGGGTCACGGGTGGTCGCGGCCCGTATGCTTCTCTTTCCGTGCAGGTCAGGCCAGTTGCTCGAAGAACCGCTCAGTGGGTCGTCGCATCACGACACGGGGGAGTGACCTGGTGGAGAGTCGTCGCAGCCCGCTCAAGAGTGCGGTACCGTCCAACGTCGTGAGCCCTGTACGTCGCTGTTCGCGCACCGCGTGCGGCCGCCCTGCCGTCGCGACACTGACGTACGTCTATGCCGACTCGACTGCGGTCCTCGGCCCGCTCGCCACCTACGCCGAGCCCCACTGCTACGACCTGTGCGCCGAGCACAGTGAGCGCCTGACCGCGCCCCGCGGCTGGGAGGTCGTGCGGCTCACCGACGGCTCCGCCCCGGCCCGGCCCAGCGGCGACGACCTCGAGGCGCTGGCGAACGCGGTACGGGAGGCGGCCCGCCCCCAGGGGCGTACGGCCGAGGCCGGCGGCCAGGGCGGCCGGCGGTCGGCGGACCCGAGGGAGGTCGCGCGCCGCGGCCATCTGCGGGTGCTGCGCTCCCCGGACAACTGAGCCGGAAAGAATCTCCTCCCCATCGGCCCTCCCTCGACGGATTCATTGAATCCTGTACGGCCGATGGAATCCTGGCCGATGGAACCTGTACGCCGGCCGTGCGAGACACTGCCGCCGGCCCGCATCGGTACGCGGACTCGCCTCCGCCACCGCCGGCTCGCGGCGGTCGATCATGCTTCGGCCCAACCCGCCCGGATCGGGGCCGCGTTGGTGAGCCCGGCTGCGCTCGTCGTGATGCCGGGTTGCGCACACCGGACAAGGAGCCGGTGCCGCGGCGATGAGGGGCGGGCGTACGCGGGCGAGGGCATCCGATGATCGCGTGCGTGCGCTGCCGTCCCGCCCGCCTGCAAGGAGGGTGATCTGTTGTGCGAGGTGCTGCCGTGGCACCTGGGACTTCTCCCGGAGACGTGCCTGATCGTCACTGCACGGAGCACGACACTCCTGGGCTCGATGCTGCCTTAGTTTGAGGGGGTAGTTTGATGTGACCGCACAGACTTTCAGGAGGGTTGGGCCGTGGCTGCTGATCTGTCGCAGATCGTGAAGGCTTACGACGTCCGCGGGGTGGTGCCTGATCAGTGGGACGAGTCCCTGGCCGAGCTGTTCGGCGCTGCATTCGTGCAGGTGACGGGCGCGGACGCGATCGTTGTCGGCCATGACATGCGCCCCTCGTCGCCCGGCCTGTCGCGTGCGTTCGCGCGCGGGGCGGCGGCCCGGGGAGCGGACGTCACGCTGATCGGCCTGTGTTCCACCGACCAGCTGTACTTCGCCTCGGGCAAGCTGGGGCTCCCCGGCGCGATGTTCACCGCCTCGCACAACCCGGCTCAGTACAACGGCATCAAGATGTGCCGCGCGGGCGCGGCCCCGGTCGGCCAGGACACCGGTCTCACGGACATCCGCGCGCTGGTCGAGACCTGGTCCGAGCAGGGCGCGCCGGCCCCCGCCGCGACCGCGGGCTCGGTGAGCGAGAGGGACACCCTGGCCGACTACGCGGCCCATCTGCTGTCCCTCGTCGACCTCTCGGCCATGCGGCCGCTGAAGGTGGTCGTGGACGCGGGCAACGGCATGGGCGGCCACACGGTCCCCACCGTGTTCGGGTCGCTGCCCCTGACCGTCGTGCCGATGTACTTCGAGCTGGACGGCACGTTCCCCAACCACGAGGCCAACCCGCTGGACCCGGCGAACATCGTCGACCTGCAGGCCAGGGTGCGCTCCGAGGGCGCCGACCTGGGCCTGGCCTTCGACGGCGACGCCGACCGCTGCTTCGTCGTCGACGAGAGGGGCGAGGGCATCCCGCCGTCGGCGATCACCGCCCTGGTCGCCGCCCGGGAGCTGGCCAAGCACCCCGGCGGGACCGTGATCCACAACCTGATCACCTCGTGGTCGGTCCCGGAGGTCGTACGCGAGAACGGCGGCACCCCCGTCCGTACCCGGGTGGGGCACTCCTTCATCAAGGAGGAGATGGCCCGCACCGGAGCGATCTTCGGTGGTGAGCACTCCGCGCACTACTACTTCCGCGACTTCTGGAACGCCGACACCGGCATGCTCGCCGCCCTCCATGTGCTCGCGGCGCTGGGTTCGCAGGACGGACCGCTGTCCGAGCTGGTCGCGCAGTACGACCGCTACGCCGCGTCCGGCGAGATCAACTCCAAGGTCGACGACCAGGCCGGCCGCGCCGCCGCGGTCAAGGCGGCGTTCGCCACCCGCGACGACGTGACGGCCGACGAGCTGGACGGGCTGACCGTGGCGAGCGAGGACTGGTGGTTCAACCTGCGCCCGTCGAACACGGAGCCGCTGCTGCGGCTGAACGTGGAGGCACGCGACGAGGTGACCATGGCCAAGATCCGCGACGAGGTCCTGATGCTGGTCCGCGGCGCCTGACACCCTGCGCGGTACGTGCCCGGGGCGGCCGCCCCGCCCCGGGCACGGACCCCAGAACGAGCCGCACCGCGCCCCCCGGCGGTAGGCTGACGACGCTTGATCCGCTGGATTCGCCTGATCCGCCCGACCCGCGAGACCGCATGCCTCCTGCATATGGCACGCGGTGACGGCATCCGGCAGGCGACACGCCCGAAGGGACACCGCTGTTATGCCGCTCGAAGCCGGCCTCCTGGAGATCCTCGCCTGCCCGGCCTGCCACGCACCGTTCGACGACCGCACGGCAGCCGACCCGCCCGAGCTGATCTGCACCGGCACGGACTGCGGCCTGGCCTACCCGGTCCGGGACGGCATCCCCGTCCTCCTCGTCGACGAGGCGCGCCGCCCCGCGTAAGCGGGCGGGCCATGCGCGTCCCCGGCGTACACCGACCGGTCATCCTCCGGACGGCCGGACGTCGCCACCGTGTACGCCGGACGGCCGAATGTCGGACCGTGCACCGAACGGCCGCACATCCGGCCGGACGCGTGAGCAGGCCGGTTGCCGAACGGCCGGTCCAACGGCCATGGGACGGCCGACCGCGGGCCGTCCCGGTACCGCACAACCGAACAGACACACCCCCCGCACGCGTACGGCGATCGGAGGCCCACCCCCATGCTCGACGAGTCGCTCCTGGACGCCCCGGAGGCCCTCGCCCGATCCGACCGCCGCGGCCTCCTTCGCGGCGCGGCCGAGGCGGGGGCACGCGTACGCACCGCCGCCCGGCACGCCGCCGAGGCCGGCATCGCCGAGCTCAGCCCCGAGGGGCGCCCCCGCGCCGTTCTCGTCGCGGGCTCCGGCACCGCCGGCTCCGCGGTCGCGGACCTGATCGGCGCCCTCGCCGGTGCCTCTGCCCCCGTCATCCCCTTGCGGCCCACAGGCGTGGCCCACGCGGCAGGCGCCCTGCGCTGGGCGCTGCCCGGCTGGGCCGGCTCGGTGGACCTGCTGCTCGTCGTCACCACCGACGGCAGCGAGCCCGGCCTCGCCCAGCTGGCCGAGCAGGCGTACCGCCGCGGCTGCACCGTCGTCGCCGTAGCCCCGCAGCGCTCACCGCTGTCCGAGGCCGTCGACGGCATCCATGGCCTGGTGGTGCCCCTGGCGACCGCCCCGTACGAGCAGTACGACGAGACACAGGCCGCGGCCGGCCCCGGCGCCCTGTGGGCGCTGTTCACGCCGCTCCTCGTGCTCCTCGACCGCGTCGGCCTGATCGAGGCGGCCCCGGAGGCCCTCGCGAAGGTCGCCGACCGTCTCGACCGCACGGCCGAACGCTGCGGCCCCGCCATCGCCACCTACAGCAATCCGGCCAAGACGCTCGCTGCCGAGCTCGCCGACAGCCTTCCGCTGATCTGGACCGAGGGCGTGGGGGCGGGACCGGCGGGCCGCCGGTTCGCCGCTGTACTGGCCGAGCTCGCCGGCCGCCCCGCCCTCGCCGCCGAGCTCCCCGAGGCGCTGCCCGCCCACGGGGTCCTCCTCGTGGGCGACTTCGCGGCCGGCGCCGACCCCGAGGACTTCTTCCGCGACCGGGTCGAGGAGCAGCAGGCGCTGCGCGCCCGTGTCGTCCTGCTCCGGGACCACCCGGCGGGCGGCCTGACCGCGGCACCGGCCGCCCGCGAACTGGCGCTCGGCCACGACACCCCGATCAGCGAGCTCGAACCGGAGGAGGGCACGCAGCTGGAGTCGATCGCCGAACTGCTGGCCATCACCGACTTCGCCGCCGTGTACCTGGCGCTCGCGAACTCGGGCGAGCACCCGTAGCGACCACCGCTCCACCGACGCGCGTACCCGACGAAGGGCACAGGAAGATCCGATCATGGACCGCCTCTCCAACACCGTGCGCCCCTATGCCTGGGGTTCCACGACCGCCATCCCGGAACTGCTCGGCATCGCCCCCACCGGTGAGCCGCAGGCCGAGATGTGGATGGGCGCCCACCCCGGAGCCCCGTCCGGCACGGCCCGCGGCGCACTGAACGAGCTGATCGCCGCCGATCCCGTCGGCGAACTCGGCACGGCGACCGTCGAGAAGTTCGGCCCCCGCCTCCCCTTCCTCCTCAAACTCCTCGCCGCGAGCGCCCCGCTCTCCCTCCAGGTCCACCCCGACCTCGCGCAGGCCAAGGAGGGCTACGCCGCCGAGCAGAGCGCGGGCATCGCCATCGACGCGCCGCACCGCAACTACAAGGACGCCAACCACAAGCCCGAACTGATCTGCGCGCTCACGCCGTTCGACGGCCTGTGCGGGTTCCGCCGGCCGGTCGAGGCCGCCGATCTGCTCGCCGGGCTCGAGGTGGACTCCCTCAAGCCGTACGTCGACCTGCTCCACGCCCACCCCGAAGAGGCCGCGCTGCGCGAGGTGCTCACCGCCGTACTGAGCGCCGACCCGCAGGAGATGGCGGTCACGGTCACCGAGGCGGCGGCCGCGGCACAGCGGCTGGGCGGCCCGTACACCCCGTACGCGACCCTCGCGCACCACTACCCCGGCGACCCGGGAGTCATCGCCGCGATGCTGCTCAACCATGTCCAACTGCAGCCCGGCGAAGCCCTGTTCCTCGGCGCCGGCGTCCCGCACGCGTATCTGAACGGCCTCGGCGTCGAGATCATGGCCAACTCCGACAATGTGCTGCGGTGCGGACTGACCCCCAAGCACGTCGACGTTCCCGAACTGCTGCGTATCGTCCGCTTCGAGGCTGCCGACCCGGGCGTGCTGCGCCCGGAGGCGTCGCCCGCCGACGAAGAGGTCTACGACACCCCGATCGACGAATTCCGGCTCTCCCGCCTCGTCCTGGCCCCGGGCGCCGAGCCCCGCGACCTGACCGCGACCACCCCGCAGATCCTGCTCTGCACGGCAGGCAGCGTGACGGCCGGGGATCTGACCCTCACCACGGGGCAGTCCGCCTTCGTACCGGCCGGGGACAAGACGCAGATCTCGGGCACGGACGACGGGCCGGCCACCGTCTTCCGGGCAACCGTGGTGGCCTGAGTCGGCGACGCCCGCCGGTGCTGCAACAATGGCGCACCGCAAAGACCGGGCAAAGCCCGGACGGCGACCGACGTCAGTACGGGTCAGTACGAAGGGACATCCGGCACACATGAGCGCGTCAGGCGGAACCAAGGCGATCGTGGCGGCCCTCGCCGCCAACCTCGCAATCGCGGCAGCGAAGTTCGTCGCGTTCCTGTTCAGTGGCTCGTCGTCGATGCTCGCGGAGAGCGTCCACTCACTGGCGGACTCCGGCAACCAGGGCCTGCTCCTCCTCGGTGGCAAGAAGGCCCAGCGCGAGGCGACCCCCCAGCACCCCTTCGGATACGGGCGCGAGCGCTACATCTACGCGTTCCTCGTCTCCATCGTGCTCTTCTCGGTCGGCGGCATGTTCGCCATCTACGAGGGCTACGAGAAGATCAAGCACCCGCACGAGATCACGGACTGGTACTGGCCGATCGGCGTCCTCGTCTTCGCGATCATCGCGGAGTCGTTCTCCTTCCGTACGGCCATCAAGGAGTCCAACCCGCTGCGCGGCAAGCTGACCTGGACCCAGTTCGTCCGCCGCGCCAAGGCGCCCGAGCTGCCGGTCGTCCTGCTCGAGGACCTCGGCGCACTGGTCGGTCTGATCCTCGCCCTCGGTGGCGTCGGCCTCGCGCTGCTCACCGGCAACGGGGTCTGGGACGGCATCGGCACCCTGTGCATCGGTGTGCTGCTCATCGTGATCGCGCTCGTGCTCGCTGCCGAGACGAAGTCCCTGCTGCTGGGCGAGGCGGCCGGCACGGACGACGTCGAGAAGATCAAGGCCGCGATGGTCGACGGTGACACGGTCACCAGCATCATTCACATGCGTACGCTCCACCTCGGTCCCGAGGAGCTGCTGGTCGCCGCCAAGGTCGCGGTCCGGCACGACGACACCGCCGCCGAGGTCGCCGCGGCGATCAACGCCGCCGAGGACCGCATCCGCGAGGCCGTGCCGATCGCCCGGGTGATCTACCTGGAGCCCGACATCTACAGCGAGACAGCGGCCGCGGCGGGTGTCAACCCGAGCAGGTCCCCGGGCGGCCCGACCCCGCCCGCGGACCACTGACCGCTCCGCACCGACGCGAAGGTCCCCTGCTCGCGGAGCAGGGGACCTTTCCTTCATGCACGTCCGTCACATCACATCTGTCGTGTGTACGCGTACGGGGGCGGTGGCGCCGCAGCCTTGTGGGCATCGCGCCCCACGATCCAGCCGGCCAGCCCGCATCCGCCGCCGATCAGGGCCAGCACGGCGCCCGCGACGGTCAACAGCCCCAGGACGACGACGATGGTGATGCCGTCGAGAGCCCGGCCGCGTACCGCCGACTCCGGCACGGTGCCGGATCCCTCGTCGAGAAAGAAGCGCGAGTCCCTCGAGTTCCCGCGGTTGTCTCCCAGCAGGAACAGCCGTCCCTCGGGCACGGTCACGTCGTACGAGGGGAATCCGATGGCAGCGTCGCCGTCCTTCACGTACGGCTCCGGGAGCGGCTCGCCGTTCACGCTGATGCGCCCGGTGGTTCCCTCCGTGCAGCAGACGATGTGATCGCCGCCCACGCCCACGACCCGCATCACGCCAAGCCCCTCGTACCGCTCGGGCGCACTGAACAGCACGATGTCACCGCGCCGGATCCCGCTCCCGTCGACCTGCTCGAAGGCGAGCTTGTCGCCCTGCCGGTAGGTGGGCTCCATGGAACTGCTCATGGCGGTCGTGGTGTTGAATCCGGTTGTGAGGAGCACCAGGGCGCCCACTGCCAGGACGACGCCGAGCGGCCCCAGGAGCCACCCCGTGAGCCTCAGCCCACGTCCTGGTCGTCTCGGCCGCGCTTCCGGTTCCATACGTACCCCTCCCCTGGGCCGCCCGTGCGACCGAAAGCGCGCGGGCTCCGCACAACCGCTGCGCGGAGCCCGCACCTTACTGGTGCGCGGACCAGCCACTGATCTCAGCCCGGCACCTCAAGGGGCCACCGCCGGCCGTCGCGAGCGGCCGCTCCCCGAAGCCGCTCGCCGTCCTGGTCACGTGGTTCTTTCGACGGTGTTCGACGGTCGTCAGTACTGCCGCACCCGACCCGGCAGATGCTGCCGCAGCCGACCCGGCAGACCCCCGATCCCGGAATCCGGCCGCGACCAGGCAAGGGCGGGCTGGGGTCGGCTGCGCCGATCGGTGTAGATTCGTGACCAGAGCCAGACGTCGCTGCTGATGGCGGTCGGGCGGTCCCGCGCGGACCGACCGAGGGAGAGAGGGCCTCCGACGGACTGCACTGCGAGCACCCGGGCATCGGTATGCCGTCGTTTCCGGCGCAGGTCCAGGCCCAGGTCATCGCAGAGCCAGCCGTACCCACACCCTCGACCCACACCACGAGGAGCAGTTCGCATGTCGACTGTCGCCACTGGCCAGGACTTCAAGGTCGCCGACCTTTCCCTCGCCGCCTTCGGCCGCAAGGAGATCACTCTCGCCGAGCACGAGATGCCCGGCCTGATGTCGATCCGCAGGGAGTACGCCGAGCAGCAGCCGCTCGCCGGCGCCCGCATCACCGGTTCGCTGCACATGACGGTGCAGACCGCGGTCCTCATCGAGACCCTGGTCGCCCTCGGCGCCGAGGTCCGCTGGGCGTCCTGCAACATCTTCTCCACCCAGGACCACGCCGCCGCCGCCATCGCGGTGGGCCCGAAGGGCACCCCCGAGGCCCCGCAGGGCGTCCCCGTCTTCGCCTGGAAGGGCGAGACGCTGGAGGAGTACTGGTGGTGCACGGAGCAGGCGCTGACCTGGCCGAACACCCCCACCGGCGGTCCGAACATGATCCTGGACGACGGCGGCGACGCCACGCTCCTGGTCCACAAGGGCGTCGAGTTCGAGAAGGCCGGAGCCGCTCCCGACCCGTCGACGGCGGACAGCGAGGAGTACGCCTACATCCTCACCCTGCTCAACCGCACCCTGGGTGAGAACCCGCAGAAGTGGACCCAGCTGTCCTCCGAGATCCGTGGTGTGACCGAGGAGACCACGACGGGTGTGCACCGGTTGTACGAGATGCACCGTGACGGGACGCTGCTGTTCCCGGCGATCAATGTGA
>NZ_JBIAPT010000018.1:0-180567 GCF_042888425.1 Streptomyces sp. NPDC002889
CCGGCCCGCACGCCAGCATCGCCGGATCACTGGCCAGTCGTTGGGCGGCTACGGCCGCGGGATCGGCCTGTCCATGACAGACGGTCAGAACGAGGCGAGGAGGTTGTAGCGGCCCTGCGGCGGGTTACTGCTCCCTGGTGTCTCGGCCGGGCTCGGCCCACGGGGCCGTCGCGCGCAGCGCTCCGCCAGGCCCAGGGCCCGGGGGAGCGCTGCGCGGGTACGGAGCACCCGGGCGTCAGACGTGCACCGGCTCGCGGCGGCCGTCGTCGTCGTGGTGCGGCACCGAAGGGGCCACAGGCGGCGGGGGCTCGTCGTGGGACAGATCCGGGAGCCAGTTCAGCCACTTCGGGAAGTACCAGTTGCGGTCTCCCAGCAGAGCCATGATCGCCGGCAGCAGCACACCGCGGATGACCGTCGCGTCGATCAGGACCGCCGCGGCCAGGCCGACGCCCATCTGCTTCATCGACTGCATCGACAGCGTGCCGAAGATCGCGAAGACCGCGACCATGATGACCGCCGCGCTCGTCACCACACCCGCGGTCGTCACCACGCCGTGCGTGATCGCCTCACGGGTCCCGCGGCCCTGCAGCTTCGCCTCGCGGATCCGGGACACCACGAACACGTGGTAGTCCATGGAGAGCCCGAACAGGATCACGAAGAGGAACAGCGGCAGCCAGGCGATGATCGCGCCGACGCCCTCCGCGCCGACCAGTGACGCGCCCCAGCCGTGCTGGAACACGGCCGTCAGGATGCCGTACGCGGCTCCCACCGACAGCAGGTTGAGGACGATCGAGGTGACCGCGATCGTCAGGGACCTGAACGACAGCAGCATCAGGACGAACGCGAACAGCACGACGAACGCGAACACCGGCGCCACAGCCCCGGCCATCTGGTCGTTGAAGTCCTTCGAGCCGGCGACCTGACCGGTGATCGGGGCCTCCACGCCGTCGACCTTGCCCAGCGTCGCAGGCCGCACCTCGTCGCGCAGCATGCTCAGGCTCTTCTCGGCCCGGTCCTGGTCGGAGCCGCCCACCAGGGGCACGTACACGAACGCGAGATTCTGCGCGTCGTGCTTCACGACCTCGACCGGTCCTTCGGAGGCCCCCGAACTCACCGCACGCTCACGGAAGTCGGCGATCGCCTGTTGTACGGGCGCGGCGTTGATGTCGTCCGCCTTGACGACGACCTCGGCCGGATCGGCCCCACCGGGGAACGCCTCGTTGATCCTGTCGTACGTCGCCACGATCGGCAGCGAGTCGCCGAACTCCTGGTCCAGCGTGAAGTTCTGGGTCTTCATGCCCACCGCGGGCAACGCGATCGCGACCAGCGCCCCCGCCGCCACCAGCAGCGAGACCAGCGGCCGCTTGAGCACACCGCCGAGCACGCGGGTCCACACCCGGCTCTGACCGCCCCGGCCGTTCGCACCGCGCTTGATGCGGTTCAGGAAGGGGATGCGGCCCTTCTCCACCCGCTCGCCCAGCAGCGACAGCAGTGCGGGCAGCACCGTCACGGAGCCGACCATCGCCACGGCCACCACGATCAGCGAGGCCAGACCCATCGACTCGAACTCGCCGATCCCGGTGAAGAGCATGCCCGCCATCGCCACGCATACCGTCACACCGGAGACGACGACGGCCCGGCCACTGGTCGCGGCGGCGATCAGGATCGCCGTGCGGCCGTCACGTCCGGCCTCGCGCTCCTCTCGCTCGCGCCGGAGATAGAACAGGCAGTAGTCGACACCGACCGCCAGACCCACCAGCAGCATCACGGAGTTCGCCGAATCACCCATCGGCATGAGATGGCTGGCCACGCCCATCAGACCCATCGTGGCCATGATCGCGGTGATGGCCAGCAGCACCGGCAGCAGCGCCGCCACCAGAGCGCCGAAGGCGATCAGCAGAATGCCCAGCGCGACGGGCACCGCGGAGAACTCGGCCCGCTGGAAGTCGTTGCCGAAGGCCTCGTCGAAGGTCTTGCCCATGCTGGCGCTGCCGAGCTCCTCGATCCGCAGCTCCTTGTGCCGCTCCTGGACCCCGGCGACGGCATCGAGCACCGGCTCGATGCGGTCGATCGCGGTCTCGGCGTCGCCGCGCACATCGAACTGGACGAGCGCACTGCGCCCGTCCCTGGAGAGGGACTTGGTGTCGTACGGCGAGGTCACCGCAGTCACCTCACGAGTGCCCTCGACCGCCTTCATCACCTCGTCGACGGCCTTGCGGAAGGCGGGGTCGGTCGCCTTGACGGACCGGTCCCTCGCCTGGATCAGCACGCTCTCACCGGCCGGTTCGTCGATGCCGGCCTCCTCCGTGATCCGGGCTGCCGACGTGGTCTCACCCGACAGCTGGTCGCTTTCCTTGAGTTCGACGCGGCCCGCTGCCGAGCCCGCCACCATGGCGAGCAGCACGAACAGCACCCAGATCCCCACGGCGGCCCAGCGGTGCTGTGCGCTCCAGCCGCCGGCCCGCGCGGCTATGCCGCGCGGGCCCCCTTCTGCTCTCCCCATGGCCCGCTTGTCCCCTCGTCGTCTGCGTGTCCGTGCCGGTCCGTGCTCCACGCGTCCCCGTGCCCGTGCGGGCCCGTGGCAGCGCGCCTTTGCGTCTTTGCGTGCGTGCGTGCGTGAGCGATGCGGACCGTGTGTGTCCGGTGTCGGCGCCGCACCGTCGTACCCACTGCGAGGCTAGGGGCGGATTCCGGCCTTCTCGTCGTGCTGGCCGGTGACTCGGACTGGCGGGTATCTCCTCCTTTCGGACCGGTCGTATCCCCGACAAGAAGGATCGAAGCCCCTTACATCTAATGAGGATTGAGTGTGCGGTCCGACTTGAGATGCACTGGCTGATTTCGTATTGCGAAACCTTGTTGAGTCGGTAACAGCTGCATGAAGGTCTTGATCTGGGCGCGTCAATCGGTCAGGGTTTCGAGTCAGCCCCGCAAGATTTGCGTCCGCGGGGCATTCCCCCCACAAATGATGACGAGGAGTCCCCTCTTCATGGCAACTCACAAGCGCGCGAGCAGGATCAAGCTCACTGCGGCCATCACCGCCGTCGCCGCCGCAGCCGGAGTCACGCTTCTCAACACCTCGTTCGCCGGTGCCGCAGCGCCCGTAGAAGGCAAGGTCTACGGAGCGAACGCCGAAGGCGCCATCGCCGGCAGCTACATCGTGATGCTCGACCAGAAGGCCGACAAGAAGGAGCTCGCCACGGAGTACGGCGGCAAGCTGCAGCGCAACTACAGCTCCGCCATCAACGGCTTCTCCGCCAGCGGGCTTTCGGAGACCGAGGCCAAGCGTCTCGCCGCCGACCCGGCCGTCGACAAGGTCGTCCAGAACAAGAAGTTCACGATCAACGCCACCCAGGACAACCCGCCGTCCTGGGGCATCGACCGGATCGACCAGGCCGACACCGCAGGCGACAGCAAGTACACCTACCCGGACAGCGCGGGCGAAGGTGTCACGGCGTACGTCATCGACACCGGTGTCCGCATCACGCACAAGGACTTCGAGGGCCGTGCCACCCACGGCTTCGACGCCGTGGACAAGGACGACTCCGCCGACGACGGCAACGGCCACGGCACCCATGTCGCGGGCACCATCGCCGGCGCCGCGCACGGCGTCGCCAAGAAGGCCAAGATCGTCGCCGTACGGGTGCTCGACGACAACGGCTCGGGCAGCACCGAGCAGGTCGTCGCCGGCATCGACTGGGTCACCCAGAACCACCAGGGTCCGTCCGTGGCCAACATGAGCCTCGGGGGCGGCGCCGACGAGGCCCTCGACGAGGCGGTGCGCAAGGCGGTCGCCGCGGGTGTCACCTTCGGCGTGGCGGCAGGCAACGAGTCCTCCGACGCGGGCCAGGGTTCCCCGTCCCGGGTCAAGGAGGCCATCACCGTCGCCTCGTCGACCAAGGACGACAAGCAGTCGGAGTTCTCCAACTTCGGTGACGTCGTGGACATCTACGCGCCGGGCTCGGACATCACCTCGGCGTGGAACGACAGCGACGAGGGCACCAAGACCATCTCCGGCACCTCCATGGCCACGCCGCATGTCGTCGGCGCGGCCGCCGTCTACCTCGCCGGCCACAAGGACGCCGCTCCGGAGCAGGTCGCCCAGGCCCTCACCGGGGGCGCCACGGCCGACAAGATCACCAACCCCAGTGCGGGCACGCCCAACAAGCTGCTGAAGGTCGTCGAGTAACCGACCGCCCGAGGCATCGCCGAGTCGGCGGCCGCCGTGCCCTCCCCCACGGGGCACGGCGGCCGCCTTATCGTTGGCCTATGACCACGAGGTATGCGGCACTGCTGCGCGGGATCAACGTGGGTGGGCACCGGAAGGTCCCCATGGCCGAACTCCGTTCCTTGCTGGAGCAGTTGGGCCACTCCGACGTGGCCAGTTATCTGCAGAGCGGCAATGTCGTCTTCAGCAGCCCGTCGGACGACGAGCAGGAGCTCGCGGCAGGACTGGAGCGGGCCATCGAGAGGGCCTTCGGCTTCCGGGTCGACACACTGGTGCGCAGTGGCGCGTATCTGCGGGCGGTCGCCGAGGACTGTCCGTTCCCCGCCGCCGAGCTGGAGGCCAAGCAGCTGCACCTCACCTACTTCTCGGAGCCGGTCGGCGCCGACCGGCTCGCCGCGATCGACGCCCCGGCCTATCTGCCGGAGGAGTTCCGGCTCGGCGACCGGGCCCTTTACCTCTACGCGCCCGACGGCCTCGGCCGGTCCAAGCTCGCCGAGGCGCTCGCCAGACCCAGCCTGTTCAAGGGCATCGTCGCCACCACCCGGAACTGGAACACCGTCGTCAAGCTGGTGGAGCTGACCCGTGACTGACCTCTCGTCCACGGATGCCGTCAACGCCGCCATGGAGGCGGAGTTCCGCCTGCTCGATCCGGAGGTGCGATCCTCGCCCGAGCAGCTGGCGCAACTGCTCCACCCGGACTTCCAGGAGTGCGGAACCTCGGGACGGCTGTGGGACCGGGACTCGGTCATCGCCGCGCTCACGTCGCGCGACGCGCCCGCTCCGCGGACGATCACGACCTCGCGGATGAGGGGTGTGGAGCTCGCACCCGGCGTGGTCCATCTGACCTTCGACACCGAGTCGGGCGGGCAGCGGGCGCATCGCAGCTCGCTGTGGCGGCTGACCGGGGACAGCTGGCTGCTCTACTTCCACCAGGGCACGCTCTTCGACGACGACCAGGGCACCACGATCGAGAACCGTCGCAGCGCGGGCGGCTGAGACCGGCCCGGACGCGGCTCCTGTCGCGTTTGTTCAAGACCTCGGTCCGTACCCCGACCTAGCGTGCGGGCATGGACATCGACACCGTGTACCCGCAGCTCACCGCATGCGCGGCCGAGGCCGCCCGTATCGCCGGTGGTGTCGGCGCGGAGCAGCTCTGCGCGCCGACACCCTGCAAGGAATGGGACGTCCGCGCTCTCGTGAACCATCTCGTCCTCTACTCCTCCCACGGCCTCGAACACCGCGCCCTGCGCAAGCCCCTGCCCGACGCACTCGTCGCTCGCGACTTCACCGCCGAAGCCGACTGGGCGGCCCGGTACGCCGCCCGCCTGGACCGCGCCCTCGCCGCCTGGTCCGACCCGGCGGTCTGGGAAGGAGAGGTGGATCTCGGCTTCACCACGATGCCCGCCCCCCGGATCGCGTCCCTGATCACCAAGGAACTCGCGGTCCACGGCTGGGACCTGGCCCGGGCCACCGGCCAGGAGCACCGCATCCCGGAGGCGGCAGGCGCGCTGATCCTGGCCGTCGTCGAAGAGCACGCCGACGTCTACCGCCGGTACGACGGCTTCGCCGCGCCCGTCGCGGTCCCCGCCCCGGCCTCGGCTTTCGAACGAGCCCTCGCCACCTCGGGACGCGACCCGGGTTGGTCCTGACCTGGCCGGGGCGGGCGAGCCGCACGGTCGTACAACCTTCCCGCCCGCACGGGGTCGTACAGGGTGGGCCGACCCGGGCACGTAGGGGTCGGCCGCCGGCCATCCGCTCTGCTCGAAGCCGATGTGAGGGGAAACTCCCATGATTCTCATGAATGCTCGCCGCCGCCTGGTGATCGCGACCGGCCTTGCGCTTGCCATGGGAACGATGGCGGTCCCGATCGGCCGGGCGTCGTCAACGCCGCACGACCGGCAGGCCGGGCGCCCCTCCAGCGCGAGCCTGCCCGACGACTTCAACGGCGACGGCTACCGCGACCTGGCGGTCGGCGCTCCCGGGTCCCTGGTGAACGGCGTGGACCGGGCAGGGGCGGTGAGCGTCCTCCTCGGCGGTCGCGGCGGCCTGTCCACCACCCGGAAGCAGGTGGTGACCTGGCCCGACCGTTCCGGTCTGGCGGACCCGGAGTGCCGGTACGGTACGGACCTGCACACGGCCGACCTGGACCGGGACGGCTACGCGGACCTCATCAGCCGGGTGTGGTCGCAGGCGGTGAGCAGGGACCAGGGCACCACCGTCGTGGTCAACTGGGGTGGAGCGAAGGGACTGTCGAAGAACGCGACGATCCTCGCGCCGGTCCCCGGTGAACAGGAGAACAGCGGAGCCCCCCTTGCGGTAGGTGACGTCGACGGGGACCGCCTGCCCGACATCGTCATCGGCGACGACCGCCATGCCGGCCATGTTCTGCACGGCCCCTTCACCCGCTCCGGTGCCTGGCGCAGCATCAGCGGTTACTCGCTCCAGGGCACGGCCCTGCTGGACACCGGTGGCATCGCCGTCGGCGATGTGACCGGCGACGGCACCGGAGACCTGGCGATCACCGGCTTCGGCCCCTCCGATCCCTGGCAGAAGCACACGTTCGTACTGCCCGGCGGCTCCGCAGGCCTTGGGGGCGGCGTCGAACTCAAGGACGCCGCGGGACTGCCTGCGGGCGGCAACACCGTCGGCATCGCCGACGTGGACAAGGACGGCTACGGGGACGTCGTCGTCGGCCGCCCCGACGAGTGGTCGCATGTGGACAGCCACGACACGAAGGGTGGCGCACTGTTCGTCTCCTACGGCGGCCCGCGGACCGGCCCCGGGCGCGATCCGGTCTGGATCAACCAGGACAGCCCGGGTGTGTCAGGTGTGGCCGAGTTCCACGACGGCATGGGCGACGGCCTGTCCTTCGGCGACACCAACGGCGACGGCTATCAGGACATCGTCACCGGGCTGCCGGGCGAGAACGTCACCGGGACCCCGGACGCCGGGCGTGTACTGGTGTTCACCGGCGGGGCGGACGGGATCAGCGGCACCCGATCGAGGGAGTTCGGCCAGTACACCGCGGGCGTCCCGGGCCGCGTCGAGGAGGGCGACATGTTCGGCGAGGCCGCCACGTCCCTGGGCGACTTCAATCGCGACGGGCGCGCCGAGATGGTGGTCGGCGACGCGGGGGAGAACGCGAGCCGGGGAGCCATCTGGATCTTCCCCGCCGGGCCGTCCGGTATTGAGGTGAAGGGTTCGTTCTCGTTCGGCGCGGCCACGCTCGGCGCCCCGTACAAGGCGGCCCGCTTCGGCGCGTCCCTCACCGACTGAGCGCACCGCCCGGCCGCCCGGCCGGGGCCACGGGGTCAGGCGCCGACGGCGAGTCGCTGCTCCGTGCGCGCTCCGTCGTACCGCTGGAGCAGCAGCCGCGCCAGCTCCAGGGACGGCCCGAGGACATCCGCGAGGACATCGGCTCCGGCCTCGTGGGCGCCGGCCGCGATGCGGTCGGGGAGGCGCCCCGGGGCGATCACATACGGGGCCACCGCCACGCGGTGCACTCCCCTCGCACGCAGTTCCCGTACCGCGTCCTCGGTACGGGAGGAGCCCGCGGCAGATACAGCGGAGGCGAACGCAGGCCGCACGGCGCACCAACCGGTGTGCCGCAGCTCCCGCGCGATTTCAGCGATCACTGCGATCGCCTCCGGGTCGGAGGAGCCCGCCGAGGCCAGGACGACCCCGGTCGAGCGCTTGTCGGCAGGGGTCAGCCCGGCCTCGTACAGCCGCCGCTCCACCGCGTCCAGCAGCAGCGGGGACGGTCCGAGCACCTCGGCCTGGGTGATGCGCAGCCGGGGGTGGCGGGCCCGGGCCTCGTTCAGCACCGAGGGGATGTCGGCCTTGGCGTGGAAGGCCCGGGTCAGCAGCAGGGGCAGCGCCACCACGTCCCGTATGCCGTCGCCCGCCATCCGCTCCAGCACCTGCGGCACGGAGGGCGCGTTGAAGTCGAGGAACGCCGTCGACACGCGCAGCTCCGGCCGCTGCATCCGCACCCGGCGCACCAGGGCGTGCACGGTCGCGGCGTGCCGCGGGTCGCGGCTGCCGTGGGCGATGACGAGGAGGGCGCGGCTGTGCATGGTGGAACTCAGCTCTTGACGAGGAGACCGCGGCTGCGCAGGACGCGCCGCTCCAGTGGAGCGAAGATGAGCAGTTCGATACCGATGCCGACGACGAGGATCAGCAGGATCGCGCTGAGGACCCAGGACATGTCCTGGAGCTCGCGGCCCTGTTCCAGCAGCTGCCCGAGGCCCACGCCCAGATCCGCGGCGTTCACGATGAGTTCGGCGGCCATCAGCGAGCGCCAGGAGAACGCCCAGCCCTGCTTGAGGCCGGCGATGTACCCCGGCAGTGCGGCGGGGAGCAGCACATGGCGTACGCCCTGCAGCCCGGTCGCGCCGATGACGCGCCCGGCCCGGAGGTACAGCGGTGGGATCTGATCGACTCCCGACACCAGGCCGTTGGCGATCGACGGCACGGCACCGAGCAGCACCACGGCGTAGATCGTGGCGTCGGTCAGACCGAACCAGATGATCGCGGCGGGAACCCATGCGACGGACGGCAGTGACTGCAGCCCGGACAGGATCGGTCCGATCGCGGCCCGTACGACCTTCACCCGGGCCACGACCAGCCCCAGCGGTGTGCCGACCAGAACCGAGATGAAGAAACCGAGCGCACCGCGCGAAAGGCTCGTCCACACATAGTCGAGGAGGGTGCCGTCGAGCCACTTCTCCTGGAGGGTGCGGCCCACGTCCGCCGGGCTCGGGAGCAGATAGTGCTCCTTCACCTTGAAGTGGTACGCGAGCTGCCAGACCACGAGAACGATCGCGATGGCCACGATCGGTGGTACGGCCTTGGACAGCAGTGTCTTGCCCAGCGGCACACGCTGTGCGGTCTGCGTCTCCAGGGCGTCGAGCCCTGCCTCCAGACCGGCGAGCTGGTCGGGATCGGTTTGGGTCGGCTGCTGCTTGGTATCAGTGCTGGCCATGTCGGCGGATCTCCCCCCGCAGCTGTTCGGTGATCTCTACGGAGAGGTCGGCGACCGCGGAATCCTCGATCCGGCGGGGGTGCGGTATACCGACCTTCCATTCGCGGGCTATGCGGCCGGGGCGGGACGAGAGCAGGACGACCCGTTCTGCGAGCCGGACGGCCTCACGCACGTTGTGGGTGACGAAAAGAACCGACAGATTCGTCTCACGCCAGATGCGGGTCAGCTCGTCGTGCAGGACGTCACGCGTGATCGCGTCGAGTGCCGCGAACGGCTCGTCCATCAGCAGCAGCTGGCTGGCCTGCGCGATCGCGCGAGCCATGGCCACGCGCTGGCGCATACCGCCCGAGAGCTCGTGCACACGCTTGTCGTACGCCCCCTTGAGGCGTACGAGCTCGAGCAGGCGCTCGGCCTCGGTCCGTCGCTCGGCCTTCGGCAGGCCGCGCATCTTCAGGGCGAGTTCGATGTTCTTCCCGGCGGTGAGCCAGGGGAAGAGAGCGTGCTCCTGGAACATCAGGGCGGGGCGGCCGCCGGGGACGTCGATCTCCCCGGCGGACGGCCGGTCGAGCCCGGCGACCAGATTGAGCAAGGTCGACTTGCCGCACCCCGAAGCCCCCAGGAGGGTGACGAACTCGCCGGGCGCGACATCGATGTTGATGTCATCCAGTACGAGCTGCTGGGCGCCCGGACGGCCGAAGGACTTGGAGACATGAGTGATACGCGCTGCGTATGACACCGCAATCTCGTCCTCGGCGGCCTTGGTGAGCGTGCTGGCCATGAGCATCACCTCCTGGGAACGTCGGGTTGCTGACTGTTTGCTTACTTGGCGCCGAGACCGGCGTCGTCGGCCGCGGGCTGTCCCGCGTCCTTCAGCACCTTGTTCAGCAGACGGAGGTCGTAGATGCCGTCCAGGTTCGGATCCTCGAGCAGCCCCGCCTTGACCGCGTGCTCAGCCTCGAGGCGCAGCGTGGAGGCCAGCGGGTCGTTGAGGATCTCGACGTTCTTGAACGCGGGGTCGATGACCTCGGCCGGCAGTGCCTTGCCCGTCTCCCGCTCCAGCGCGGCGTTGACCGCCTTCTTGGCTTCCTCGGGGTTCGCCTTGATCCACGCGTTGGTGTTCACCGTGCCGCGCAGCACAGCCTCGACGACGTCCGGGTGCTCCTTGAGGAACTTCTGGGAGACGATCACGTTCGTGATGACGAACTTGCCGTCCTTCCAGAGGGACTTCTCGTCGAGGAGGACCTTGCCGCCCTCGGCAACCAGCTTGGAGGCGGTCGGCTCGGGGACCCAGGCGCCGTCGATGTCGCCCGACTTGAAGGCGACCGGGGTCACCTTGTTGTCCGTACGGGCGACGGACACATCGCCCTTGCCGGAGGTCGCGTCCACCTTGTAGCCCTTTTCGGCCAGGTAGTTGAGGAGCGCGACGTCCTGAGTGTTGCCGAGCTGTGGCGTCGCGATTCTCTTGCCCTTGAGATCGTCCAAGGACTTGATCTTCTTCGGGTTCACGACGAGCGAGACACCGCCGGAGGCGGAGCCGGAGATGATGCGCAGGCTCTGGCCCTTGGACTTGACGTAGCCGTTGATCGAGGGGGAGGGGCCGATGAAGCCGATGTCGATGGCACCGGAGTTGAGCGCCTCGATCTCGGCGGGGCCGGCGTTGAAGACGGCGGGCTTGACGGCCGTGCCGCCGAGCTCCTTCTTGATCAGGCCTTCCTCGAGACCGACCAGGGCTGTGGCGTGGGTGACGTTGGCGAAGTAACCGATCTTCACCTCGTCGAGACCGCCGATCTTCTCGCCCTTGGCGGCGGGGGCGACCTTGTCGTCCTTCTTCGCCTCGGAGCCGTAGCCGCAGGCGGTGAGCGCCACGGCCAGCAGGGGCAGAGCGGCCGCTACGGCGAAGCTGCGGCGCAGGGTGGTACGGGTGGCAGGCACGGGAGGCTTTCCTCTCGTTGGCCCGGCGGTCACGCTCTTACGGCGCGGCCGGGATGTCGGCGTGTTTTCGGCGGTGCGGGGTGCGGGGGGTGTGGGCGCGCAGGCAGTGCGCGTACGTCATCGCGCACATCGCGCCACTCCGCCCGTGCCCGCGCCGAGGGCACCGCTGCCGACGCGGCCGCCCTCCTTGGCGAAGGTCGCGTAGATGTCGGTCATCATCAGAAGTCCCAGCCCTCGTCGTCCAGTTCGGCCGAGGCGTCCTCGGCGGTGGCGAACGCGCCGCCCGCCATGCCGGCCGCGAGGGTGGTGCCGTCCGCGGGGTCGATCAGCAGGAACGAGCCGGTACGGCGGGAGTGGGCGTACGCGTCGATCGCGAGCGGCTCCGCGGTGCGGACCCTGACACGGCCGATGTCGTTGGCGACCAGCTGCCCCGGGGCGGGGTGCTGGGACAGGTCGTCGAGCGTCAGCTTCGACGGAATGTCCTTCACGATCGCCTTGACGGTGCGGGTGGTGTGCTTGAGCAGCACCCGCTGGCCCACGGTCAGCGGCTGGTCGGCGACATGGCAGACCGTCGCCTCGACGTCCTGCGAGGTCGCGGGCGCGTCATGGCTCGGGACGACGAGGTCGCCGCGGGAGATGTCGATGTCGTCCTCCAGCAGGAGGGTGACCGACTGCGGGGTCCACGCGACATCGACCGGCTCGCCGAGCAGATCGATTCCGGAGATCTTCGACGTGCGGCCGGACGGCAGGACCGTGACGCTCTCACCGACCCGGAACGTACCGGCGGCGATCTGGCCGGCGTAGCCGCGGTAGTCGGGGTGCTCGGCGGTCTGCGGACGGATCACGTACTGCACCGGGAAGCGTGCGTGGCATCCGGTCAGATCGTGGCTGACGGGCACGGTCTCCAGGTGCTCCAGCACGGTGGGGCCGCCGTACCAGTCCATGTTCGCGGAGACGTCCACCACGTTGTCACCCGCGAGCGCTGAGATCGGGATCGCAGTGATCTCGGGCACGCCCAGTTCGCTCGCGTACGCGGTGAACTCCTCGGCGATCCGTGCGAAGACGGGCTCGGCGTACTCGACGAGGTCCATCTTGTTCACCGCGAGCACCACGTGCGGGACGCGCAGCAGCGCGGCGATCGCGGCATGGCGGCGGGTCTGCTCGACCACTCCGTTACGGGCGTCGACCAGGATCACGGTGAGTTCGGCCGTGGAGGCGCCGGTGACCATGTTGCGGGTGTACTGCACATGCCCGGGGGTGTCGGCCAGGATGAACCGGCGCCGGGGAGTGGCGAAGTAGCGGTACGCGACATCGATGGTGATGCCCTGCTCCCGCTCGGCCCGCAGACCGTCGGTGAGCAGTGCCAGGTCCGGAGCCTCCTGGCCGCGGCTGCGCGAGGCGTGCTCAACAGCCTCCAGCTGGTCCGTCAGAACCGACTTGGAGTCGTGCAGCAGCCGCCCGACCAGGGTGGACTTGCCGTCGTCGACGGAACCCGCGGTGGCGAAGCGCAGCAGTGTGGTCGCCGACAACTGCTCGGCGAGCCGCTCGGTGGTGCTGGTCATGGTTAGAAGTACCCTTCGCGCTTGCGGTCTTCCATCGCGGCCTCGGACATCTTGTCGTCGGCGCGGGTGGCGCCCCGCTCGGTGAGCCGGGAGGCGGCGATCTCGGCGATCACGGCGTCCAGCGTGGTGGCGTCGGAGTCCACCGCGCCGGTGCAGGACATGTCGCCGACGGTGCGGTAGCGGATCAGCCGTGTCTCGACGCTCTCGCCGTCCTTGGGCCCGCCCCACTCGCCGGCGGTCAGCCACATGCCGCTGCGCTTGAAGACCTCGCGCTCATGGGCGAAGTAGATCTGGGGCAGTTCGATCTTCTCGCGGGCGATGTACTGCCACACGTCCAGCTCGGTCCAGTTGGACAGAGGGAAGACACGCACATGCTCACCGGGCGCGTGGCGGCCGTTGTAGAGCTGCCACAGCTCGGGACGCTGCCGGCGCGGGTCCCACTGCGAGAACTCGTCGCGCAGTGAGAACACCCGCTCCTTGGCGCGCGCCTTCTCCTCGTCACGGCGGCCGCCGCCGAACACGGCGTCGAAGCGGTGCTGCTGGATCGCCTCGGTCAGCGGCACGGTCTGCAGCGGGTTACGGGTGCCGTCCGGGCGTTCACGCAGCTTGCCGGCGTCGATGTACTCCTGCACCGAGGCGACATGCAGCCGCAGCCCGTGCTCGGCGACCGTGCGGTCGCGGTAGTCGAGGACCTCGGGGAAGTTGTGCCCGGTGTCGACGTGCAACAGAGTGAACGGCACCGGCGCCGGCGCGAACGCCTTCAGCGCCAGGTGCAGCATGACGATGGAGTCCTTGCCGCCGGAGAACAGGATCACCGGCCGCTCGAACTCGCCCGCCACCTCACGGAAGATGTGCACCGCCTCGGACTCCAGCGCGTCCAGGTGGGTGAGGGCGTACGGGCTGTCGGTGCTTTCGCCCACGACATTCACCGTCGTCGTCATGCTGCACTCCCATCGTGAGCTTGTCCGCCCGCGCCGGGGGTCCCGGCCGCCGAAGGCAGGGGGAGCACAGGCGCGGCAATCGTCGTGGTCTGCGGCCCGGGGGCCGTACGTGCTCCCCCGGCTACCGCCGGAAGGTGTCCCCGGCTCACAGGACGTTCCTCTCGGTGAGCAGCGCATGCAGCGCGGCCGCGGACTCCTGGACGGTCTGGGTGTGGGACTCGATCCGCAGGTCCGGTGCCGTCGGCTCCTCGTACGGGTCGTCGACCCCGGTCAGGCCACTGATCTCGCCCGCCGCCTGCTTGGCGTACAGCCCCTTCACATCGCGTACGGAGCACACCTCCACCGGAGTGGCGACATGCACCTCGAAGTACGCGCTGCCTTCCTGCTGGTGGCGCTTGCGGACGGCTTCGCGGCTGTCGGCGAACGGTGCGATGACCGGGACCAGGACCTTCACACCGTTCGACGCCAGCAACTCGGCCACGAAACCGATGCGCTGGACGTTGGTGTGCCGGTCCTCGCGGCTGAAGCCGAGGCCCGCCGAGAGGAACTCGCGGATCTCGTCGCCGTCGAGCACCTCGACGCGGTGCCCCTCATCGCGCAGCCGGCCCGCCAGCTCGTACGCGATGGTGGTCTTACCGGCGCTGGGCAGCCCGGTGAGCCAGATCGTGGCTCCGGTCACGTGCTTCTCCAAAGGAATCTGATCGGTCGTCATCAGCCGTGCAGCCCGCACTCGGTCTTGCCGCGTCCTGCCCAGCGGCCGGCCCGCACGTCCTCGCCCTCCTGCACCCGCCGGGTGCAGGGCGCGCAGCCCACGGAGGCGTAGCCGTCCATGAGCAGCGGGTTGGTCAGAACGCCGTGCTCGGCGACGTAGGCATCCACGTCGTCCTGCGTCCAGCGGGCGATCGGCGAGATCTTGACCTTCTGCCGCTTCTCGTCCCAGCCGACGACCGGGGTGTTCGCCCGCGTCGGGGATTCGTCGCGGCGCAGGCCCGTCGCCCACGCGTCGTAGGCGGTCAGCCCCTCCTCGAGGGGCTTGACCTTGCGCAGCGCGCAGCACAGGTCGGGGTCGCGGTCGTGCAGCTTCGGTCCGTACTCGGCGTCCTGCTCGGCCACGGTCTGCCGCGGGGTGAGCGTGATGACGTTGACATCCATCACGGCCTCGACGGCGTCCCGGGTGCCGATCGTCTCCGGGAAGTGGTAGCCGGTGTCCAGGAACACGACGTCCACGCCCGGGAAGGCACGGGAGGCGAGATGGGCGACGACCGCGTCCTCCATGGAGGAGGTGACGCAAAAACGCGGGCCGAAGGTCTCGGCCGCCCACGTCAGGATGTCCAGGGCGGAGGCCTCCTCGAGGTCCCGCCCGGCCTGCTCGGCGAGCGACTTGAGCTCGTCCTTGGTCTGAACCACCGTCATATCTCGTTCCCCCCACCGTTGTCCTGCCGAACTCCACGGGCGAGCAGCCCGAGGAACTTCAGCTGGAAGGCTCGATTGCACGCCGCGCATTCCCAAGCGCCGTGGCCCTGCTCGTTCGGACGCAGGTCCTCGTCGCCGCAGTAGGGGCAGTAGAAGGGGGCCGCTCGCTCGCTCATGAGAGATCCTCCGCGGAGGCACGCGCGGCCCACGTGGCGAAGCGTTCGCCGTCCTCGCGCGCCGACCGGTAGCGCGAGAGGACCCGCTCCACGTAGTCCGGCAGCTCGTCAGCGGTGACCTTCAGACCGCGGACCTTGCGGCCGAAGCCGGCCTCGAGGCCGAGCGCGCCGCCCAGGTGCACCTGGTAGCCCTCGACCTGGTTGCCGTCGTCGTCCAGGACCAGCTGGCCCTTGAGGCCGATGTCCGCGACCTGGATACGGGCGCAGGCGTTGGGGCAGCCGTTGATGTTGATGGTGATCGGCTGGTCGAACTCGGGCAGCCGGCGCTCGAGTTCGTCGATCAGAGAGGCTCCGCGCGCCTTCGTCTCGACGATGGCCAGCTTGCAGAACTCGATGCCGGTGCAGGCCATCGTGCCGCGCCGGAACGACGAGGGGTTGACCCGCAGGTCGAGCGCCTCGAGAGCGGCGCTGAGGGACTCGACCTGGTCCTCGGTCACATCGAGCACGATCATCTTCTGCTCGACGGTGGTACGGAGCCGGCCCGAGCCGTGCGCCTCGGCCAGCTCGGCGATCTTGGTGAGGGTGGCGCCGTCCACTCGTCCCACGCGCGGCGCGAATCCGACGTAGAAACGTCCGTCCTGCTGCCGGTGCACACCGACGTGGTCGCGCCACTGCTGCACGGGCTGTTCGGGCGCGGGTCCGTCGACCAGCTTGCGCTGCAGGTACTCGTCCTCAAGCACCTGGCGGAACTTCTCCGCGCCCCAGTCGGCGACCAGGAACTTCAGGCGGGCGCGGGTGCGCAGCCGGCGGTAACCGTAGTCGCGGAAGATCGAGATGACGCCTTCCCAGACGTCCGGGACCTCGTCCAGCGGCACCCAGGCACCGAGGCGCACCCCGAGCTTGGGGTTGGTGGACAGGCCGCCGCCGACCCAGAGGTCGAAGCCGGGACCGTGCTCCGGGTGTTCGACACCGACCAAGGCGATGTCGTTGATCTCATGGGCCACATCCAGCAGCGGGGAGCCGGAGATCGCCGTCTTGAACTTGCGGGGCAGGTTGGAGAACGACGGGTTGCCGATGAACCGGCGGTGGATCTCCTCGATCGCCGAGGTGCCGTCGACGATCTCGTCCTCGGCGATGCCGGCGACCGGAGAGCCGAGGATGGTGCGCGGCGTGTCGCCGCAGGCCTCGGTCGTCGACAGGCCAACGGCCTCGAGCCGCCGCCAGATCTCCGGGACGTCCTCGATCCGGATCCAGTGGAACTGGACGTTCTGCCGGTCGGTGATGTCGGCGGTTCCGCGCGCGAACTCCTGCGAGATCTCGCCGATCACCCGCAACTGCTCGGTGGTCAGCCGGCCACCGTCGATACGCACCCGCAGCATGAAGTACTTGTCGTCCAGCTCCTCCGGCTCCAGGATGGCGGTCTTGCCGCCGTCGATCCCGGGCTTGCGCTGGGTGTACAGACCCCACCAGCGCATCCGTCCGCGCAGGTCGGCGCCGTCGATGGAGTCGAATCCGCGGTGCGCGTAGATCGTCTCAATGCGTGTCCGCACATTGAGACCGTCGTCGTCCTTCTTGGTCTGCTCGTTGGCATTGAGTGGCGTCATGTGGCCAACGGCCCACTGACCCTCGCCGCGGTGGCGTCCGGCCTTGCGGCGGGGCGCGGCGGAGGTGGGCTTTTCGGGGATGGCGGCCATGGCGGAGTGTCCTTCGAGACTGCAGGAGGGCGGCTCTGAACTGCACACGCGTGCGGAAAGCGCGACGGTGCGCAGGGGCGGGGCTGGAAAAGGGATGCGCGGCTGTGCTGGGCTGTCAGCAGGCCGGACAGATGGCGCTGGACATGCGGCCGAGGTCGACGTGCCGCCGACTCACCAAGGCAATTCCAGTTCCAGACATGGCGGAAGCGTGTCACGGGACTTTGGACTCAGTCCACCTTCGTCCAAAATGTGGACAGCAATGTCTCGTATTGCAAGACAGTGTGGCGCCGGTCACGTGGCCGGCGCCACCGCGCCGTGCACGCGGTCCGCCTCGCGGCCCCGGTGCACGGCGCCGGACCCGGCCGGGCCGAACGCACCGGACCGGGAGCGGAACGGCTGCTCGTTCAGCCCCCGGCACCGGGCCAAGAGCCAGGAGCCGGGGCCTGCGCCTCCTGCTCGACCTTGGTGTCGAAGAGCGTGAAGCCACGGCGCAGATAATTGTCCATGGCGTGCGGGCCGTCCTTGGAGCACGTGTGCAGCCAGATCCGCTTGGTCGGCGGCAGCCCAGGCCAGCGCTCCGCCAGGTCCCATGCGCGAGCCACCCCGTACGACAGCAGATGGCCACCGATCCGACGGCCGCGGAATGCCGGGATCAGCCCGAAGTAGACGATCTCCACCGCCCCGCCGTCCTGCGCCTCGAGCTCCACATATCCGGCCGGCGTCCCCCTCTCGTACGCCACCCAGGTCTCCACGCCGGGCCGTCCGAGCCACTCCTGCCAGGCGGTGTACGTCATACCGAGCCGGTCGGTCCAGTGGATGTCGCCGCCGACAGCCGTGTACAGGAAGCGGCTGAACTCCGGCGAGGGGATCTCGGCGCGCACGATCCGCACATCGCCGCCGGGTTCCGCCGCCGGCCTCTGATCCGCGGCCGAGGTCTGCTCCAGGGACCAGGTGGTCACAGTGATGCTCATACCGCCCAGGGAACCACGACGCTTGACGACGGCATCGCTCAGGGCAGCTCCCGTCTGGCCCTTCGCACCAGGGGAGCCATCGACTGCGGCAGCAGGTCTCCCGGGTGCTCCGGCTCGATGAGCTCCACCTCCACCTCCTCGGTGAAGCGGTACGGGCGGTGCGCCAGGATCTGCGCGAGATGGCGGCGCAGACGGGACATCTCCGCCCGCACGGTCACTGTGCGCGTCGGATCCTCGAAGAGGTCCTGCGCCAGCTGTGCCGCGGTCCGTCCGTCCCGGTGCTGGGCCAGCACGTACAGCAGCTCGGCATGGCGGGGGCTCAGCTCGTGTGCCCAGCTGCCGGAGTCGCCCGAGACCGTCACCGAGGGCCGCCGGGGCCTGCTCAGATCCAGCACCACCCGCCCGGCCGCCACCGGCTCGGGACGCTCCTCGTCCACCCGCACCAGCCAGCCGCCGGGCAGTGGCTCGAGCGTGCACATCCCGAGCGCGGGCAGCCACAGCCGCCCCGCCCGTACCGCCTTCGGCAGCGGCAGGCGGCCCGTCGGCGCCATCCCGGTCACGGCGGCCGGCCATCCGTTGACGTCCACCGCCAGCGCCCGCCCGGACAGCCTGGCCAGCATCGGGGCGGCGACGGTGCGCAGCCGGTCCAGCGAAGCGAAGTGGCGGTTGCGCAGCTCGGCCTCCGCGAGCTTGGCGACCGAGGAGACGAGGGTGAGGGTCGCCGGATGCATGGTGGACAGCGGCCCGCTGATGTCGACGACCCCGATCAGCCTGCCGCTGCGCGGATCGGTGATCGGTGCCCCGGCGCACGTCCACATGTGGTGGGTGGAGACGAAGTGTTCGGCCGAGTGCACCTGGGTGGGCCGCCGGGACACCAGCGGAGTGCCGACGCCGTTCGTGCCCACCCGGCCCTCGTTCCAGTCGGCGCCGACCACGAAGCCGTGGGAGTCGCCCTTGCGCAGCACCGCCGTACTGCCCTCGCGCCAGAGCAGCCGCCCCTCGGTGTCCGCGACCACCATGATGTGGTGCGCCGCCTCCGCGATGGACACCAGGCCCTCTCGCAGTACCGGCAGCACCTCGACCAGCGGAGAGCTGAGCCGGCGCCGTTCTGTCTCCTCCAGCGGCAGCACCCCGGCCCGGCAGTCCCGGTCGGGGTCCATACCGTGGCGCATCATCCGCTGCCAGGACTCGCTGATGTCCGCGCGCGGGCCGACTTCCGTTCTGCGTCCGGACAGCGCGGCGTCCCGCATGCCCTTGAGCAACCGGGTGGCTTCTGCGGTGTCCATGGCTGCGAGCCCGGCCAGGTCGAGGGCTGAGTTCTGCACCGGGTCCTCCTCGGCGACGCCAGCGTCCGGTACGGGGGGGCGGCCTGCCCAATCGTCCTCCTGCCGGCCGCCGGCGCGCTGGGATATGCCGCACAAGGATGCAACCTCTTGCAACCGTCGCGAACGGGCGTGCGCGTGAACGAGGGTGACAGAACACCGGTACGCCGGTGGTCATGCACCGCACTGCGGGGCGCATGGCAGCGTGCGGGGTGGTGCCGTGTCGGCGCAGCACCACCCTGCACAGTCGCAGCGTTGTGATCTCCCCGTAGCCCTTCGGGCACGGGAGGTGCCCCAGCACCGGACCACGCACTGATCCGGCCTGATCCGAAAGACACGCCCAGCCGTCAGACGACGGCGCGCGCCCGCTCGACGATCGACCGCAGATCGAGCGGGTGCGGCAGCGTGCCGAACGCCGCTCCCCAGTCCCCGCCCAGCCGCGACGCGCAGAACGCGTCGGCGACCTCGGGCGGCGCCCATCGCACCAGCAGGGAGCCCTGCAGTACCAGGGCCATCCGCTCCACCAGCCGGCGCGCCCGTGCCTCGATGGCGTTCAGGTCCGCCAGCTCGGTCAGCAGTGCCTTGATCGCCCCGTCCAGCCGGTGATCGGCGCCGCGCGCCTTGCCCACCTCCGTCAGATACGCGTTCAGCGCGTGAGGCTCTCTCTGCAGCGCACGCAGCACGTCCAGCGCCTGTACGTTGCCCGAGCCCTCCCAGATCGAGTTCAGCGGCGATTCGCGCAGCAGGCGCGGCATGCCGCACTCCTCGACATAGCCGTTGCCGCCCAGACACTCCAGGGCCTCGGCGACCAGCGGCGTGCACCGCTTGGTCACCCAGTACTTCGCGGCCGGCACCGCGATCCGAAGGAACGCCCGCTCCTGCTCGGTGTCGGCGTCGTACGCGGCGGCGAGCCGCAGCGCGAGCGTCGTCGCCGCCTCCGACTCCAGCGCCAGATCGGCGAGCACGTTGCGCATCAGCGGTTTGTCGATGAGCAGCCCGCCGAAAGCGCTGCGGTACGCGGCATGGTGGACCGCCTGCGCCACTGCCTGCCGCATCAGCGCCGCCGAGCCGGTGACACAGTCCAGCCGGGTCGCCGCCACCATCTCGATGATGGTGGGTACCCCGCGCCCCTCCTCACCGACCCGGCGCGCCCAGGTCCCCTCGAACTCCACCTCGGCCGACGCATTGGACCGGTTGCCGAGCTTGTCCTTGAGCCGCTGGATCCGGAACACGTTGCGGGCCCCGTCCGGCAGCACCCGCGGCACCAGAAAGCAGGTCAAACCCCCGTCCGCCTGGGCGAGTACCAGAAAGCCGTCGGACATCGGAGCGGAGCAGAACCACTTGTGGCCGGTGAGCACGTACTCGCCGTCCACGGCCAGCGGCTCGGCCCGGGTGGTGTTGGCCCGCACATCACTGCCGCCCTGCTTCTCGGTCATGCCCATCCCGAACAGGACACCGGCCTTCAGCGTGGCGGGGCGCAGCTCCTGCTCGTACACCTGCGACGTCAGCCGGGGTTCCCACTCGGCGGCCAGAGCGGGGTCGGTGCGCAGTGCGGGCACCGCGGCGTGCGTCATCGACAGCGGGCAGCCGTGCCCGGCCTCCGCCTGCGACCACACCAGGAAGCCTGCGGTGCGCCGGACATGTCCGCCCGGTCTGCCCCAGGCGTTGACCAGCCCCGCGGAGACCCCCTTGCCCAGCAGCCGGTGCCAGGCCGGATGGAAGTCCACCTCGTCGATGCGATGGCCGTAACGGTCGTGGGTGAGCAGTTTCGGGGGATTCTCGTTGGCTTGCGTCCCCCACCTCTGAGCCTGGGCCGAGCCCGCGGTCTGCCCGAGCCCCGAGAGCTCCTCCCGCGCCTGCTCGAGAAGTTCGGGCGCGACGTGCCGCTCGACCGCCTCCGCAAGGACCCGGTCGGCCGAGAAGACGTCGTACCCCACCAGGGGCGGAGCCTGGTTGGTCACTGTGTGGGTGCTGGCTGCCATGCCGATACGGTAAGGAGGTGCAGGCAGCAAATGAAACACCCGAGCGGCCGCGGGGCCGACTCCACCGGGCCCGAGTGCTCTACCGCAACGTCTCGAAGCGGAAGATGGCATGGCTGCTGCTGAAGGACACCGTCAATTCATGCATCGAGTACCGCATCCTGGGGCTTGCCGCCGAGGCGGCGTTCTTCACGCTCCTGTCCGTGCCGCCGCTGATGCTCGGCCTGATCGGACTGCTCGGCTACATCGACAACTGGACCAACACCACCACCGTCGCCTCCATCGAGGAGAACATCCTCAGCGCGGTCGGCACGGTGCTGTCCGAGCGGGGTGTCAACGAGATCGCGAAGCCCCTGCTGGAGGACGTCACGCACGGCGGCCGGCCGGACATCATCTCCATCGGCTTCGCCATCGCCCTCTGGTCCGGCTCACGCGCGGTCAACGTCTTCATCGACACGATCACGGTCATGTACGGGCTCGACGGGCAGCGTGGCATCGTCGCGACGAGGCTGCTGGCGTTCCTGCTCTACATCGTGGCCCTGCTGATCGGCGCGGTGGTGCTGCCGCTCGCCGTGGTCGGCCCCGACCGGGTGCTGGAGCTGATGCCCTGGGGCACGGAAGTGGTCAGAGTTCTGTACTGGCCTGTGGTGATCCTGCTGTCGGTCGTCTTCCTGACCACCCTCTACCACGTGTCCGTGCCCGTGCGATCACCGTGGGTGGAGGACATCCCCGGCGCGCTGGTGGCCCTCGGAATGTGGGTGCTGGGCAGTTTCCTGCTGCGGATCTACCTCACCAGCACCGTCGAGGGCCCGACGATCTACGGCTCACTCGCCGCACCCATCGCCTTCCTGCTGTGGATAGGGATCTCCGCGTTCGCCGTCCTCGTCGGTGCCGCGGTCAATGCCGCGATCGACCGCGTCTGGCCGTCGGTCGCCACGGCCGCGGCGCGCGCAGCCAATGAGCGCGTACGGGCCGAGAACGCCGCGGAGCTGCTGGCCCGGGCCAGAGCCGCGCATGTCTTCGACCTCGACGATGACGATGACGACGAGGACGACGACGAGGACGACGACGGGGAGGACAACGGGGACATGCCGTCGGAGTTCCCGGAGCGGTGGTCGAAGTTCCTGCCGCTGGACGATGTGAAGTCACGCCTGCACCCGGGCCGGGACAACGGGCGCGACAAGGACCACGACAACCACCGGGAGTAGCCTCCCTCCCATGTACGAGGAACGGCCGTCGCTGCTGGAGGGCGCCGTCGTCTGGACGCGGACAGCGGATCGACCGGCTCGCGCCGGTCATCAGGTGCAGCGTGCAGTTCCCGTACTTCCGGTACTGCCCGATGGCTGCATGGACCTGATCTGGTCCCGGGGCCGGCTCCTGGTTGCGGGCCCCGACACCCACGCACACACCCCTGACGGTCCCCCCGGCACCCGGTGGACGGGGGTGCGCTTCGCGCCGGGGGTCGCTCCCACGGTTCTGGGTGTGCCGGCGCACGAGCTGCGCGACCGGCGGGTGGATCTCGCGGATCTGTGGGGCGCCGCCGAGGCGCGACGGCTCTCCGAGCGGATCGACGACGCCGCCGACCAGCTCGCCGAGCTGGAGGGCGTGGCACTGCGGCGCACGGCCGAGGCCCGGCCCCCGGACCGGCTGCTGGGTGCGGTCGTACGGCATCTGGACGCGGGCGGCACGGTAGGCGGGGCGGCCGACGCGGTCGGGCTCGGTGCCCGGCAGCTGCACCGGCGCTCGCTCGACGCGTTCGGCTACGGACCAAAGACCCTGGCCCGGATCCTGCGGCTGCAGCGGGCCCTGACGCTGGTGCGCCGGGGTGTCCCGTATGCGACGGCCGCGGTGGCGTCGGGCTGTGCCGACCAGGCGCATCTCGCCCGGGAGATGCGCGCCCTGGCCGGGATCACGCTCGGTGCCTACGAGGCGTCGGCGAACAGCGAGACGCCGTTGCCGTCGGGGTCCAGCACGACCGCGTAGCGCTGTCCCCAGACCGCGTCCCAGGGCTTGAGGTGGCTCCTGTACCCGGCTGCGATCAGCTCGTCGTGAACGGAGTCGACCTCGGCGGGGCTCTGGCAGACGAAGCAGAGGCCCACCCGCTCCGCGCCGGGGGAGCGAAGCGGGACGGGGGTCTCCCCGGCCGAAGGCCCGGGGAGGGACCACCCGGGGTCGAAGGAGCGTACGTTCTCCTCCGTGTCCCACAGCAGCCGCAGCCCGCCGGGGAGCGTGTGCTGGACATGGGGAGCGGTGTCGGCCTCGGCGGGGACATCCAGGCCGAGCCGGCGGTAGAAGGCGAGCGAGGCGGCCATGTCGGCGACGACCAGGCCGATTGCGTCGAGTCGTGGAGTCATGACCTCAACGTAGGCAGGGGCGTCGCGGCCGGTCTTGAACGAATCGGACGTCAGCGGTCGACGTCGGCGATCGGCGTCGGGAAGTGACTTCACGGACGGGATGTCATGGATTCGTAAGGCCGCGCGCGCGGTGGCGGGCGCCGGGGGCGAGGACACTGGCGGTATGCACAGCATTCTGGTCGTCGACGACGATCCCACGGTCGCCGAGGTGGTCACCGGATACCTGGAGCGCGCCGGTTTCACCGTGGACCGGGCCGCCGACGGCCCGCAGGCGCTCAGGCTGGCTGCCGGGCATCGGCCCGACCTGGTCGTCCTCGACCTGATGCTGCCGGGCATGGACGGCCTGGAGGTCTGCCGCAGACTCCGCGCCGCTGAGCTCGGCCCGGTACCCGTGATCATGCTGACCGCGCGTGGCGACGAGGACGACCGCATCCTCGGGCTCGAAGTAGGGGCGGACGACTATGTGACCAAGCCGTTCAGTCCGCGTGAGCTTGTGCTGCGGGTGGAGTCCGTGCTGCGCAGGAACAACGGCGCGGCGGGGGAGCGGCGGGCGGGGCCCGAGCTGTCCGCGGCGGGCATCGTGCTGGATCCGGCGGCCCGGCGCGCGGTCAAGGACGGCCGTGAACTTCCCCTGACCTTGCGGGAGTTCGACCTGCTGGCGCATCTGATGAGGCATCCGGGCGAGGCGATCGGCCGGGAGCGGCTGATGCAGGACGTGTGGGGCTGGGAGTTCGGCGATCTGTCCACGGTCACCGTCCACGTCCGCCGCCTCCGCGGCAAGATCGAGGACGACCCGGCCAGGCCCCGGCTGATCCAGACGGTGTGGGGCGTGGGCTACCGATTCGACGTCCCGGCCGAGGACGACGCCGACGGGGCCGTTCGGGGCGGGATCGCGCAGGCCGGCCGCGTTCCCCGCGGCGACGCCCCGCCGGGCGGTCTGCCGCACGGCGGCGGCGTGCGGTCCGGCGAGGCGCCCGCCCGCAGCTCCGGTGAGGCGCGGCCCGGGGCCGTGGGCGGGTACGGGCCGCGGGGGCGCACCCCGCGCGGAGAGGGCTGATCGTCGTGCGGGACACACTGCTCATCGCCCTCTTCGCCTTCCTGGGGGCCGCGGCCGCCGGGCTGCTCGGTGCCGTCGTGCTGCGGATCCTGCGCCACCGCTCGGTCGCCGTCTCGCTGACCGTCGTCGCCGCCGTCACGGTCACCGCCATGCTTGCCGGGACCCTCGCGGTTGCCCAGGCCATGTTCCTGTCGGCGCACGACCTCACCGTCGTCACCACGGTCGTCGCGATGGCGGCCGTCGTCTCGCTCGCCACCGCGCTGCTGCTGGGGCGCTGGGTTGTCGCCCGCAGCCACGAACTCGCCCTGGCCGCACGCTCGTTCGGGGAGGGCGGGTCCTTCGCCGCGCCCGGCCGGGCGTCGACCGCGGAGCTGGACGCGCTCAGCCGGGAGCTCGCCACCACCAGCGACCGGCTCGCCGCCTCGCGGGAACGTGAACGCGCCCTGGAGGCCTCCCGTCGCGAGCTCGTCGCCTGGATCTCCCACGATCTGCGCACCCCGCTGGCCGGGCTGCGTGCCATGTCGGAGGCGCTGGAGGACGGGGTCGTCCAGGACCCCGAGCGGTACTTCCGCCAGATCCGTACCGAGGTCGACCGGCTCAACGCGATGGTCGGGGACCTCTTCGAACTCTCCCGGATCCACGCGGGTGCTCTGGCGCTCACCCCGACCCGGATGTCGGTGTACGACCTGGTCGGCGAGGCCCTGGCCGGTGCGGACCCGCTGGCGCGGGAGTACGGGGTACGTCTGACGGGCGACGGCGTCGAGCCGATCCCGGTCGAGGTGGACGGCAAGGAGATGACCAGGGTCCTGGCGAACCTGCTGGTCAACGCCATCCGCCGGACGCCCGCCGACGGCACGGTGGCCGTTGCCGCCGAACGCCGGGCGGACCGGGTCGTCCTGTCGGTCACCGACGGCTGCGGCGGCATCCCTGAGGAGGATCTGCCCCGGGTCTTCGACACCGGCTGGCGCGGCACCCAGGCGCGTACACCACCCGCGGGCGCGGGCCTCGGCCTGGCGATCGTGCGCGGCATCGTCGAGGCGCACGAGGGCCACGCCGATGTACGCAACGTGTCAGGCGGCTGCCGCTTCGAGGTCACGCTGCCCACCGCCGCGGCCCCGCTCTGAACGGGCTGACTCCCTCCTGCGTGACCGCGCCGAAGCAGCGACGGCCGCCAGGCGTGACAGAGGTGGCCGCGGGGCAGTCACACGGGGAACGGTGACCGGTGAATATGCGAGAACTGGGGTGCGGGCGGTATGGCAGGAGAGGCGGACTGGCAATTCCTGGACGACCGAGGCCGGTTGGCGACCGCACCCGGAACACCCGCGAGACTCATCGCCTATGTCCAGGCGGGCGCGGCCCTGTTCGACCACGGCATACGCCCGGCAGGCGTGTTCGGGTCCCATCACGACGGCGGGAGAGTCGATCCGGCCAAGGCCGGGAGGTTACCGCTCGAGCACATCGGTTATCTCGGATCGGGTTCGGGCGTCGACGCGGACGCGGTGCTTCGGGCGCGCCCGGACCTTCTGGTCGCGGTGACCTACGGCTCCGACCAGGTCTACGGCCTGGATCCCGACACGGCCAAGCACCTCGAGGAACGGGTCCCGGTGGTGGTGCTCGACGTCGGCCAGGGGCGCTCGTTGGACGAGGTGCGTGACCGGTTCGCCGCGCTGGCCCGCTCCCTCGGTGCGCAGGAGGACCCGTCCGCGGCGGCCCAACCGGACGCGGCACGGCGGAGGTTGCGCGCGGCGGCGGCCGAATCCCCGGGGACCCGGGTGCTTGCCCTGTCGCCGGCCGGACCGGACAGTGTGCACCTCGCCAGGCCGCACACATGGCCCGATCTGCGGGCACTGGCCGAGTGCGGGGTCGCCCTCGTGGCGCCCGAGGCGGGCCCCGGCGTCAACTGGTCCACCGTCGACTGGTCCACGGCCGCGCAGTTGGCGCCGGACGTCGTGCTGACGGACGTGCGGGCCAATGCGCTGCCGCTGAAGGAGCTGGGCGCGGTGGAGGCGTGGCAGCCCGTTGCCACGCGGGCACGGCTCGTACCGTGGAACCCCGAACTCCCGTGCAGCGCCCTCTCCCACACCGCCTTCTTCGACGCCGTCGCACAGGCGGTGTCGGGCGGCCGCCGCCGCTGAAGGGCACGGCTCGCCCGATCTCGCGGTTCCGTGGAGCCTGGCCGGGAGCCGGTCCTTCGCGCCCGAGCCGGCCGAGGCCTCGACGCACTGCGGAACGGACAAGTCCGCGGCTCTTCCCGCACTGTTCACGGCCCCGCTTTTGGCTCACCGGTCGATCTTCACTACGCTCCGCGAATGATTATAAGAAAGAGGCCGGCGGCCGGGGCACTCGTCCTGCTCGCGGCCCTGGCCGCCGGGCTGTTCCCGGCAGGGGCGGCCGCCGACGAATCGGCGGCCGGCCAATCCCCCAAGGTCGAACTGGTCCTCGACGTCAGCGGTTCCATGCGGGCGAGGGACATCGACGGCAAGAGCCGTATGGCCGCCGCGAAGCAGGCGTTCAACGCGGTCCTGGACGCGGTGCCGGAAGAGGTCCAGCTCGGCATCCGCACGCTCGGCGCCGACTACCCGGGTGACGACCGCAAGCGCGGCTGCAAGGACACCCGGCAGCTCTACCCCGTCGGGCCGCTCGACCGGACCGAGGCGAAGACCGCCGTCGCGACGCTCGCCCCGACCGGCTGGACGCCCATCGGGCCGGCTCTGCTCGGCGCGGCCGACGACCTCGAAGGCGGTGACGCGACCCGGCGGATCGTGCTCATCACCGACGGCGAGGACACCTGCGCACCGCTCGACCCGTGCGAGGTGGCACGGGACATCGCCGCCAAGAGCATTCACCTCACCATCGACACCCTGGGCCTGGTCCCCGACGCCAAGACCCGCGACCAGCTGATGTGTATTGCCGAAGCCACCGGCGGCACCTACACCTCCGTGCAGCACACCGACGAACTCTCCGAACGGGTGAGCCAGTTGGTGGACCGGGCTGCCGACCCGGTCGTCACTCCCGTGGCGACCGAGGGCGCGCAGCGCTGCGCGGACGCACCGCAGCTGAAGCCGGGCCTCTACAGCGACCGCGAGAAGTTCGGCGAGCACCGCTGGTACCGCGTGGACGTTCTGCCGGGCCAGGAGCTGCGCGCCTCGGTCAGCGTGTCGGCCGACCGGGCCGTCAACAACGACTACGGCGTCCTGCTGCGCGCCGTCACCGTGCACGGGCGCGAAATCGTCCGCGGCTCGGAAGCAGGAACAGGCCGAACCGATGTGATCTCGGCCGGCCTGCGCTATCCGAAGGCACCACGCGACGACGCGGACGGGAAGCCCGCGGCGGAGACCGTCTGCCTGCAGGTCGCCAACTCGTTCTCGGCGCCTGCGGGTATCAAGACCGAGCCCGGACTGCCCGTCGAGCTGGCCGTCGATGTGGTCGAGGCACCCGACGAGGCGGCCGACGTGGCCTTCTTCGGCCTCGGCCGCGGCTGGTGGTTCCTCGGTGTCCTGGTGCTGAGCGGTCTGCTGGCCGGGCTGCTCTGGGGCTGGATCTCGCGCTGGCGTATCGCTGTCTGGAGGACCAACTGATGCGGTTCGCAAGCCTACTGACGACGGCCGCGCTCGGCGCCGCCACGCTGCTGGGCTCCGCGGGCACGGCCCTTGCGGACAGTCCGTCACCCAGCCCGAGCGAGAGCGGCAGCGGGGCCGGGCCGACCGTCGCGGGCACCTCCTTCCGTACTGCCGCCTCGTTCGAGCAGGGGCAGACCGCGACGGCCGAGGCGGCCGGCGGCGACTACCTGTACTGGGTGTTCCCCGCCGACGCGGGGCAGCGGCCCACGGTCAAGGCCAAGGTCACGCTGCCCGACGCGGCCACCCGCCACGGTGCGTCGACCTGGCAGCTCGATGTCTACGACGGGCTGCGCCGCCGTCAGTCCTGTATGTACGGCATGCAGACCAGGGCGGCGGGGCGGGACGCCACGTCCGTCGAGCTGTCATGCACGATGCGACCGGTGCGGGCACTGGCCGAGACATGGGCCAACGACCCGTTGCCGGGCAGCTATTACGTGCGCCTGACCGTGGTCGACCTGCCGAAGGAAGACCTCGGTCTGCCCCTGCGGGCCGAGGTCGAGGCGGTGTCGAAGGACGTGGGCGGCGCGTACGCGGTGGACGGTTCGCTGGCCGAGCCGCTCGTCCCCGGCGTGCCCACCGACGCGCAGCAGGACGACGCCCAGAACGAGCAGGCGTCGGATACCGACTGGGCCTCCGGCTGGTGGTCCGACCGATGGATCTGGACGGTGGCGGGCGGCCTCCTCGGCGCCCTCGCCGGTATCGGCGGCTACACGCTCACCCGGGGCGCCGGCCGCCCATCGCGGGTGCCGCCGGCGGCCTGAGCACCCTGAACAACGAGCGGCCACGGCACATGCCGTGGCCGCTCGTTGTTCTCCCCCCTCGGGGTCGGGCAGTCCCCTGGCTCAGAAGCCGAAGACCACCCCACTGCCATGACCCTTTGTGCAGGCGTTGCCGAAGGTGTGCACATAGCTGACGCGCTTGCCCTCCCACACACCGTCCGCGGTGACGGTCACCGGGTCCCACTGCTTGGTGCAGGCGGCGTTCGAGCCGCGTGTGGTGATCGCGTCGAACCGGGCCTCGTTGGCGCGCAGTTCGGCACAGGCCTCGGCCGCGGCGGGGTGCGTGCCGGTCGCCCTGGGCGCACAGCCGAGGGTCACCGCGCGCAGGACGGTCCCGTTCGCGGCGTCGTCTCCCGCCGTGACGGTGAGCACGAGGGCGGACGGCGCGTACAGGCTCTGCGTCTCCTGGGTGCCCTTCGTGCCGGACTGTGCCGCGCCGGCGGTGCTCACTGACGGCGCTGCGACGAGCACGAGCGTGGTGGCCGCAGCGAGAGCGAGACCTCGGGCGATGTACCGCATTTCGAACACTCCTATGGTTCGTGGTTTCGGATTTCGAACGGGAGTCTTGCCCACGACAGCCAAGAACGCTTGGACGTGCATCGCGTTTCGGTCACTCGAAGTGACCGACAGGAGGCGGGCTGTGACCGTGATCGAGGCTCTGACCAGCGGGGGAGTGATGGGTCGAATCGGCCGAAGAAAGACGGTCGGGTGAGTTGATCAAATAAATGTAAGGTAAGGGTATCCTTGAACCGTTGATTGAAAGGGGGAGGGAAGGATTCAGGTCTTCGTTGGACGAAGTTCCGCACCCAGGGTTGACTGAGCAAAGGGACCCAGGAGGCGCCGATGGACCCGGTGGAAGCGCTGGACCGCATCGCGTTCCTTCTGGAGCGCTCGCTCGCGGAGACCTATCGCGTACGGGCCTTCCGTAACGCCGCCGCGGCACTTGCCGAACTCGACCCCGACGAGATCGCCCGGCGCGCCGCCGACGGAACACTCGTCAAGGTCAAGGGCATCGGCCCCAAGACCGCAGGTGTCGTACAAGAGGCGCTGGCCGGCCGGACACCGGAGTATCTGCGGCATCTGGAGGAGGAAGCGGCCGCCCCGCTCGCCGAACGCGGCGACCGGCTGCGCGCCGCGCTGCGCGGCGACTGCCATGTGCACTCCGACTGGTCGGACGGAGGCAGCCCCATCGAGGACATGGGCCGTACGGCTGCCGAACTCGGCCACGAATGGGCCGCCCTCACCGACCACTCACCCACGCTCAAGGTCGCCCGCGGACTGAGCGCGGAGCGACTGCTCGCCCAACTGGACATCGTCGAGCGGCTCAACCGCGAGTGGGCACCCTTTCGGATGCTCACCGGCATCGAGTGCGACATCCTGCCCGACGGCACCCTCGACCAGGACCCGGAACTCCTCGACCGCCTCGACGTGGTCGTCGCCTCGGTCCACTCCAAACTCCGCATGGACCCGGGCCCGATGACCCGCCGGATGCTGCGCGCCGTGCAGAACCCGCTCACCGATGTGCTCGGCCACTGCACCGGCCGGCTGATCGGCGACGGGAAGAAGCGGCCCGAGTCGCAGTTCGACGCGGAAAAGGTGCTCGCCGCCTGCGCCGATCACGGCACGGCCGTGGAGATCAACTGCCGTCCCGAACGCCGTGACCCGCCGCGCCGGTTGCTCCGCCGTGCCGTCGAGGCCGGAGTGCTCTTCACCATCGACACCGACGCTCATGCTCCGGGCCAGCTGGACTGGCAGATCATCGGCTGTGCCCGGGCCGAAGAGTGCGCAGTCCCGGTGGAGCGGGTGGTGAACAGCTGGAGCGCGGACGAGGTGGTCGAATGGACCCGCACGCGGCAGGCGCCGTCCGCCGGCTGACACCCGGCGTGCCGGCCGGCCGGGGGCCCGTCCCGGCGGCGCCCACTCCGTCCCCCCTGCCCTCGGACGCGCTCCATGCGGTCGACGCCCACTGCCCACCGAAGCCCGGTTCGACCACGCGGCCACCTCCGTGACGTGATCGTCCGCGGGAGCCGGGCGAAGCCGACAACAGCAACGGCGAGCCGAAGACGCCCCGGGCCAACTGGACACGCCGAGCGCTCGATACGCCCTCACGAGTCCGTCCGCCCGGCCACGCCCCGGCGCGATTCGTACGCCGTGACCACCGCCGGCGTGCGGTCGTGCAGCCCGATGTTGCTGAGCACGCGGCTGACGTAGACGTACAGGCACTGGCCGGGCGCGTACGCGTCGGCCGACCCGAGCAGTTGGCTGAGGGCGACGACTCCGAGGAGCCGCCGCCCTCAGCGTCAGCTGTCCAGCGACCTGGCCGTAAGCAGTGTCGGCAACGGCTCACCCGCCCAGCCCCAGCAGCCGCTGTTGTTCACCACCCGGTCCACCTCGAACGCCGCCGCATCACCGGCCGGTCCGGCGGTGAGGCGGAAGGCCAGGGGCCGACCGGAGCTGTCGGCTGCGAGGTGGTCAGGCGTCTTCGGGATCCAGCTCGAACGTGAAATAGATGCTCAGGCAGTAGGGCTCGTCCTCGTCGTGGAAGAAGTCCCACGACACGTCGACCAGGCGGACTCTTTGTTCCCGCACCCACTCATGGGCTTTCCTGAAGGCATCCGCGGCAGTTGTGGCGGGGAACAGCTTCCTGGCGATGGGATGCACCCCAGTCTCAGCATCCGAATCGTCGAAACCCTCCGGAACGTCCAGGCAGAAATTGGGATCCAGCACCATGGAGTGCGCCCTCTCCAGTCGGTTACCCGTACGAGTCGACAGAGGCTGATCCTCTGAGCACGACGCCCGGTAAGACCGCCGCATCCCCGGACGGGTTGCTTCTGCCGACCACGCGGCGGTGCCGCAGCCGGTGGAACGGCCCCGCGATGATCCAGCGCCATGGCCCAGGGGCCGGTGCAGTGTCCGCCGCTGATCAACCCGTCAGGCGTCGAAGCGGTGGCGGGAGGCCTCGATGTGACCGAGGTACCGGTGGGTCCAGTCGCACAGTCCGTCGATCGTCACCCGCAGGGCCTGGCCCGGCTCGGTGAGGGTGTACTCGACCCGCGGCGGCACGACCGGGTGCACCGTCCGCTCGACCAGGCCGTTGCGCTCCAGCATGCGCAGGTTCTGGGTGAGCATCTTGTGGCTGACGCCCCCGATCTCGTTCCGCAGCTCACCGAAGCGCAGGGTGCGCTCCCCCAGAGCCTCGATGATCAGGAGAGCCCACTTGTTGGCGACGTCCGAGAAGATCTCCCGAGCCAGAGAGTCCGCGCGCCTCAGGTCCGCTTCGTCCGGCGAGCCTGTGAACTGCTTGGTCACCATAAGGTTCCCCAGTCACTGAAAAGTGCGTTCTTCCATGTCAGCGGCCACTCTCCTATGGTTCCCGAGTAACCACAAGAGAGCACATGGGCCGTGGCTGGGTGCACGCGAGCCCGCGCGCTCTCATGACAAGGAGGCAGGCAGCATGGCCATCACCCTGGTGAACCCCAACGGACTGCCGGAAATCGACGCCTACCGGCAGGTGTCGATCGCGACCGGGTCGAAGCTGGTCTTCATCGCCGGGCAGGTCGCCTGGGACGTCGACGGTGTCACGGTCGGCGAAGGCGACCTCGCCGCCCAGGTCGAGCAGTGCTACCTCAACATCGGCACAGCCCTGGCCGAGATCGGCAGCTCCTTCGACGACGTGGCGAAACTGACTGTCTACGTCGTCGACTGGAGCCCCGACAAGATGCCCATCCTCATGGACGGGATCACCCGGGCGACCGCGAAGCTCGGCGTCACGCCAGTACCGCCGGCCACGCTGCTGGGCGTCGCGGCACTGGACGTACCCGAGCACCTGGTCGAGATCGAAGCCACCGCCGTCATCAACTGAACAGGCTCTCGTCGCCCGGCCGGGGCACTCCCACCATGGCACCACACCCGAGCAAATGAGCTCCCGGACGGCGGCTGATGGACCATCGCGATCGCGGGCCTCGGCGCACTCACCGGCTCCGTCCGGGACGGGCCTTTCCTCACCGTCACCTGCGCCCTTTCCTGGGAGGCGGCGCAGCCCTGGCCACGGCCCTGTCCCGCCGTCAAATGATCGCAACCATCCGGGAAGGACAGGGAAAGGCCGCCGCGCTCGGGTACGCCGATGGAATCGCGGACATGATGGTGCTGGGGACATCCGCGTACAAGGCATCCGTCTTTCCGCTGTCCGGCGCCGGCGCGGTAGACCCGGCCGAGTGCAGGGCGCGCCGTAAGGCCGCCTACCAACTCACGGCCGCCGAAGCGCTTCCCCACCACATTCGTGAGGCCGCGGCTCTCGAAGCGATCGACGACGCGCGTGACCGCAGACCGCTATCGAGGACCTCATGCAGGCCGTCCAACAGCAGCGCCGCTGGACGTGACCGCAGCCGGAGCAGGCGCCCCTTCGCACTGCGTAATCGCTCATGTGCCCTGGGATGCAGGGTTCGACGGTCCACGACCTCAACCGGCCTGCCAACGCGCGATCCGTGCTTGCAGCCGCTTCCCTACCGCTCGCTGCAACTCGGCCTCGCAGGCGAAGCCGCACATCGCTACGCAGACGAGTGGACGGTCTCCATCACCGACATCACCGACATCACCGACATCACCACCCCCGCCCAGAAGACCGAATGCGCGGTCGCACATCCCGCGCAGCTGCGTGCGCCGCCTGTGTCAGGCCCGTTTGCAGCAGGCGGGAGAGCGGTACGTTGCCGAGGCAGGATGTTCGACCCCGACCGTCCAGGACGCACCGGAGCCGTCGCCGGACTCCCGAGCGCGTGGACGGCCTGCGCCAACCTGCAGGCTGCCCACGCGCCCTGCACCACCCCTGATCGCTGCGCGGATGGGTGGCTGTTACCGGGTAAGGGAGTTGGCGTACATGATGGACTTTTCCTCAGCGGTTATGTCCGGCACATCCTTGTTGATCTGCCCGGCGTTCGGCCACATGAGCCGACCGAAGAACTGGTTGCACGGCGGCGTGTCGCATTTGACGTGCTCCAGGCCCAGGACGTGGGCAATCTCGTGTGCCATCGTCCACCTGGCGGCGTCGTAGCGGATGACGGCGCCTGGCCTCCCCACGGGGTGCGAGGCGCAGCCCAAGGTACTGGTGGGGACGAGCGTCGGGGCGACGTACACCACGATGTCGCCGTTTGCGACGTTGTTGCGGTGGCCGAACAGGAGGTTCTGCTCGGACGACACGAGATGGTTGTTCGGCGCCGCGAGGCAGGGGTTCACGTCGACCTCGTTCATCCCTGGCACGTTGATCCGCTCGACGGAGGCCAGATCAACTCCTATCTCGGCCCGAGCGAACACCGTCCGTGTGTCAGCGAGAGCGTTGGTGACAGGCGCCATGTCCGCGTTGGGGAGGTTGACTAGCTTCAGATGGACGCGGACGCGCTCGGTGTGCCACCAGTTGCTGCCGACGGCGCGGTCCGGGCGCACCCAGAAGGCATCCATGTGGTGGGGGCCGCGGCCGACGAGACTGATGGGTCCGGGGAGGGCGTGCTCGGCCGGGGCAACTGCGAGTCCGTCCCATCCGCCGGGGAGGCGCTCATCGAACCCGAGGTGTTGCACCCGGTTGTTCTTCGTGATCCAGACGAGGTCGATCTGTCCGGGCGAACGACTTGTCGCAGCCAGGCCGCCGGGTGCAGCGGCACCAGGCCATGCGATCGGCCAGGGCTGGGGCCAGTCGAACCGGGGGTTCCAGGCCGTGGTGCCGATGCCGCCGTCCGGGCCGATCCAGAAGACGTCCAGCTGGTCCGGACGGCGGGCCAAGGCGGTGAGAGCAGAGCGCTTGGGGGCCTCCCGCGTTCCGATCAGTACATGGCCGGCCGGTGCGATGGACCGGGACGGCCAGTTGGCACGGGCGTTCCACCACGCGGTCGACACCCCGCCGTCGGGTCGCACCCAGAACAGATCGAGCTGATCACGGGTCCTGGACACCACCGAGAGTGCTCCGCCCGGATAGTGGGCGGCCCCGGGCTGTGTGATCGGCCATGGGCGGAGCCATCCATGGGATGGGTTCCACGCGGTGGTTCCGATCGCGCGGTCCGGGCCGATCCAGAACACGTCGAGCTGGTCGGGGTTGCGGGCAACGGCGGCCAGGGTGCCGTAGAGGGCATGTCTCGCGGGCGCGATGGAGAAGGGTGCGGCCCACCTCCTTGTGGCGGCATCCCACCAGGAGCTGCCGACTCCTCCGTCCGGCCGCACCCAGAAGACATCCAGGTGATCCGGGTTCCGGGACACCGCGGCGAGCCCGCCCGCCAGGGTGCCGGTTTGCGCCGACCCCGGTGGGGCCACGGTCTGCAACTCCCAGATCCGTCTCCCGTCGCTCCATGCGGCAGTGATGACGGCACCGTCGGAACGGATCCAGAACACGTCCATCTGACTGGGCCGGCGGGCAAGCGAGACAAGGGTGCCGTTCTCGGCCGCGGAGGTGGAGGGCACGCTGAAGTCCCAACCCCACGCGAAGGCCGACGATGGCGACAGGAGCGACGCTACCAAGGCTATGACGATGAGTACGGCTGAGGTCCAGCGTCGGTTGCGTAATGAGTGCATGACAGTCCTGAGGGAGTTATGGGCGGCGGGCCGGAGGTACCTATCGGGATGTCGGCGACCGGAGAAGCGCTTGGGGAACGGCCGGGCTGCGTGTGTCAGGGCTGGCAGGCCGAGCCCCCATGACCCGACCAGGGCACGTCCAGGGGCACATCTGTTGGGATACGCCGTGGCCTGGCCGGTTTCGACCTTTGCCGCCACAGACGCAGTACCGCCACCGAGCCAACTGTCACGACCATTGACGCAGCAACACTGATTGCACCGGTCCAACTAGCAGCCCCCAGCCAGCGCTCAGCCCGGACCGCAAGCAGCCAATCACCTGGAGTGCAGCGGCAACAGGGCGCGCATGTCGGCGCGCGGAGCTGTCGAGGGCGCCACCTCGGCCGCCGCCCCCCTCTCCGTTCCACCTTGCTGCCTGCTTCCTGCGCAGAACATGCGCCCGTTGTACCGCGGAGAGGTTCGGCAGGGGGGCGTAGGCGGAGGCCCATGGCAACAGGGCCCACTCGAGGAGGCACCGTCACCATGGACTGAGTCAGCTGGGGATGCCGGGCAAGCAGGTCGCAGGGCTCGGCCGACACGGCCCGGACAGCTTCCGGATAGCTGTGGGGTTCGCAGGTGTTCGAGCAGGTCGACAAACGTGCGGGCCTCGCCGACGGCCACGTGCGCCAGCCGTCCCCATCCAGACCGAGCATCGGGACGAACCGGCAACGCTCGCCGCCGGCCTATGCGATGTCCAGCGAATTCTTCGCACCGCTCTGAGAAGGGATCGGAGAAGAGGCACTCAGACGCATTCAACCTTTCATGTAGGCATCAGGAACACTTCTTAGGCACGCAAGCCGTCGAACGCGATCTTCAGGTGCCGGGGGCCGCGCAGGACAGCGTTCTGGCGGTAGGGGGGTGGGTCCTCCACCAGGCTGGGATTGTCGAGCCTGCGCGCGAGCTGGGTCAGAGCGATCTGTGCCTCCAGCCGGGCCAGGGGCGCGCCGAAGCAGTTGTGGATGCCGCTGCCGAGGCCGAGGTGCTGGTTGTCCTTGCGGTCGGGGTCGAAGCGGTCGGGGTCGGGGAAGCGTTGAGGGTCCCGGTTGCCGGAGGCCAGGACGAGCCAGAGGGACGCGCCCTTGGGGATGGTGGTGCCGGCGACCTCGATATCCGCGAGCGTGGTGCGCTGGGGCAGCAGCTGCACGGGGGGCTCGAAGCGCAGGAGTTCTTCCACGAGCGGGATGGCCAGCTGAGGCTCTTCCCGCAGCCGCTTGAGAACGTTCGGGTTGCGCAACAGGGTGAGCATTCCGTTGGTGATGAGGTTGACCGTGGTCTCGTGGCCGGCGATCAGAAGCAGAGCAGCGGTGCTGAGCACTTCCATCTGGGACATCTGCCCGTCCGGTCCGTGCTCGGTGGCCAGCGCGGAGAGCATGTCCTCACCGGGAGCCTTGCGGCGTTCGTCGATGAGCCCCGCCAGGTACACACCCAGGTCGGTGCGGGCCTGCTGGGCGACACGGCGCCTCTCGGTCGGGTCCTCGGAGGGATCCGGGTCCAGGCTGGCGGCGATGGTGTCGGCCCAGGTGTGGAAGCGTGCCTCGTCCTCGCGGGGGATCCCGAGCAGTCTGCAGATCACGGTCACGGGGAAGGGGTAGGAAAAGTTGTCGACGAGGTCGACGTGCTCCCCGTCTCCGAAGCCGTCGATGAGGTCCGAAACGATCTTGGAGAGCTCGCCGCGCATGCTGTGGACGCGCCGCGGTGTGTGCGGCGGTCCGAACGGACGCATGGTCATACGGCGCAACCGGTCGTGGTCGGGAGGGTCGAGCTTCAGGAAAGTGGGTGGCAGGGCGCCCTCCTCCTCCTGGTCAGGGAGGGCGCCGGCCGCCTGGGGGGACAGATTACGGGCGTCGGAACTGATCCGCGGATCGTGGAGCAGGCCCTTGATCTCCCAGTAGTTGCTGACGACGTACGTGCCGCCGTCTTCCTCCCTGTACACCGGAGTCTTGCGGAGCTCGGCGTACAGGGGGTAGGGGTCGGCACGGTTGGCGTGGTCGAGGATCTGTCCCAGGAGCGAGGCTTGCGTCATGACGGGTCCTTGTGGGCGTTGGAGACGGCTTTGCGGGCCGTGGACGGGCGTTGCCGTGCCCGCGGTCAGGCTCGGACCGGGGTGAAGGTGATCCGCCGGTCGGCCGGCGAGTAGCCGCTGAGGGTGACGGTCGGCCCGTGGGTGGGCAGGGAAGGGTCGGGGAAGTCGGCCGAGACCGGCTGCAGACCTTCAGGACGGCGGTCGACGGTGGGGAAGGCCGGCGGGAACGGCGCCGCCGATTCGATCAGCCGCTGGTAGAACTCCAGCCACTTGGTCTGGTCGAAGGTGACGGCGGCGATGACACGGCCCTGGTATCCGTACACGCCGGTGAAGCGGCGCTCGGCGAGCGATCCCTGCGCGACAAGGATCTGGTCGCCCATGGACGGGACACCGACCGACTTGATGCTGACCCCGAACTGCGAGGACCAGAAGGCCGGCACCCACATGTGCGGACGGCGGTCCGAACTGGCGCTGATCATGTTGTGCGCCGCGATCTCGGCCTGCGCGACGGCATTGCCCCAGTGCTCCAGGGACAGGAACTGGTAACCGAAGAGCGCATGCGGGGATCGTGCGACGTCACCGGCGACGAAGACGTCGTCGGTCACGATGCCCCTGACGTCGAAGGCGCGGCAGCCCGCGTCGCAAGCGATTCCCCGGGGTCCGGCGCCGAGCCCGGATCCGGCCAGCCATTCGGTGTTGCGCGTCGCGCCGAGCGAGACCACCGCGACGTCCGCGTCGATCGTCGTACCGTCGGACAGGTGGGCACTGCGCAGACGCCCTGCCGAGTCGCCCTCCAATCCTGTGACCATGACGCCGCAGCGCAGGTCCACGCCTGCTTCGCGTTGCAGCTCGGCGGCCACCTGGCCGACCACGCCGCCGAGCGCCCCCACGAGAGGCGCTGCCGCACGCTCCGCGACAGTGACGGGCAGTCCCCGCTCACGGCAGGCGGAGGCGATCTCCGAGCCGGTGAAACCGGCGCCGATGATGAGCACCCGGCGGGGTGCGGCCGTCAGCCGCCGGTGCAGCCCCGCCGCGTCCTCGCGTGTGCGCAGCACGAAGACCCCGTCCAGCTCGGCCTCCTGTTCATGCGGCCACGGCCGGGCGCGGACGCCGGTGGTGATCAGCAGCCGGTCGTACTCCACCTCGTCGCCGTCGGCCAGGCGTACCCGCTTGGCGGCCATGTCCAGCCCGGTCGCGGCGTCACCGAGCCGCCACTGCGCATCGATCGCCCGGCGCCGGGGCAGCGCGGTGTGCTCGGCGGACGCCTTGCCGAGCAGGACCTGCTTGGACAGCGGCGGCCGGTCGTAGGGCTCGTAGGGCTCGTCGCCGATCAGCGTCAGCGAACCGGCGAAGCCCTCCTCCCGTAGGGTCTCCGCGGCCCGGAGGCCGGCGAGGGAGGCGCCCACGATCACGATCCGGCCCTCACGCCGCATCCACTCCAGGTACCCGTCACCGGCCACTGGACAGTCCTTCCCTCGCCGGGGCCGGCGCATCGCCCAGGTCGTCCACCAAGATGGCCTGGACCGGACACGCCGCGGCGGCGCGCGCCACGTGCTCCCGCTGTGCGTCGTCGGCGTGCGGGTCGTACAACAGCGCCTCGTCACCGTGCATGGTGAATACATCGGGTGCGAGGAAGGCACACTGCGCGTACCCCTGGCACCGGTTGAGATCGACAACAAGCCTCATCAAGGGGCCGCCCTTCCCGTAGCCCCCCGCCTCAGCATGCGAGGGGTGTCGTGCTTGCGCGAGCGCAGGCGGGCCAAAGGGGTTGTGGGTCGACAACGCCCAGGGAAGTGGCTGGTCATGACGAGACGGCGGGTGCGCGCCGCGCCCGGGAGCCGGCCACAAGAATGTGAAGGCTGATCACCAGAGCCCACAGGGGAAAGACCAGCTCGGACCAGGCGACGCTGTCCGTCACGAAGAGGAGTGTCAGGGCGACGAGATAGCCCAGGACGGAGAGCCAGCGTGGAAGGACCTTGAGCCGATGCCCGATGGCGGAGGTCGAGAGGATGAACACCGCGGCCATACGCATCGAATAGGTCGTCAGAAGGCTGTAGGTGAAGTGCTGGCCGAAGACCCACAGTTGCAGCTTGGAGTCGGCACCGGACGCACCGGCCGTGGCCAGCAGACTTCCGGCAGCTGCCGCGGCCCCGAAAAGTGTCGCCACGAAGAGCAGACCGCTGCCCAGGAAGACAGTGGCGAGGAACTGGTCCTCCGCCTCACCGATACGTGCCCGCACAGCGCCCATGAACCACAGGAAGAAGATGCCCGCGAAGGGGATGAGGTTGAGCGCCGTCTGTACCGAGCCCCGACGCGAGGGATTGGAGAGCCAACCGCTGTTCACGTCGCCCGGTCCGTCCGGCAGAGCGAGGCGGACCAGAATGATGGCGGCAGCGAGCAGGAGGGCGAAGATGATCCCCACCACTCCTGCGGCTCGTGGAGTGTGCAGCGCCTGACCTGTCCTCTCCATGGCGTCGTTCGCTTCCTCTCCCGGTCCGTGCGTCACCCGGTCGCGTGTCTCGGCTCGCGCGGGCCCCCGGAGGACGACTAGGACCAGCAAGCACCCGCACCGGCGACCGCGCCACCCGGACCACGCGTGAGGGTGACGCCGGGACCCGTGCTCAGGCCTTCCTGCCGGGACCCACCGCCCTGGGACTTCGGTCGGCCTGCCGCCGTCCTGCGCCAGAACGCCGTCAGATCGAAGAGCTTGCCTGTGCCCCTGTCGAGGACTCGTCGGACGCGCCGCGGAGGGGCGGGCGTTAGAGCGCCGTCAAAGGTGTGCCCATGGCCGTAAGGGAGCCGTCAACAAAAGGCGCGGCCGTTCGGAAAGGCGTTTTCCTCTGGAGGCACGAACATTTCCGAATCTCTTCCAGGAGCTCACGATGGCCGACGTGGCCTTCGTCGTCACCACGATCGCGGTCTTCGCGCTGGTGGCGTTCATCGCCAAGCGGGTGGCAAAGCTGTGATCGCCGAGAACATTGTCGGCCTGGTCGTGGCCGTCGCTCTGCTGGGTTATCTCGTCCTCGCCCTTGTGTGCCCGGAGAGGTTCTGAGCCCTGACATGAGCCCCATCCTTGCCGGTGTGCTGCAGCTGCTCGCGCTGATCGCCGCGCTGGCTCTGGCGTACCGTCCGCTCGGCGACCACATGGCCCGGGTCTACTCCTCCACCAAGCATCTGCGGTGGGAGAAGCGGATCTACAAGGCCATCGGCGCCGACCCGAACGCCGAGATGCGCTGGCCGCGTATCTGCGCGGTGTGCTCGCCTTCTCCGCGGTCAGCGTTCTCTTCCTCTACCTGCTGCAGCGTGTCCAGGGCTCGCTGCCCGGCTCGCTGGGCTTCTCCTCGATCGATCCGGACCAGGCGTTCAACACTGCCGCGTCGTTCGTGTCGAACACCAACTGGCAGTCGTACTACGGCGAGCAGGCCATGGGCCACGTCGTGCAGACCGGCGGCCTGGCGGTGCAGAACTTCGTCTCGGCCGCCGTGGGCATCGCGGTGGCGGTGGCACCGGTCCGCGGTTTCGCCCGCTCGCGTACCGGTGAGCTGGGCAACTTCTGGGCCGACCTGGTACGCGGCACCGTGCGGATCCTGCTGCGGATCTCGGTTATCGGCGCGATCGTGCTGGTCGCCGCGGGTGCCATCCAGAACTTCGCCGGGATCCACGAGGTCGGCCAGTTCATGGGCGGCTCGCAGCAGTGGAACGGCGGTGCGATCGCTTCGCAGGAGGCCATCAAGGAGCTGGGCACCAACGGAGGCGGCTACTTCAACGCCAACTCCGCCCACCCCTTCGAGAACCCGAACGGTTTCACCAACCTGTTCGAGATCTTCCTGATCCTGCTGATTCCGTTCGCGCTGACCCGGACCTTCGGAAAGATGGTCGGCAGCATCAAGCAGGGCTACGCGATCCTCGCCACGATGGCGACCATCTGGATCGGTTTCACGGCGCTGATGATGTGGACCGAGTTCCACCACGGCGGCCCGGCGTTCGAGATCGCCGGCGGTGCCATGGAGGGCAAGGAGACCCGCTTCGGCATCGGCGGTTCGTCGATCTTCGCGGTAGCCACCACGCTCACCTCGACCGGTGCGGTCAACTCCTTCCACTCGTCCTTCACCGGCTTCGGCGGCGGGATCACCATGCTCGGCATGCAGCTGGGCGAGATCGCGCCCGGCGGCACCGGTTCCGGCCTCTACGGCATGCTGATCATGGCGATCATCGCGGTGTTCATCGCCGGTCTGATGGTGGGCCGTACCCCCGAGTACCTGGGCAAGAAGATCGGCATCCGCGAGATCAAGCTCGCGGCCTGCTACATCCTCATCACCCCCACGCTGGTGCTCTGCTTCACCGCCGCCGCGATGGCGCTGCCGACGCCGGTCAATTCGATGACCAACAGTGGTGCGCACGGCTTCTCCGAGATGCTCTACGCCTACACCTCGGCCGGCAACAACAACGGCTCGGCCTTCGCGGGTCTGAACGCCGACACCCAGTGGTTCAACACCACGCTCGGACTCGCGATGCTGCTCGGCCGTTTCCTGCCGATCGTGTTCGTCCTGGCGCTGGCCGGCTCGCTCGCCGAGCAGAAACCGGTCCCCCGGCGACGGCAGGCACCCTGCGGACCGCCGAGCCGCTCTTCACCGGGCTGCAGGTCTGCACGATTCTGGTCATCACCGGTCTGACCTACTTCCCGGCCCTGGCGCTGGGCCCGCTCGCCGAGGGGCTGGCGTCATGACCCTCGGCATCACGAAGCAAGAGGAGCCCGGCTCCGTGTCCACCGCCACCGCGACCCGGGCGCCGCACACCGATGTGTCCACCGTCCACAAGCCGGACAGCAGCCGCGTCGGCGGGGGTCTGTTCGACCCCAGGCAGCTGCTCACCTCGTTCCCCGACGCGATACGCAAGCTCGACCCGCGGGTGATGGTCAAGTCGCCCGTGATGTTCGTCGTCCTGGTGGGATCGGTGCTGACCACCGTCCTGGCGCTGCAGGACCCGGGCGACTGGTTCGGCTGGGCGATCGCGGCCTGGCTGTGGCTGACCACGATCTTCGCCAACCTGGCGGAGGCGGTGGCCGAAGGCCGCGGCAAGGCGCAGGCCGACACTCTGCGCAAGGCCAAGACCGACACGGTCGCGCGGCGGCTCGTCGGCAGGACCGAGGAGCGGGTTCCCGGCACCGAACTGCGCATCGGGGACCTGGTGGTCTGTGAGGCGGGCGACATCATCCCCGGCGACGGTGACGTCGTCGAGGGAGTCGCAAGCGTCGACGAGTCCGCCATCACCGGTGAATCGGCCCCGGTCATCCGGGAGTCGGGCGGCGACCGAAGCGCCGTCACCGGCGGTACGAAGGTGCTGTCCGACCGCATCGTCGTCAGGATCACCACGAAGCCGGGCGAGACCTTCATCGACCGGATGATCGCCCTCGTCGAGGGGGCCGCCCGGCAGAAGACACCCAACGAGATCGCACTCAACATTCTGCTCGCCTCGCTGACCATCGTCTTCCTGCTCGCGGTCGTCACACTGCAGCCGTTCGCGATCTACGCGGAAGCCGAGCAGTCGATGATCGTGCTCGTCGCGCTGCTGGTCTGCCTGATCCCGACCACCATCGGCGCCCTGCTGTCCGCGATCGGTATCGCCGGCATGGACCGGCTCGTCCAGCGCAATGTGCTCGCGATGTCCGGGCGTGCGGTGGAAGCCGCAGGCGATGTGTCGACGCTGCTGCTCGACAAGACCGGAACCATCACCCTGGGCAACCGTCAGGCCGCCGAGTTCGTCCCGGTCAAGGGCGTCACGGAGGCCGAGCTGGCGGACGCCGCCCAGCTGTCCTCCCTCGCCGACGAGACACCCGAGGGCACGGCCGGCGACCACACGCTCCTGAGCGCCGAGGGGTGCTGACGGACGGCGGTGACATCAGCACCCCTCGGTGGTGGAACTCCGTGTGTCCTCAGGCCGCAGCGGCGATGAGGGCCTGTGCTCGATCGGCAGCGGGACGGCCCGGGACCGGCTGTGCCGGCCGGCCCTGAGCGGGGGGAGCGTCGGCCTCCCTCAGCAGCTCGATCAGGGAGGTGCGGGCGCGGGCCACGCGTGAGCGTACGGTGCCGATCGGGCAGCCGATGGTCGCGGCGGCCTCCGCGTAGGGCAGGCCGAGGAGTTGGGTGAGTACGAACGCTTCGCGACGCTCCGACGGGAGCAGCGCCAGAAGTTCGGCGAGCGCGATTCCGTCCTCGAAGCCGGGCAGGCCGCGTGGCTGTGACTGCTCGGCGGCGGACTGCCAGTCGTCCCTGTCCGACACCTTGGGGCGGGCGGCGTTGTAGCGGAGGCTGTCCACCACAGTGCGCCGGGCGATGGAGAGCAGCCAGGTACGGGCCGAGGAACGGCCCTCGAACCGGTGCAGGCTGCGCAGGGCGCGCAAGAAGGTGTCCTGGGTGAGGTCGTCGGCTGCTTGCGGGTCGCCGCTGAGGTACGCCACGTAGCGCCAGACGTCGCGATGCAGGGCGAGTACGAAACGGTCCACGGCGCGGGGGGCACCGTCCCGTGCGGCGAGTGCCAGGCGCGTCACCGGTTCGTCCAAGCCGTGTGTGTGACGTGATGGCTTCTCGTCGGGGGTGGCTCGGCGTGAGGGCAGGGCAGGCGTCATCGTCTGATGTCCTTCGGGGAATCCGGGATACGGCACCGCGCGGTGGGGCGGGGCCGGTGAGTGGTACGGCACCGCCGATCGGCAGTACCGATGCCCGAGGCGCTCGGCGGGTCACCGGCGCGTTCGGGAAACCGGCTGTCAGATGACAGCGGTTCCGGAGGGTGGACCCCGTGAGGTGATGGCGTGGGTGAGCAGGAGCTGCCTCAGCAGGCGGGCCCTGCGGTCACGGCGGACGCGGACGCGTGGCCGGTGAGGTGGCGCGGGAAGGCGGAACAGCAGGCGCAGCGGGGCGGCGAGCCATCCGGCGAACGTGCGCAGGAGGCGGAAGGCGGCCTGCTCTCCGTACGCGAGCCAGAGGCCGCACAGGAGCGCGGCCAGCAGGTGGGCGGCCAGCATCCCGGCCGGGGACATGCTGCCCATGTCGTGCCCGGTGGACAGTGTCGTGCTGTCCGTCAGGGCCAGGCCTGAGGTGCCGGAGGGCAGGTGCAGGTGGTGGCCCTGCCCCCCTTCCGTCATGATCCGCACGGATTCGGAGCGAGTGGGAGCGCCGGAGGCGCTCGCCCCGCCGAGCAGGAGCCGGGCCCCTTGCCGGGCGAAGGAGGCACTGTCGGAGACCGAAGGATGTACCGCGGCCTGGGCCATCGAGAACCCGGTGTGCAGTGCCGCCTGGGCGGCGACGGCTGTCGACGTCACGACGAGAACACCGCGTTGCCGGTCGGCGAGGGCCCAGGCCGTCGCCGCCGTGGCGGCGAACGCGGCGGACACGGCCCACCAGGGGAGGACCGCCCCCGACATGAGGATGTGGCCGAGAGTCGCGAGCAGCACACAGGTGGCCGCGAACACCGCAGCCCGTACCGCGCGACAACATCGACCCGGAGTCATGGCGGATTCATCCTCGCATCCCCTTCGCGGTCGGCACGGGTGGGTACGAGGTTTTCCGGTGGCGACCTCACCCGAAGTATGTGGCGCACGCCACAACAGACCCAGGGAACCACAGTGTTGACCGAGCCGACTCCTGACGTGGCCCGGAGGGCGTCCAGTTGCGTGGAACGGAGACATCGGTGGGGGCACAGCAGGGGGCGTCGACGGTGTCGGCGGCAGGAACGGATGGCCGGCTGACGGCGCTGCTCACCTGCGCCATGGCGTTCTCGATGCTGCAGCTCTTCCTGCTCGGAGCGCTCGGCCCGCGCCTGGTGGGCGAACTGAACATCTCGCCGACGGTGTTGGGTCTGACCACGACGATCGGGTTCGGGACCGCGGCGGTACTGTCCCCCGCGGGCGGGCGGATCGTGGACCGGATAGGCCCGAGGCGCGGGCTCGTTGTGCTGCTCCTGGTGTCCGCCGCCGCGCTGGCGCTGATCGGTGCGGCGCCCGGTGCCGGCTTCCTGCTCGTGGCGGTCGCGCTGGGCGGTCTGCCTCAGGCGCTGGCCAATCCGGCGACCAACAAGGCGATTCTGGCCGCCGTTCCGCCGGTTCGCCGGGGCTCGGTGACCGGGATGAAGCAGTCGGGGGTGCAGCTGGGTGCGTTCGCGGCCGGGCTGCCCTTGGCGGCGCTGGCCGCGGGCGTCGGCTGGCGTGGCGCGCTGTGGACGGCGTCCGGCGCGGCGCTGCTGGTGGCCCTTTGGGCGCGGCGTGTGCTGCCTGCCGATCCTCCGGCGAAGGCGGCGGGTCCGCGGCCGTCGTCGGTGCCGCGGGGAGCCATCGCCTGGCTGGTTGTCTTCTCCCTCCTGCTGGGCTGCGGAATCGCGTCCGTCAACACTTACCTGGCGCTGTTCGGGGCGCAGGAACTCGGTATGGAACCCACCGTGGCCGGTGCCCTCGTGGCCGTGCTGGGCGTGGCGGGGATCGTGGGACGGGTGGGCTGGTCGAAGGCCGCCCGCCCGGGTCGCGCCGAATGGCTGCCGGGATGGCTCGCGGCGGGTGCGGTCGCGGCAGCCCTGCTCCTGGCTGCCGCGCTGCTCGTGCACCCGCTGGTATGGATGGCGGCGTTGGCGGTGGGGGTGTTCGCTGTTTCGGGCAACGCCGTCTCCATGGTGCTGGTCATGCAGCGCGCCGCCCCCGGCCGGGCGGGGCAGGACTCGGCGCTCGTCTCCGCCGGGTTCTTCGCCGGCTTCGCCATCGGGCCGCCGGTCTTCGGCGTACTCGCGGAAGCCGGTCACTACGGACCTGCCTGGCTGCTGGTCGCCGCCGAGTTCGCGGCAGCCTGCGCTGTCGCGATGACCTGGGCGGTACGGGAGCGGCGGCAGCGTGCGGTGAGCGCGGCGTGACCTCGGCGGACTGGGCCGGGCGCGCACTGGCGGCCGTCCTCGACCGGGTTGCCGTCACCGGAGCCGAAGTCGGCCGTCGCTTCCCCCTGTTCGCCGACCCGGACACAGGCCGCTGGGTGACCAGCGGCCGTGGGTCGTGGACCGGTGGGTTCTGGGCCGGACTGCTGTGGTTGCGGGCCCGGCACACCGGCGACGCGGCCGACCGGGCCCTGGCCTCTGCGTGCACGGCGCGGCTGGCCGGGTGGGTGGAGGCCGACACCGTCACCCGCGGCCTGATCCTCTGGTACGGAACCGCTCTGGCCGTCGGCGATGCCGCGGCGGACGAGCTGCGCACGCGGGCGGCCCGGGCCTGCCTGGACGCAGTGGACCGTGAACTCGGCCTGGTGCCTTGGGGATCCGCGTTCGGTGGCCCCAGGCTACTGGCCCGGGTGGACGGGGTTCCCGGGATGGTGCCGCTGCTCGCCGCCGCTGGGCTCGAGGGGGCAGCGGCAGCGGCGTCCCACCTCCACCGGCACATCGAGCTGTGCCTGGGCGACGAACTGCCGGTACCGGCCCTGCGCTTCGCGGCGGACAAGGGATGGCAGGCGTGTGATGATCCGCCGCCCGGCTGGAGCCGGGGGAGGGCATGGCTCCTGCTCGCGGTGGCCGAGGCGTTGCACCGCCCCGGCTCCGCCGGGTGGGAGCCGGCCCGTTTGGAGGCCGTGGCAGCGCAGTTGGCCGCCCCGCGGCCGGGGGCCGCCGCAGGAATCGTTCCGCCCGCCGACGAGGCGCGGCCCGACGGCCCGCTGGACACCTCGGCCGCCGCGATCACAGCGGTCGCGTTGCTGAAGCTCGCCCGTCTGCCGGGACCCCGGGTGGCGGAGTACTCCTGCCGCGCCGTCGCGATTCTGGACCGGCTCGTCAGCGCGCACCTCTCCCGGCCGGACGGGACCCGTCCGGCCGGCATGCTGCTGGACGGCTGCTACGACGCCGGACGGGGAACCGCCGTACGGCACGAACTGGTGTGGGGCGACTTCTTCCTGGCCCTCGGCCTGGCCGCTCTCACCGGCCTGGTCGATGTCCGGGCGGTGTAGCCGGCCGCCGGTTCACGAGGTGCGCAGCACCCGGCGGGCGACGGACGTGATGTGCAGCTCGTCCGGGCCGTCGAGGATGCGGGCGGCGCGGCCGCCGCGGAAGAGCGCGGCCAGCGGTGTGTCCGGCCCGAGTCCTGCCGCGCCGTGGACCTGTACGGCGGCGTCCGCCACCTGCTGGAGCATCCTGGCCGCGGCGACCTTGGCCAGGCCCACCTCGATGTGGGCGTCACGCCCGGCGTCGATGAGTGCCACGGCTTCGTGAACCAGCGGGCGGGTGGTGCGCAGAGCGAGCAGCGACTCGAAGACATGCTGCTGGACCAGTTGGTGGCCACCGAGCGAACCACGTGCCCCGGCACGGGAGTTGGCGCGATGGCACATCAGGTCGAACGCCCGCTGTGCCTGACCGAGCCAGCGCAGACAGCGCAGCGTCCGGCCCAGCTGGAGCCGTTCCCCCGCGACGGCCAGAGCCTGGCCGCGTTCGCCGACCAGGTGGTCGCCGGGGACCGTGACATGGTCCAGTTCGATCTCCCATTGGCCGCCCGCACCGAGGACGGGCAGTTCGCGTACGACGCGGAAGCCGGCGGAGTCGGTGGGAACGAGGAGGAGGGACAGTCCTTCGCGGTCCGCGGGTGATCCATCGGTCCGGGCAAGGACGGTGACCAGGTCGGCTTCGCCGGCGCCGGAGACGAACCACTTGCGGCCGGTGACGGTCCAGCTCCCGTCCGCCTCCCGCACGGCGCTGCTCCCGGTCATGAGGGGGTCGGTGCCTGGGACGTCCGGTTCGGTCATCGCGTAGCAGATCCGCAGCTCCCCGGCCGTCAGCCGCTTGAGATAGAGATCCTGGATCCTCGCGCTGCCGTGGCGTCGCAGCATCAGTACGTCGAGCATCGGTGCGGAGCCCAGGGCGGCCGGCCCGTGGTCGCTCGCTCCCTCGGTCTCCGCCAGTGGGGCGTACTGCGGCAGGGCAAGCCCCTGACCGCCCAGATCGGCGGGCAACGGCAAGGCCCACAAGCCCTGTTCCCTGGCCTGGGTGCGAAGATCACGCAGGGCGGCCGCGGCGCTCGGGCCGCCCGCGTCCAGTACGGGCTCGCACGGCATCACCCGGCTGCGGACGAACTCCGCCACCCGGACCCTCACATCGGCTGTTTCGGGCGGACATTCAGGAAGTCCGACCGCCACTCGGCCTCGGCTCTCCACCACATTGCTCCAGTCTGCCGGGAACCCATGGGAACGACAGTCCGACTGCCTTCCCGTGGAACTGGTCGGGCGTGAAGGCGACCTGGTTCCCGCGTTCCGCACATCCCCATGCGCCGGCCACCGCCGCGCCAGGAGAGGAGAGGCATGGCGTCACCAGCCACCACGCAGACGGTCCGGCCGCTCGACGGACTGCGGCTCGACACCTCCGGACCGCCCGAACCGACCGGCCTCGTCTGCGAGCACCTGCGGCTCCTGGGAGCTTGGACGGACTCGGAGCCGGCCACTTCGCGCACCGCCCACAGCACGCGGATCGCGCTGACCGGCGACGGTTTCGGACCTCAGGAAGCCGGGGTGACATGGGCGGATCCGACGAGCGGAATCACCGACGAGGCCACCGTGCAGGCCGGCACCGGCATCATGGCCGTGCACGGGCGGCGCGACGGAGAGCCGCGTGGCCTGGCGGTCGACTACGCTGCCACCGCCACGGCCGTACTCACCGTGCAGGGCCTGCTGGCCGGACTGGTGGGGCAGGCCCGCGGCGCGTCCGCGACACGGGTGGCCACAAGCGCCGGGCGGGCCGGGCTGCTGGCCGTCTCCCAGTACCTGGCCGCGACCGGGGCCGACGAGGGCGAGGCGACCGAACTCGCGGCGGGCGGGCCGCCGTTCACCGCCGCCGACGGCACTCTCTTCGAACTCGAGACCCTGGACCCGGGTGCGTGGGCCGCATTCTGGCGGGCCCTGGACGCGCCTGCCGACGCGATACGGGCAGGCTGGCGGCCCTTCCAGTTCCGGTACGCAACGGCATGCGCGCCCTTCCCGCAGGTGCTGCACGCCACCACACGCGCCCGGTCCTGGCAGCGCATCCGGCAGGCGGCGTCCGCCTCCGGCGCCGAGGTCTGCCCACTGCGGACACTGGCGGAACGTGCCGCCGAACACGACGGCGGCGCCGCGTGGTCACTGACCTCGCACACGTTCGGCCCCCGTCCGCCGGCGCCACCCCCGGCTGCCGCACGGCCGCTGGCGGGACTGACCGTGCTGGAGGCCGGCCGCCGTATTCAGGCCCCGCTCGCCGCACACCTCCTGGGACGGCTCGGTGCGGACGTGATCCGTATCGAGCCGCCGGGCGGTGACCCGCTGCGCGGGATGCCCCCCGCCTGTTCCGGCGTCTCCGCCCGGTGGCTCGCGCTCAACCGCGGCAAGAAGGCCGTCGAAGTGGACATCAAGTCTTCTCAGGGCCGGCGTCGCGTGCGGGAGCTGGCTGCCGGGGCCGATGTCTTCCTGCACAACTGGGCCCCCGGCAAGGCCGCTCAACTCGGCCTCGACCGCGACGCGCTGGCCGAGGTCAATCCTGGGCTGGTGTACGCGTACACCAGCGGCTGGGCCGGCCGGATGGCCGACGCCCCGATGGGCACGGACTTCATGGTCCAGGCCCGCACCGGAGTCGGGGAAGCCGCCCGCCCGGCCGACGAACCGCCCGCGCCGTCGCTGATGACCCTGCTCGACGTCATGGGCGGACTCCTCGGCACCGAGGCAGTGCTCGCCGGGCTGCTGCTGCGCGAGCGCACCGGCCGCGGCGTCCGCGTGGACTCCTCCCTGCTGGGGGCGGCCGATGTCCTCACCGCCCCCGCACTGCGCCGTGCCGCGGCCGGAGCGGACGCGAGACGGCCGGCCGGGTTCCGCCGGCCTCTGCGTACCGCGGACGGCTGGATAGCCCCCGCCGATATCTGTGCAGCCGCCGCCGGTGCGTACGACCTGCGCAACATGCCCACCGCCGAGGCCCTGACACTGCTGGGCGAGCACGGCCTGACCGCCACCGCGGTCACCACCGATCTCGCCGATCTGCACAACGATCCGCGCTTCGCCGGTTCGATCAGCCGCGACGCGCATGGTGCCCCCGCCGTTCCCGACCCCTGGAGCTTCACGTGACCGTCGACCTGCACGACCTGCTGCCCGCCGACCTCCGCCGCTCCTGGGTGATCGACGGCACCTGCCCCGACCTCGACCTCTACAGCCTCTTCCGGGCCCGCCAGATCGCGGACCTGCACCGCACCGCCGTCCTCGATGCCAAGGGCAAGCTCTGCTACACAGCCCTGGACCGCAAGGTGCGAAGTCTGGCCACCGGCCTCGGAGACCTCGGCATACGCCCTGGTGACGTGGTCGGCGTTCAGCTTCCCAACAACCGCAACGCCGTCATCGCCGACCTGGCGCTTGCCGCCCTCGGCGCTGTCACCCTGCCCTTCCCCGTCGGCCGGGGCGGCCTGGAGGCCGAATGCCTGCTCCGCCGCGCGGGGGCCGTCGCCGTCATCGCGGCCGTCGAGCACCGGGGCGACCACCACGCCGCCGACCTGCAGTCCCTGTCCAGGGCGCTGCCCGCCCTGCGGCACGTCATCGCCGTGGGGCCGGGAGATGTCCCTGACGGAACGATTCCGCTGTCCGTGCTGCTGCGCTCCGACCCGAGCGGGTTCGTTCCTGCCCGGCCGGATCCCGAAAGCGCCGCCCGGATCCTCGTGTCGTCCGGCTCGGAGGCCGAGCCCAAGATGGTCGCCTACTCGCACAACGCGCTCGCGGGCGGACGCGGCAACTTCCTCGCCTCCCTCATCCCTGACAGAACCCCGCCGCGCTGTCTGTTCCTGGTGCCGCTCGCCTCCGCCTTCGGCTCCAACGGCACGTCGGTCGCCCTCGCCCGGCACGGCGGGACACTCGTCCTGCTCGACCGGTTCACCCCGCAGGCCGCACTCGCTGCGATACGCGAGCACGAGCCGACGCACATCCTCGGCGTGCCCACCATGGTGCGCATGATGCTCGAACGGCTCGATGCCACGGGGGAGTCGGTGCCCGCGCCCACTGCGCTGATCCTCGGCGGGGAGCCTCTTGACGAGACCACCGCGACCAGTGCCGCGGAGGCGTTCGGCTGCCCGGTCGTCAACCTCTACGGTTCCGCCGACGGCGTCAACTGCCACACCGGACTGGACAACAGGACCCCGCCCACCGACGTCGCCGGCGTGGTCGCCGGGCACCCCGACCCCCGAGTGGCCGAGATCCGCATCGCCGACACGCACACCCATGCAGAGACACCGCAGGGCGGCATCGGTGAGATCATCGCCCGAGGCCCGATGACACCCTTGTGCTACGTGGGCGCCCCCGAACTCGACGCCCGGTACCGCACGTCCGACGGCTGGGTACGCACCGGCGATCTCGGCTTCCTGGACGAGGACGGAGTCCTGCACGTCGTCGGACGCCTCAAGGATGTCGTCATCCGGGGCGGAGCCAACATCAGCCCCGCCGAGGTGGAACGGGAACTGTCCGCACACCCGCTGGTCCGGGACGTCGTGTGCGTCGGCGTCCCCGACGCGCTGATGGGGGAGCGGCTGGCGGCCTGCGTCGTGCCGCGCTCCGAGGAGGGCCCCACGCTCGAGTCGCTCTGCGAGCACCTCACGGCGCGAGGCCTGGAGCAACGCAAGCACCCCGAACGCCTCCTGGTGATCGGGGAGTTGCCGCTGACACCGGCGGGTAAGCCCGACCGTACGGCTCTGGGGGAGCGCCTGGCCGTGCACTCTTCGGCGGCCGGGGCCACCCCGGCACCCCTCGCCCAGGCCGGCTGAGGGCCCAGGGCCCGGAGGCACGCCCTCCGGGCCCTCGTGTCCGGCGTCCGGGGGAGGACACACTCATGTCCCCCCGCTCTTCGCCCCGCGGGTGCGGACCGCCGAACGAGTCCGACCGTCACGGCCGGGACGAGGAACCCGAGCAGATCGGTCGGCCCCAGGGCCGGGCAGCGCCGAGTGGTCAGTCACCGGCGCGACCAGGGGCGGTTGTCGTGCCCGGGGGCAGCCCGTAAGGACTGCCCCCGGGCATGGGGGCAGGCGCGGGGCGCGCCTGCCGCACCATCGGGGTCAGGACGAGGCCATGGCCTTCTTCAGCTCGACCGCCGCGTTGCGGTAGACCCGCAGGAGGTCCAGATCCTCACCGGGGTAGTTGACGATCTTCACCTGCTTCGCGCCCGAGTCGGGCAGGACCGTTCCCGTCGACATATGGGCGTTGTCCAGGACCAGGGCGGGCTTCTTCCTGGAGAGCTCCGCGAGCTGTGCCGGAGTGACCGCCTCGGGCCCGTAGGTGCCCACGGTGGTGGCGCCCGCCAGCTTCGCGGACCAGGCGGTGAAGACCTGGGAGACCACGTTCGGGCTCTTCCCGCCGGGCCAGGCGGCCTTGAGGTCCTTGGACACCTTGGAGTACTCCCTGTCGAAGGTCGTCTTCCACTTCGCCGCGGCATCCTCGGTGCCGAACAGCTTGCCCAGCCGGGCGACTTCGGCCTTGACCTTGTCGGCGTCGTTGTCGAGATTCACCTCGACCAGCTCGGCCTCGGAGCCGGCGGCCTCCTTGATCTTCTCCGCGTACGGCTCGAAGGGGGCGTACAACACGAAGTCGGCCTCGGCGACTGCCGCGAGGTCGGAGGGCTTCGGGTCGTAGTCGGGTGCGTGGTGCACGGACTGCGGCACGATGACCTTGACGTCCTCGGCGCCCGCGGCCCTCGCGAAGGCGCCTTCCCACGTGGTGGTGACGACCACGACCGGCTTGCTCTCCTTGCCTTCGGTGCCGCTCTTGGACGAGGAGTCGCTGTCGCTTCCGCAGCCCGTGACCAGGGCCAGGGACGCGCTCAGTGCGAGGAGGGAAGTGATACGGACGCCGGTGCGCGCCATGAGCTGATTCTCCGTTCGGGTATGAGATGGACGGCGAGGACGACTGCCCCCGCGGTCAGGACGAGGACCGGCCCGGGTGGCCAGTCCAGCCGGAGGGCGATGAGGAACCCGGTGAGGTTCACGGCGATGCCGATGCCGACCGCCCACGTGGTGATCGACTTAAGTGAGGTGCCCAGGCGGCGCGCGGCGAGTGCGGGCAGCAGGGTCAGGGCATCGACCAGCAGCGCACCGGTGAGCTTGATCGCCCCGGCGACGGCGACCGCGACCAGTACCAGCAGAACCAGGGTCAGTCCGCGTACCGGGACACCCGAGCACTGGGCGAGTTCGCGGTCGTACAGCAGCAGCGCCAGATCGCGGCGCCGCCACCAGAACAGGCCGGGTACGACGACGGCGAGGACCCCGAGGACGATCAGGTCCGCGGTGCCCACCGACAGGATCGACCCCCACAGCAGGGCGAAGGCGCCGGAGGCGTTGACGCCGGAGACGGCGAGTACCAGCAGCGCGGCCGCGATCGCGAGGCTCATCAGCAGGCCCATCGCACCGGACAGGCCGTCCGGGGTACGGGCGAGCGGGGCGACCCCGGCCCCGGCCAGGGCGCAGGCCAGCAGCGCGCACAGCATCGGGTCGAGTCCGCTCAGGAGGCCGACGGCGATGCCCAGCAGGGCGACGTGCATCATCGCGAAGCGGACCGGCATGATGTCCAGCCCGACGATGACCACACCGATCACCGGCAGGCCGACCGCCGCCAGCAGCAGGGCGAATCCGGCCCGCTGCACGGGCAGGAGCCGCAGGAGTTCGCCGAGGTCGGCGGTGGCGAGGGTCACCGGACCTCCCGCAGTCGGCCCGCTGCCATCTCCAGCACCCGGTCGCAGCGGTCGGCCAGCGCCCGGTCGTGCGTCACGACGACCAGCGTCACCGGCAGCTCCGTGAGGACGTCGGCCGCTTCCTCCTGGCCGGAGAAGTCCAGGGCGGCGGTGGGCTCGTCGGCCAGGAGCACCTCGGCCCCGGCGGCGACACAGCCGATCGCCCGCGCGAGATACATCCGCTGCAACTGGCCACCGGACAGAGTGTGCACAGGCCGCTCGGTCAGTGGTCCCACACCGAGCCGGGTCGCGGCTTCGGCGGCCTGGACCGGTGCGGCGCTGCTGGCCAGCAACTCCCCACCGAGAAGGGGGAATCGGCCGACAGCAGGCTTCTGGGGGATCCAGGCGCAGACCCGGCGCCGCCAGGCCCATTCCGCCGGCGAACGAGTGTCCCGGCCGCCGACGAGGATCGAGCCGGTCACCTGCCGGTGCAGGCCGAGGACGGCACGCACCAGCGTGGTCTTGCCCGAACCGTTGGTCCCGGTCAGCGCCACGCGTTCACCGGCGGCGATCTCCAGATCCACGTCCGCGACGGCCTCGACCCGGCCATGGCGGCAGGCAACCCCCCGCATGCGTATATCCAGCCCGCCCATCACACACGCCCCTCAGTCTCCGTAGCCCCGGTACGGCGGGGTGCCGCCCTCTCACGCGGCAGTAGTCGGATGACGGGCGTGCCGGGTTCCCGCGCGGATCCGAAGTCGGTCTGCAGGGCGGCCGGTTGCCACGGGGTGCGACTGGCTGTGTCGTCCCCCGGGTACGTCCACTGCGACGCTGCGGCCATTACAGAGCGGCGTGGACGGCGTAGCCCGCTTCGGTGATCGCGGCGCGCACCCGGGTGTCGTCGAGCGCGGTTCCGCTGACGGTGACGGCGTTTTCGGCGAGGTCGACGCTGACGCCGCTCACACCGGAGACCTGGGTGACCTCCCTGGTGATGTGGTCGGCGCAGTGGGCGCAGGTCATGCCCGTGACGTGGTATCGCTGCTCCGGCATGGTGTTTCTCTCCTCGGTGCGGTATGCGGTGGGGTACGGAACCGCACGGCCGTGCGTACGCGGGGGATGCGCGGTTCCGTTCTCGAAGCCGGTCGAGTAGTCGGAGCCGAGCCGGCCGCGGTTCCCGGGGCGCCGGGCTGTTTCCGGGGAGAACGGACTGTGCCGCCCGACTCCCGTGGTTCGCGCTTGCCCGGGAGCACAGGGGCACTCTTTGCGCCATGACCCTCCCAGGTAGTCGTACCGGGACGCGGTCTGGTTTCCGTCATCCCCCCACCATCGGAAGCAGTGGAAGCACACGCCGTCCGTGGTGTGCTTCGGTGGTGTGTCTCCCCGGTGCATGCGCCCGGCGTCGAACGGGCATTCCCTTGGCGTCCGGGTCGCGGGATGCCGTTCTGCGGGCGGACACGTACGGAAGGACGAGTGCGATGACCGACATCAGTTCTCTGGAGCCCGTGGCGACGTTCTGCGGTAACTGCAGCTGCGGCTGTCCTCAGCTGTTCGTCGACGAGGCCGCTCCGGCGGAGCGCCGAATCGTGATCACCGATGACTTCGGGCAGCAGGTGCAGATGAGTGCCGACCAGTTCGGCTCCCTCATCGAGGAGGCCAAGGCGGGCAAGCTGGACTCCCTCGCGATCGTGTGAAGCGGGTGGCGGCCGGTCCGGGAGGCTGACTCAGCTGCCGGGCCGGGCCACGACCACCACGGTGTCGACCGGCCCGCTGTGACGGAAGTGGAGAACGAACGGGACGGTGTCGCCCACCCGCCAGCGGGCCTTCACCTTCACCATCACGTCCATGGTGCTCGGTGACATGACCAGCGTGTCGCCCGCGGGGATGGCCACCGAGTCGACCATACGCATGAAGTCGGCTCCGCTGCCGTTACTTTCGTGGCGGCTCAGCATGGCGCTCTCGATGGCGGGGGACGTCACCCCGATCAGCTGGTCATCCGCTCCTCCGCTGTTGGTGATACGGAAGAACGCCGCGGTGTCCTCGTTGTCGCCGTAGGGCAGGAAGATTCGCGGGTCGCCGACCTCGATGCGTGGGGGACTGCCGGCGCCTCCGGCAAGGGTCCAGGCCGTCAGCCCGCCCAGCGCCACCGCGCAGGCGGCCACGGGGGCGAGTGCGGCGAGGATTCCTTCCCGCAGACGCCGACGGCTCGGCCTCCAGGCCTCTCCCGCAGCCGGCCGGACGGAATGGGTCGTCGTCACCGAACGCCTCCTCGAGCGCGACGGGCTCCGGAGGACGCCGGGCGCGGTGGGGAGGGCCGCCAGGCCCGCAGCCGCAGGCTGTTGCCCACGACCAGGAGCGAGCTGGCGGACATCGCGGCGGCGGCGACCATCGGGTTGAGCCAGCCCACCGCGGCCAGCGGCACGGTGACCGCGTTGTACCCGAAAGCCCAGACGAGATTGACGCGGATCGTCCCCAAGGTGCGCCGGGCGAGGCGGACCGCGTCGGCGACCGCCTCGATGTCGCCGCGTACCAAGGTCACATCGGCAGCCCCGATGGCCACGTCGGTGCCCGTTCCCATGGCCATGCCGAGATCGGCACCGGCCAGCGCGGCGGCATCGTTCACACCGTCCCCGATCACGGCGACCTGACGGTCCTCACCCTTCAACTGCCGTACGAGGTCCGCCTTGCCCTCGGGAGTGCAGCGGGCGTGCACCTGGGTGATGCCCAGTTCAGCGGCCACGGCGCGGGCTGCCGCATCGCGGTCGCCGGTGGCCAGGACCGGTTCCACTCCCAAGCGCCTCAGCCGGTCCACGGCCCGGTAGCTCCCGGGTCGCAGGACGTCCCCCAGGGCGATGAGGGCCTCGTCCACGCCGTCCACCCGCACCAGGACCGGGGTGAGCGCGGACACCTCGGCGTCGGCCAGCGCCTGGGCCAGCGACCCGGGAAGGCCGTCGCCAGGGGCGCACACCTCGACACGGCGGCCGTCGACGAGGCCGGTTACCCCGGCGCCCGGAGTCGCCCGGAAGCCGGTCACTTCGGGCAACGGGCGTTCGGGCAGTGCCCGCTGCGCGTACGCGGTCAGAGCGCGGCCCAGCGGATGCTCCGATCCCCGCTCCACCGCACCGGCCAGCCTGAGGGCGGCCTCCCGGCCGATGCCGTCGGTGACCGGCGTGACCTGAGCGACGGTCATGTGCCCGGTCGTGAGGGTACCGGTCTTGTCCAGGACCACAGTGTCGATGTGGCGCAGTGCCTCCAGAGCCTGAGGACCGCTGACCAGGACGCCGAGCTGGGCGCCGCGGCCGGTGGCGGCCAGCAGGGCGGTCGGGGTCGCCAGGCCGAGCGCGCAGGGGCAGGCGACGACGAGTATCGCCACGCAGGCGGTGACGGCCGCCTGCGGGTCGGCTCCGGCACCGAGCCAGAAGCCGAGGACCGTGACAGCCAGTGCCAGTACGACCGGGACGAAGACGCCCGCCACCCTGTCGGCCAGGCGCTGGGCCCGGGCCTTGCCTGCCTGGGCTTCGGTGACCATGCGGGTGATCCGGGCGAGCTGGGTGTCCGCACCGACCGCTGTGGCCCGCACGACGAGCAGCCCCCCGGCGTTGACGGCAGCGCCGATCACCGCCTGGCCCGGACCGACTTCGACTGGCTCGCTCTCACCGGTGACCAGGGACAGGTCCAGGGCCGAGTTTCCCGTGACCACGACCCCGTCGGTGGCGACGCGTTCCCCGGGCCGGACGATGAACTCCGCTCCCACCGCAAGGCGTTCGATCGGGATCCGCCGCTCTTGTCCGTTCTCCCGGACCGTGACGTCCTTGGCGGCCAGCCCGGCCAGTGAGCGCAGGGCCTCACCCGTGCCGCGGCGGGCACGCGCTTCCAGGAAGCGGCCGATCAGCACGAACAGCGGTACGCCGACCGCTGCCTCCAGATAGATGTGCGCGACATCCCCGCGCGCCGAGGGAAGCAGGGTGAACGGCATCCGCATCCCCGGATCACCCGCGCCGCCGAGAAACAGCGCATACACGGACCAGGAGAACGAGGCGACCACACCGAGGGAGACGAGGGTGTCCATGGTGGCCGTCGAGTGACGCAACCCGCGCGCCGCACGCAGATGGAACGGCCAGGCACTCCAGACCACCACCGGGCCGGCCAGTGTCAAACACAGCCATTGCCAGTTGCGGAACTGGAGGGCGGGCACCATGGACAGCACGAGGACCGGCACGCACAGCAGCGCGGTGATCAGCAGCCGCCGGCGTTCCTCACCCTCATCCTTCTCTGCCGACTCCGACGGCCGGGCGTCCTCCTGCGGCTCGGGCGGCAGGGGCAGTTCGGCGGTGTAGCCCGCGCGTTCGACAGCAGCGACCAGCTCTTCCGCGGTGACGCCCGAGGGGTGACTCACCCTGGCCCGGCCGGTGGCGAGGTTGACCGAGGCACTCACCCCGTCGAGCTTGGCGAGGCGCTTCTCCACCCGGTTCACACAGGCAGCGCAGGTCATCCCGCTGACGATCAGATCGGTGGTCGCCAGGGCGCTCGCCGGTTCCGCCGTCATCGTTCACCGCCGGAGTGCATGTCGCCCATGCCGCCGTCCCCATGGGGGTCGGAGTCGTCATCGGATCCGGTGCCGGTGGGGTGCATGCCGGGCGCGACGGGACCGACCCTTGATCCGACGCCGTACGAGAGGGCGAACATCACCGCAAGCAGCACCAGGAACCCGGTCAGCGCCGGTGGAGGCGCCCACCTGCGGAAGGCGCCCGCAGCACGGACAGCACGGACAGCATGGACAAGGGGGTGTTGCACGTCTGCCATCGCCACTCCAGAAACGGGGGCCCACACCGGTTGCCCCAGCTCGAGGGCCGTGAAGACACAGGGCGGCCCGGGCCGGGGCAGTCCGCACGGCCCGTGGTCCTCATGCTGGCACGGCAAGGGGCCTTCAACTCCCCGTACTCCGGCGCGTCCTACGTGACGATTCTCCCGGACCGCCACGGGAACCCGGCGGGCCGTTCTCCCGACCACCTGTGGACGTGCCCGACGGGCTCCGGACCGATCACCGTCCGGGCCGCGACATCGCGGTTCGTCGAAACCGTGTCAGAGGCCCAACACGCCAGGGTCGGAGGCCACGGCGCGGAAGTACTCGCGCGGGTCGGTGACCAGCTTGCGTGCCTTCAGGTCGAGCAGACCCCCGACGTTGAAGACCTCGGCCACCAGAGTGTTGTCGTCCGTGCGGTGGAACGTCTGCTCCACCCGGAACGACTTGCCCTCGCCGAAGATGAACGCGCAGGTGATGTCGACATCGTCACCCGCGACCACCTCGCGGTGGTACCGGATCGTGCTCTCCAGATTGACCGGGCCGACTCCTTTCGCCAGCAGTGCGTTCTGCTCGATTCCGGCTGCCCGCAGCAACTCCCAGCGCGCGTGCTCCGCATGCTGCAGATACACATTCCCGTTGAGGTGTCCCTGCGTATCGGTCTCATATCCCCGGACGGTAACCCGCACGGTGAACAGGTCTGCCATATCAGTCCCTTCAACAGGGCGCCTACAAGCGCCACATGCACAGTATCCGGGTACTTCCACCACCGCCGCCGGTGGTGCAGGGCAGGGTCGCCTCGTCCGTGATGTCGTCGGTGGGAGAGGAGATCAGGCGGAACCCAGCGATCGACCGCATGTGGACGTTTGCGCGAAGAAACGACACGGCTTCCTGGCTACCCCGGAGGGGAAAGGGGCATTCGCCTTCTTTCGTGTGATGACAGGCGAAGTGATTAAGAAGGAGGGTAAGTCGGCACCTGAAGGAGAGCTGAGGATCACATATGACCGTTGAAGCCGACCGGGAAGCCGCGCAAGGACAAGGGGCCGGGCAGCAGAGTCTGGCGGCGTCCGCCGCGCGGAAGCTGGCGACGACCGCGAAGTCCGTTCCGCAGATGCAGGAGACCTCCTCGCGGTGGCTGCTACGGATGCTGCCGTGGGTGGACGTGCGAGGCGGAACCTACCGGGTGAACCGGCGGCTGAGCCATGCCGTGGGCGACGGGCGGGTGACGTTCGTGCAGACCGGCGGGCAGGTCTCGGTCATCCCGGCTGAGCTGGGGGAGCTGCCGGCGCTCAGGGGGTACTGCGACGAGGCGGTGCTGGGCGAGCTGGCCGGTCGTTGCGAGCAGGTCGACTGCGCGCCGGGCACGGTGCTGGCCCGTGCCGGCGACGCGAAGGACCGCGTCTTCCTGCTGGCGCACGGCCGCGTCGACAAGGTTGGCACCGGACCGTACGGCGGAGACGCCGTTCTGGGATTCCTGGCCGACGGCGCCTACTTCGGCGACCAGTGTCTGACCGAAACGGAGCCGGTCTGGGAGTGCACGTTCCGCGCCACTACCGCCTGCACGGTGCTGGCGCTGTCCAGGAGGGACGTCGACCACCTCGCCGCACGCGCCCAGTCGCTGGGCAGCCATCTGGACACGGTCGCGGCGCTCCCGCAGCAGCGCACCAACAGGTACGGCGAGGCGGCGATCGACCTTGCGGCCGGACACGTGGGCGAGCCACTCGTCCCCCACACCTTCGTCGACTACGAGCCCAAGCCGCGCGAGTACGAGCTCTCCATCGCGCAGACGGTCCTGAAGGTCCACAGCCGCGTCGCCGACCTCTACAACGATCCGATGGACCAGACCGAGCAGCAGCTTCGCCTCACCCTTGAGGTGCTGCGCGAGCGCCAGGAACACGAGCTCGTCAACAACCCGGAGTTCGGTCTGCTCAGCAACTGCGACTACGCGCAGCGCCTCCAGCCCCATGACGGGGTGCCCAGTCCCGATGACATGGACGAGCTCCTCTCGCGACGGCGCGGCAACAAGTTCTTCCTCGCCCACCCCCGGGCCATCGCCGCGTTCGGCCGCGAGTGCAACAAGCGCGGCCTGCCCCTGGATCCGGTGGACATCGGCGGCCACCGCGTCCCTTCCTGGCGCGGTGTGCCGATCTATCCGTGCGGGAAGATCCCCCTCAGTGAAGCTCGTACGACCTCGATCCTGTGCATGCGCACGGGTGAGGACGACCAGGGCGTGATCGGGCTGCGGCAGTCGGGGATCCCGGACGAGATCGAGCCGAGCCTGTCGGTGCGGTTCATGGGCATCGACGAGCAGGCGATCATCTCCTACCTCGTCACCGCCTACTACTCGGCCGCGATTCTCGTCCCCGACGCTCTCGGCATCCTGGAGAACGTCGAAGTCGGCCGCTGGCGCTGACCGGAGCCGACAGGCACCTCAACCGCCCCGCTGCACCGGCGCCGTTGGCCACGCGCCGTCCGCGGCCGCTCGGGGCCTTCGCCCACATATGACGCCCCACGCAGGCATACCGCGCATGCCTCGCACGCCCGGCCACCAGCAGGCGCGCCCACCCGCCCCATCCGAAAGGCACTCCTCGCATGACCCGAACCAGTGGCGCCGGCGTTCCCCCGTGGACGTCGAACGGTCCGCCGGCGGCCCACCCACCAGTCCTCCCCACGGCCCCGACACCCCGCAGGATCGCGCAGGCCCTACCGGCCCCGCCCCCGCACGTCGCGCTCGAGCGCCTCCTGGCCGGCCCCGCCGGGCCGGGCACGGCCGCCGCTCGCGCCTTCAGCTCCCTCACCCCGTCCACGGCGTCGCAAGCGGCGCCGTCCGCCCGACAGGACGAGGTCCCACCGTCCGCCACGCAAGTCCCCTCGGCCGGCCAGGACGCGGCGGTGCGGATCCCGCCCCTGTACTGCCCCGACGCGGTGCGTGACGACCCCGCCCTCGGGCAGGAGGTCAACAACCGCCTGGTCGACTGGGCCGCGGAGATCGGCATCTTCACCGGCCGCCTCGAACGCCTGCGCTCGCACCAGTTCGGGCGCCTGTTCATGCTCGCGCATCCCGACTGCGACGACCCCGACCGCCTGCTGGCAGCGGCACGCTGCGGGCTCGCGGAATGGTCCGTGGACGACCACTGGGTCGACGAGGGCGACGACACAGAACCGGAACTCCTGGGCTCCCGCCTCGCGATGGCCCACGCGGTGATCGACCCCGTCCGCCTCCCCGCCCGCTACCTCGCGCAGTTCGAAGAACTCGTGCACAGGCAGCCCGTCCTGCGCGCCTTCCGATCCAGCCTGGCCCACCTGTCCCAGATCGCCAGCACCACCCAAGTGGCACGTCTGCGCCACGAACTCGACGTCATGTTCGTCGCATACGGGCAAGAAGCCGAATGGCGCAGCAGCGGGCGCAGGCCCGCGGTGTGGGAGTACCTCCTGCACCGTTACGAGAACGCCTTCTACCCCTGCATGGTGCTGATCGACCCGGTCGGCGGCTACGAACTGCCCGCCCACGAGTTCGCCGACCCCACCGTGCGCCGCACCTACCTCTACGCAGGCATGGCGAACGTCCTGCTCAACGACCTCTACTCGATGGCCAAGGAAGATCCCGCCGACACCAACCTGCCCAACCTCATCGCCGCCGAGGACAACTGCTCCCTCCAGGAAGCCGTCGACCGCACGGCAGCCATCCACGACGAACTCATGCACACCGTTGAGGCCGACTGCGCCGTCCTGGCAGCGGCCGGCTCTCCCCAGCTGCGCCGCTACCTGGCCGGTCTGTGGGCGTGGATGGGCGGCAGCAAACAGTGGCACGCCACCAGCGCCCGTTACCAGAACGCGAACTGAACCCGTAAAGAAACCCGCATGAAGGAGAAGCCCATGACCGTCCAGGACACCACCACCCATCCCCTGCGCAGCCTCTACCAGAAGTCCGTCGCCAGCTACTGGAACCAGGAGAAGAACCCCGTCAACCTCCGCCTGGGCGAGGTCGACGGCATCTACCACCACCACTACGGCATCGGCGACGTGGACTGGTCCGTCCTCGAGGGCCCCGAGGAAACCCGCCAGGAACGCCTCACCGCCGAGCTCCATCGCCTGGAATGCGCCCAGGCCGACCTGCTGATGACCCACCTCGGCGACATCACCCCTGCGGACCGCCTCATGGACTCCGGTTCGGGCCGCGGCGGCAGCAGCTTCGTTGCCCACAGCCGCTTCGGCTGCCGCGTCGACGGCGTCTCCATCTCCGAAACCCAGGTCGCCTTTGCCAACGGCCAGGCCAGGGAACGCGGGGTGGACAACGAGGTCCGCTTCCACCTCAAGAACATGCTCCACACCGGCTTCGAGAGCGGCAGTTTCCAGGCTGTCTGGAACAACGAGAGCACCATGTACGTGGACCTGTCCCTCTTGTTCCCCGAATACGCCAGGCTCCTCAAGCACGGCGGTCGCTACGTCACTATCACCGGCTGTTACAACGACGCCTACGGACTGCCGTCCCGGGCCGTCAGTGAGATCAACGCCCACTACATCTGCAGCATTCATCCCCGCAGCAGCTACTTCAAGGAAATGGCCGCCAACCGTCTCGTCCCCGTCAGCGTCATCGACCTCACCGCGGCCACCATCCCCTACTGGGAACTGCGCGCCAAGTCCTCCCTGGCCACCGGCATCGAGAAGGCATTCCTGGACGCCTACAAGGACGGCAGCTTCCAGTATCTGCTGGTCGCGGCAGACAAGGTCTGAGAGGTCCTCACAGAAGCCGCATGGCGCTGCGGGCTCGACCGCCAGCCCGTTGCCGGGACGACTCGTATACGGACCTGCCGTGGAGTGAGCCGTCGGCAGTTGCCGTCCGCAATTTCAGGCCAAAGCATGACACGAACACGTCATGGCGGTGCGGAGTGGATCCTTCCGGCATGGCCCGGATGCCAGAGTCCGGGGGAGGTGCCCCATCAGGGGCACCTCTGGATGAACTACCTGACTCAAGGAGTTCTCTCGTGGGGAAGAGAGTCACCACGCTTCTCGCAACCGCCGCACTCGCCACCATGACGCTCGTCGGCCAGGCGAACGCGGCACCCTCGGACCACACCCCTTCGGCTGCCACGGGCCGGGCGGCGGAGGCGGCAGTCCCGTCGAACCAGACGCGCCACGCGCCGTTCACCCTCAACCGCAACCAGTCGGTGAGTTCCGACACGGCCCGGCTCGTCATGCAATCCGACGGCAACCTCGTCATCTACGACGAGTTCAACCGGGCTCGCTGGGCCTCCAACACCGTTGGCCAGGGGTGGACGGCCCGCCTCCAGACAGATGGGAACTTCGTCGTCTACACCCGCTCCAACCGAGCGGTCTGGGCCTCCAACACCGCCGGCCACCCGGGCTCGCGCCTGGTCGTTCAGGACGACGGGAACGTGGTCATCTACGACGGCAGCCGCGCGATCTGGGCGTCGGGCACCAACCACTGATCACAGATCACCGATCCACCGCCTCTGGCGAGGCCGGGCCCACGTGGGCCCGGCCTCGCCGGCGTCCCGGGGCAGCGCATGCACCCCGGCGTGCGGGGAACCGCCGTAGCGCAGGGCGGCACCACGACGCCCCCGGTGCTGTGCGGTGTCGGGCGTCGAGCCGGGCTCAGCCGACAGCTCGCTTGTACGCCGGCAGCGTCAGGAAGTCCTCATGGTCCTCGTCGAGTGCCACCTTCAGCAGCAGATCGTGGGCCGGCTGCGCCCCGGAGTCAGCGACATGGGTGGCTCTTTGGGACTGAGTTCCGCGGGAGCGTGGGCGGAGGCGGCCAGTAACGGCACCAGTACAGCGGCCGGCATGGAGGTAGCTGGGCCACACGTTCGAGGATCGTCGTCATGCCGATGCCTCCGGCGGCGACGACGGAGATGAGCGCTGTGGTGGCGTCGCTCTGACACAGAGTGTTGAGTGCGGTGGTGGCCAACCGAGCGCCTGCGGCACCGTAGGGCTCGCCCAGTGCGACGGATCCGCCATGGGTGTTGAAGCGTTCCGGGTCGCAGTCGAGTGCGCGGCAGTAGGCGGGCATCTGCGCGGCGAACGGCTCATTGCCGACGCAGACGTCGATGCTGTCGAGGGTCATGGCCGTCCGTGTGAGTGCTTGCCGGGTTGAGGCGATGGGCGCGGGGCCTTCGGTTTCGGGGGTGTAGGCGCTGACCGCGCCGGCCAGGATGCGGGCGAGCGGGGTGATCCCTCGGGCGCGGGCAGTGGCTTCGTTCATCACGATGAGGGCAGCTGCCCCGTCGCTGAGAGGGGCCGCGTTTCCGGCCGTGACCCGGCCGCCGTGGCGGGCGACGGGCGCGAGCACGGCCAGAGTCTGCGGGGTGACGCCTTGGCGTGGGCAGTCGTCGCGGACGACCCTTCTCACCTTCCGGGGTGAGGACGGGGACGATTTCGGGGGCGAAGAACCCGTCCTGCCACGAGGTGACCGCCGGGCGGCGTGAGCGCGCGGCGTAGGCGTCCATGTCCGTACGGGAGATGTTGTAGGCGTCCGCGGCGCGCTCGGCGGCCAGCGCGACGGGCAGGTGAGGATCGGGCCGGGCGCCGACGCCGCGCGGTCTTGCCGGCGCTCGCCGGTGGTGGCGCGGAGGGCGGTGCGCGCGCGGGCGTCCGCGTCTACCGCCTCCGATGAGGCCCCGCCGCCCCTTTCTCACGGCTGCCGCAGAGCGGCTCCGGCTCTCAGAGTCACCGCCGCGGGGCACTCGGACTGTGAGATCGGGAGTGGGTTGGACATCGGAACTGGGGGCCTCCGGTCCTGACCGGGCGTGACATGCTGCCTTTGGCGTAATGGGTTTGATGGGCCGGTTGGCGGTGTCAACCTGTGCGGGTCGATCGCACTCACATCAGGCGCCCCGTGTGTGCGGATCGCCTGCGTGGCCATCGAGCTGATCCTTTCGGTGGCCGCCGGAGGATCCAAGCGTATCGAGGCGTGTGTTGGCTCGGGGAGGCACGGTGAGCCGGTCGCCGGCCGGTGCGTTGAAAGCGCCGACGCCGCGGGGGAGGAGGAAGCCGCCCCCATCCAGACGGCACCGACTCCTACCGGCTCCAGCCCCCGAAGTCGAACATCCGGTTGCTCAGCGGAAACCTCCCCGGAGACACCCGGCCCAGTGAGTTCCCCCGAACCAGCAGCGGGACGAAGGGATACAGGCAGCGACGATGGAAGGTGAGCGGAGGGAGAGCGCGGTCGGGGTGGACCGATCGGAGGGATTCGGCGAGCGGTTGCTGGGTGTGCTGCTGGACCGTGCACACGAAATGCCGCCGCATCTGATCGCCCCACTCGTCGCGGAAGAAGTCGCCAGGATTGGTGGCCGGAACCTCTCCATCCTCCTGCAGGACTACGAACAACTGCTCCTGGTACCGCTGCCGGGCCGACGGCTGACGGTCGGCGACCCCGAACCGATCGAGGACTCCCCCGCCGGCGAGGCGTTCCTGAACCGCAGAGCCGTAGAGGTGCCACAGGCCGGCAGTGTGCGGATGTATCTGCCGCTGCTGGATGGCAGTGACCAGGTCGGGGTCATGGTCGTCACCCTGGACAGCGTCGACGACGACGACCGGCGGCTGTTGCGCAGACTCGCTGGTCTGGTCGCCGACATGATCGTCACCAAGGACTCCTACACCGACCAGTTCTTCCAGGTCCGCCGCCGTGCCCCGATGAGCGTGGCCGCCGAGATCCAATGGTCGCTGCTGCCCCCGCTGTCGATGATGGTCCCGCAGGTTGAGGTGGCCGGAATCCTGGAACCCGCCTACGAGGTGGCCGGCGACAGCTTCGACTACGCCCTCAACGACGACATCCTGCACGTGGCCATGATCGATGCGATGGGCCACGGCCTGGGCGCCGCGACCATGGCGACGGTGGCGATCGGCGCCTATCGACACACCCGGCGCGCCAACACCGATCTGTCCCAGGTTTACGCGTTCATGGACAGGGCCATCGACGAGCAGTTCGGGCCCGACCACTTCGTCACGGCGCAGATGATGCGTCTGAACATTGGCACGGGCCATCTGCAATGGGTCAACGCCGGCCACCCGGCGCCGCTGCTGATCCGCGACCGCTCAGTGGTGGACCGGCTGGAGAGCCCGACCACGTTGCCGGTCGGCTTCGGCGGCGAGGAGCCGCAAGTCAGCGAGCGGATGCTGCAGCCCGGAGATCAGTTGCTGTGCTTCACCGACGGCCTGATCGAGGAGCACCAAGTCGGCGGGGAACAGTTCGGTGAGGAACAACTCATCGAGTGCACCAACCGCACCGTCCGTGACCACACTGCGGTGCGGGCGGTAGTGCGCGCGCTGTCCCACGCGCTGAAACTTGAACGAGGCGGCATCACCAGCGACGACGCGACCATCTTCCTCATCGAGTGGCGCGGCGGCGACGCCGATCATCTCGCCACCCTCGATTGAGCCGAGGGTGCAGAGGCAACTCACTGCAAAACAAACGACGAAGAACTGGCTGTGCAGCGGAAGCGGCGGGTGAACCTGGTTGTCTTGGCAGGGCAGAGCAAGATCTGGTTTGCCGGATCCCTGGGACACGCGAGAGCGGGTCAAGGCGCGGGCAAGGCAGGCTGAGTTTGAGCAGCAGGCCAGGGTTGACGCGCAGGATGCCTCAGCGTGAGTACAGGGGCTTCGAGGACGAGGTGCACAGAGTTCAGGAGCCGCGCCGCACGACGGCGGTGGAGATGATGCGGCTCGTGGGGCAGTTCAACGTCGGGGAATTGATGCCCACCTATAAGCAGGAGTGGGGATAGCTGCGTTCCGGGGAGCCATTGTGGTCAGAGCATCTGGGGGTCCGCCCTAGGTTCGGCCTCAAGCCACCCACCGCCGCCCGCGACCGATTGAGTCAATTTCTGTGCAACCGCCAGATGCGCGATGGCCCGCTCGGCGTCGGTGAGGGCATCCCACCCGGGAGGCGTGCCCAAGGGCGTGCGGGCCGGAGCTGCCGGAACGCTGTTCTCGCTCAGTATGGCTCGCACCCGGTCCGCGTCCGCGTCCGCCTTCGCCCCGATCCGAGCGTGGCCCTCCGTCCATGCGCGCCGGGGGCTGAGGCGGCCCCAGGAATTAACGGGTGGCGTCGCGTCGCGGTGTGGGTTTACGGTTCGTTCGTTCGTTCCCGGGCGCGGCCGTTGTCGCTCTCGAAGGAACAGCGTTGGTTCGTTGAGGAAGCAGGAGGTGAGGACATTGATGACTGTCACGGCGATGGGCGCTGCCCGCATTCAGGAGTTCGTCATCGTTTCCACCCCTGTGGTCTCCGGCTGACACCCACATCTTCCGCGCGCCGAGCGCGCCGCCGGGGCCACCCTTCGAAGGGTTCCCCTTGTTCCACGCTTCGCTCAACACCTCTTCCACTTCTGATGCCCAGCACGCACTCGCCCCGTACGGCTGGGACGAGGGTTGGGAGGCGGAGTTCGCTCCGCATGCCGATCAGGGTCTGTTGCCCGGCCGTGTCGTACGGGTCGACCGTGGTCAGTGCGATGTCGTCACCGCGGGCGGCATGGTGCGGGCCGACACCGAGTTCGTGACGCCCCGCGATCCGATGAAGGTCGTGTGCACGGGCGACTGGGTCGCCGTCGACGCGGCCGGCGATCCGCGGTTCGCGCGGACCGTCCTGCCAAGGCGCACCGCCTTTGTACGCTCGACGTCGTCGGAGCGGTCCGAAGGCCAGGTGCTGGCCGCCAACGTCGATCACGCCGTCATCTGTGTCTCGCTGGCGGTCGAACTCGACCTCGGCCGGATCGAGCGGTTCCTCGCGCTGGCCTGGGAGAGCGCCGCCTAATACAGCACAGCCCTCACCTGCACAGATGCCGTTTGGAGCGGCCGGATCTGTGTTGTAGGAGGGTAATATGGCGAAGCAGAAGGTGGCAGAGGAGTTCCGGGACGCGACTCCGGAGGAACTGGCGGGCAAGCGCCCGGGCGACCTGGACGATCTCTATCTCCGCCGCAGTAAGAAGCGGGAAACCCTCGAGACACTCAAGCAGCACGCGCGCGACCTCCGCCGAGAGATGGAGCGGCAGGGACTTGCTGTGCGCAAGGTGTGGCTGGAGCAGCGGAGCGCCTCCAAGGCACATGTCCGTCGCCTGAAACTCGAAGGTGCGATGGACGCGGTCATCGCTGGCGAGGTCAAGACGCTGGCAGTGTGGAAGACGGACCGTTTCGACCGACGAGGCATGGCCGCCATCGGCAGCGCCCTGGACGAATTCGACCGACGCAGGGCTCGGCTCTACGTCCTTCAGGAGAACCTGGACTCCAGCCAACAGGGCACCCGCATCGTCTTCGCCAGTCATCGACACGCTCGAAATTGAAGCTGCGGAGCTCGCGCGAGAAGCCGACCTGTCGATCTTCTTCGCGGACGGACAGGCGCTGGCGGAAGCATGGCAGGAGTCGACGATGTCAGACTGGCGCATGCTGCTCGGATGCGTCCTGGACTCCCTGACGATCACTCCCGCTCGCCGTCAGGGAGACCACACGCCGATCATGGACAGGATCGTTCCTGAATGGGTGGCGTGATGTACTCGTAATGCGTAGGTCTCGGGTTCGAATGCCGAAGGCGGCTCCAAGGTGAACCGCAGGTCAGGTCTCTGACCTGCGGTTTCTTTGTTTTTGACCTTGGAATGTGCGTGCCGAGGGCTTCTTGAGGCTGTGCATGGAATGCGTAGGTCAGAGGTTTCACTCTCCGGAGGTGGTGGCGCATTTGTGGCGTCCAGAAACGCCGGTGACCTGCGATTTCCTTGTGTGCTGCTGAATGACTGGCCAGTATCTACAGACGATGCGGCGGCCAAGGGGTGGCCATCGGTGCGGGGAACGGGCTGAGGCGGGGGCGTCGGATGCTGATCGAGACTCTGTGTTTTTGTGGTTGTTCGACAACGCTCCGTGTGAGGGCGGCGCCGCTGAGGCGCTCGATGTTCATGGCGATGGCCGTGAAGACGTGTTGCAGGTGGGCCTTCGACTGCCCCCGGTAGCGGCGGCGGCGCATGCCGTGTCCGTGAGCGAACTCGTTGACGGTGCCCTCCACTCCGGAGCGAACCGCATACCGGGCCTGCCAGTCGGGCATCTGCTGTTCGGCGCGGACGCGGACTTGCAGGTCGCGGAGTTCTCGAGGGGGAAAGCCCACGTTCCGGGCGCTTCCACGGGAGGTGGTGCACTGGGCGCGGACCTGACACGGCTGGCACTGGCCCTTGGTGAACCGCGCCACGATAAGCGGGGCCGCAGTAGGCGAGGAGGTCTGGTAGGGGCCGTGCCAGCCCCTGCTGACCTGGCCTTGGGGACAGGTCACCTGTCGGCGGTCGAAGTCGATGTGGAAGTCGTCCCTGCCGAAGCCTTCGTTCCTGCGGTGCTGGCGGGTGGGGTTGCCCGGCAGCGGACTGGTGACCGTGACCTGTTGCTCTTGGGCGGATCCAGGTGGACCAGGGAGGTGTAGCCGCCGTCGACCAGGTGCTCGGCGGGCAGCAGGCCGCGGCGCCCCAGCCGGGTGTGGATGCCGGGCAGGGCCTGGGCGTCGTACGTGGTGGCCGGGGTGGTGGCCACGTCCGTGATCACGTTGGCGCAGTCGGGAGCACAGGTCTCGGTGAGATGGGCGACAAACCCCTTCCAGCGTGTGGTCTGCCCGCGGCGGGCGTAGCGGGCAGAGGTGTCGTAGGGGGAGACGATCGCGCGGGACCAGGGCGGCAGCCCGCCGTCGTCATCCGTGCGCCAGCGCAGGCGGCCCGCCGCGTCGCGGTAGTGGTTTTGCACCATGATCTGCCGCAGGGCCTGGACCCTGGGACCGAACGCGCGGCCTGCACCGTGCCCGCGGAGATGCTCCAGCAGCCGTAAGGCGTCGTCGCCAGTGGTGTTGATCCTGCTCTTGGGCCGGGTGGGGTTCTTGCCCAGGCGGACCGGACGGCCGTAGCGGCGGCCCCACTCATCGCCCACCAGGCCGGCCAGCAGGTGCGGGGCAGTGCCTGCGATCTCTTCCAGCGCGGCGGGCACCGCCTCGGTGATCAGCTGCAGCCGGGTCAGGTCGCGCACCGCGGCCAGAACATGGGTGGAATCGGTGCGCTGCGTGCCGCGTTCGCGCACCAGCCGGGTGTCCTTGAGGCGGGCCAGTGCGAGGTCGAGCCGACGGTTGGCGCGGTCGCCCTGGGCGAAGCGCTCGCGGAAGTCGGACAGGACACTGTCATGGAAGCCGGGATCGTCCAGCTCCATGGCCAGGGCATACTTGAAATCGATGCGGCAGCGCACCGACTCGGCGACTGACGGTCCGACAGATCTAGCAGGACTGCAGCACACAGACGGTGGCCAACTGAGCGGGCGAGAGGCCGGGGCGCCCGTCGCGCGGGTACCAGTCGGCGAAGTCCTCGTCGCACCACAGCCCGTCCAACCGGTCTCTCACCCACACCGTCGTACCGCCCGGATCGCTCGCCCGCGCGACCTGCGCAGCCAGAGACGGGACCTGCTCACCGGAACGGGGACGGACGGACAACGGACACCTTGACAACTCTATCGGCCTTCGAAACAGACCCGAGCATGCCCACTGATTATGCTGCCGCACCGGGAAACACCAAGATCCCCGACAGAGTCACCCACCGGACGCCCTGCCGCGTGAAAGAGCGCGCTCAGCCGTGCTGCGGCTCTCGATCGATTGGCGTCGCGGGCCGAGCGCTCGGATGGTCGTTGTCGTGCTTGACCGGCGTACGGCGGGCCATGGTCAGGCAAGCCAGCGAACCGACCGCCAACACCACGATCAAGAGCACCATCGTCCTGCCGGCGGCATCCGCCAGGCCCTTGTGGAAGGCCTGTGTGGCCAGACCTTGAAGATCGTTCGGCACCTCGGGCGGTGCCGCGCCGAATCCTTCGGATGAACTGGTCGTGCCACTGATCTGGTCGATGAAGTCCTGTCGGGAACCGGTCGGCAGGTCTTCGGCCACCGCGGTGGCCGAAGACCGCATCGACTGCGAAAGCTGGGCCTGCAGCACCACGCTCACAGCCGCGCTGCCGACGACGCTTCCGAACTGGCGGATGGTGTTGTACGTACCGGACGCCGCACCGATCAATTGGAGCGGGACGCCGGTCATTGCGACATTAGCCATCGGCGCGAAGGCCGAACCGGTCCCCAGGCCACACACGAACAGGGCCAGGGCGAGCACCCACAGGTTCGCCCCGGGACGCATCGCGAGCGCGATCATGCCGATGCCGACGGCGAACAGTAAGAACCCCGTCAGGACGACCCACTTGCCGCTTACCCGGTCGGACAGGGGACCCGACAGCGGACCGGCCAGGCCGGCGGAGAGGGCCATCGGTACGATGATCACACCAGTCTCCAGTGGAGACAGATCCAGTACCGACTGCAGGAACAGGGTCAGCGGAAGATACAGAGCAGTCAGGGCGAATCCGATCGAGGCTGCCGCCACGTTCGCCGCGCTGAAGTTGCGCTGCCCGAACAGTGTGAGTGGCATCAACGGCTCACGGGTGTTGTAGCGCTGCCACACGACGAACGAGACGAGAAGGAGGCCTCCGCCGACCATGACACCGGGGACCGTGAGTGGCCCGACGACCGTTCCCCAGTCGTAGTGCTGACCGTTCTGCAGACCGAACACCAACGCCAGGAGACCGAGGCCGGACAGTACGGTACCGAGCACGTCGAAGCTGCGATCGTTTCGCGGTTGTCCGCCCGGCACCAGTTTGGCTGTCATGGCCAGGCCGATTAGGCCGATCGGCACATTGATCAGGAAGATCCACTGCCAGCCGACGGTGTCGACGAGGAACCCGCCGAGCAACGGGCCCACGGTGGAGGCCACTCCGGCGACGGCGCCCCAGACGCCCAGGGCCGTACCGCGTCGGTTGTCGGGAAAGAGGGTGGTGATGAAGGCCATCGTCTGCGGGGCCATCACCGCGGCACCCACACCCTGTAGACCACGGGCGGCGATCAGCATGTCTGTGCTGTTCGAGAGCCCACAGGCAAGCGACGCCAAGGTGAAGATCGCCATGCCGGTGACGAACAGGGGTTTGCGGCCCCATCGGTCGCCGAGCCGGCCGGCGACCAGCAGAGGTACGGCGTAGGTGAGCAGGTAGGTGCTGTTGACCCAGGTGATCTGGTTCAGATCGGCGTTCAGGTCGGTGAGCATGTCGGGAATCGCCACGTTCACGATGGTGATGTCCATCATGATCAGGAAGAACCCAATACAGAGCGCCGACAGAGCAAGCCATGGATTGACTGTTTTGGCAGAGGAGGTCAACTCGCTACTCCTAAGTGATGGCAGTGCGGGGCTGAGGAACAGTTCGCAGCCGCAGCCGCAGCCGCAGCCGCAGCCGCAGCCGCTCTCGGCGAACCGGACCCACTCGGCCCGGGCTCGAACTCTCGTTGATTCATCGTGAGTCGGATCTGGTCAGAACTCCAAGAGCCAGTACTTCTGGCTGCCAGAAGCGCTGCTTATGGCCCTGCGGTGGGCGAATCAGCCCGACGCCGCTCTACCGGTCCTTGGGGGAAGGGAAGCATTAGCTTGGCAAGGGCCGCTGTGGCGGCTCCTGTCAAGCAGCGCGCCAGGTGAGTTCGCGAAGCATAGGATGGTCAACCATGGAGTTACGTCAGTTGGAGTACTTCGTGGCGGTGGCGGAGGAAGCGAGTTTCACCAAAGCCGCAGCGCGACTGTTTGTGGCACAGCCCGGTGTGAGTACGCAGATCCGCCGTCTTGAGAGTGAACTCGGACAGGAACTGCTTGACCGCACGGGGCGTACGGTCAAGCTCACCGAGGCGGGGACCGCGGTCCTGGTACGCGCCCGCGATGTACTGAACGGTGTGGCCGGAATCCAACTTGTCATTGACGAGTTCACCGGACTTGTGCGCGGCCGTGTCACCATCGGGGTGGTCCGGGCCTGCGCGGGCCTTGATCTGCCCGCCCTGTTGGCGGACTTCCACAAGGAGTATCCAGACGTCGAGGTCACTTTGGCCGAAGACAACTCCGACAGGCTGATCGAGAACGTCCAGAGCGGGCAACTCGACGCGGCCTTGGTCGCCCTGACGGCCACGACCCCGCCCGGCGTCAATCTCCATGTGTTCGTGGACGAACCACTCGTCATCGCGGTGAGCTCCAGCGACCAGCTGGCCGAACGCTCCGCCGTGTCCATCGACGTTCTGCGGGACCGACGGCTTGTCAGCCTGCCACGAGGCACCGGTATGCGGGCCTGTCTGGACGAGGCCTGCGCCGTCGCGGGCTTCGTCCCGTACGTCGCCTTCGAAGTCAGTGATCCCGTCGTGCTCGCCGAACTGGCGATGCGCGACCTGGGACCCGCCGTTCTCCCGGCGTCCCTCGCCGCCGGGTACCACGGCAAGCTCAGCGCTCTCACCGTGGATCCCCCAGGGCTGCACGGGCGTATGGCCCTCGCCTGGCGTGCGCAGGATCCGGTCAGCCCGGCGACTCGCGCGTTCGTCGCGCATGCGCGGTTCGTCCTCGGGCCATCGGTGGAGAACCGGGGTCAGGCCACCGCGTAACACGGGTGGGCGCCAGGCCGTGAGTCGCTGGGTATAACCAGGAGTTCTGGCTGCGATAAAAACTGGCTCTTGGACTTCTGACCGCAGCCCACCCAGGCTGGAATGCGGAAGCTTGGCGTCCCGGCGAACAACGCGATGGGTCGCCATGGGCACGAGTGACGAGTGGGGACGCTGACACATGGCCAATGAGACTGGACGGGACGACTTCTCCGATCTGGCGGATCGAGTGGCCGGACCGGTGCTGCGTCCAGGGCAGGACGGTTACGACGAGGAGCTCAGCGGTTTCCAGACCGGGTACCACCATCGGCCGACTGTGGTCGTCGGCGTGACCGGAGCCGAGGACGTCCGCGCGGCCGTACGGTTCGCCGCCGAGCGGAACCTGGCCGTCGCCGTCCAGTCGACTGGCCACGGGGTCACCGTGCTCGACGAGGGCGGTGTGGTGATTTCCACCAAGCGTATGGACGATGTCACCGTGGATCCGGCCGGCAGGTACGCGACGATCGGCTCGGGTGCCAAGTGGGAGCAGGTGGTCGCCAAGGCGGAGCCGCACGGACTGATCCCGCCCAGTGGCTCCGCCGGGCACGTCGGCGTGGTCGGCTACACACTGGCGGGCGGCATGGGCCTGCTGGCCCGTGAACTCGGCTACGCCGCCGACCATGTGCGCTCCATCGACGTCGTCACCGCCGACGGTGAACTCCGGCATGTGACCGCCGACAGCGACGCGGATCTGTTCTGGGCGCTCCGCGGCGGCCGGGACAACTTCGGTGTCGTGACCGGCCTGGAAATCGACCTGCAGCCGGTCGAACGCATCTTCGGCGGCGGGATGTTCTTCGGCTTCGAGCACGCCGAGGCGGTCTTCGCCTTTTTCCGCGAGTGGACTGCGACGGTCCCCGAGACTATGACCTCGTCCGTCGGCATGATCGGGTATCCGCCGATTCCGGTTTTCCCCGAGCCGTTGCGCGGCAGGCATGTCGTACACGTCCGCTTCGCCACCACCGACCTCAAGGGCGGGCCGGCGCTCGTACAGCCGTGGCGGGAGGTCGCACCGACACTCCTGGAGCACATCGGTGAGCTGCCCTACAGCGAGGCGGGCTCGATCTACCGGGAACCCAATTTCGCCCACTACTTCGACGGCAACAGTGTCCTGTTGAGTGAACTCAACCCGCAGATTCTGGATGCCGTACGGGAACTGGCCGGCGCGGACGCCCCGGTCTCGTGCATCGTCGACCTGCGTCACCTCGGAGGCGCCCTGTCGCGTTCCCCCAAGGTCGCGAACGCGGTGTCCTTCCGCGAGGCGGCGTACATCCTGCGGGTGCTCTCGTCTCCCGAGGGCATCGAACTGGCCGATGTGCGCGCGGCGCTCAAGCGGATCGACGACGCCGTCGCACCGTGGACGCTGGGCAGGTCACTGAACTTCTTGTACGGCATGCGTGACGCCGCGGACTTCCGGTCCGAGTTGTACGAGAAGTCCGTACTCGACCGGCTGTCGGCACTCAAAGCGGTCTACGACCCAGCCAACGTCTTCCGCCGGAATCAGAACATCGAGCCCGCTGCCTGACGCGATCAGGCAGCCCAGCTGTCGATTGGTATGTCCAAACAACGGCAGGGCCACGGACCGGAAGAGTTCCGTGGCCCTGCCGTTCCGTATTTCGAGTGGGCCCCGTGTCCAGAGCGCCGGGAGGGCGAACCGGGAATCCGGTGGGAATGCCCGTCGGTACGAGCTTTCCCACCGGGTGTGATGGTCCGGCCCGAGTCAGGTTCCGGTGGTGTCGCCCGGATACCCGGCAGGGCCCGCGCCCGCGCCGTCCTGCCCAGGGTTCTCCTCTGACAGGCCCTGTTGCTCCAACTGCGCGGCGATCTCGTCCCAGCGAGCCGCGAACACCCGGGCCATGGTGGCCACTTTGGTGGCTTGATGCGCCGGGGTCCGCATCATCAGATCTGTGTCGTCCTTGCAGACGAGCCGTACTTCCAGCCACCGGACCAGGGCACGGCCCTCCGAAGAGTACTTGACGGCCGGATCTCGTTTCAGCGAGTTGAGCATCATGGCCAGGTCTGTCTGCCATGGGTCCTTGCGCTGCCCATTCGCTCCTGAGCGCGGCCGGGAATCACCGGACGAATCGGGAACGGGCAACGGGCTGTCCCCTTTGCCGACCCGTTCCCGGACGTCGCGCGCGGTCTCGGCGGAGATGCCGGCGGACCTGGCGCCCGAAGGGTCGTCTCCTCTGGGCTTCACCGACCCTGGCCGGTGCCGTCCATGACGTCCGGGCCGCACGTGAGCACGGCATCATCGGCACTTTCGCCGAGGCCGGCATCACCTGCTGGGCGGACAAGGGCTGCCAGGGCGTAGGCGGCACGGTCCGTCTTCCCTACCGCGGCCGATGGAGCAGCCTTTCCGCCGGTCGCAGGCCGTCAACCGATCCCATGCGAAGGTCCGCGCACTGGTCGAACAAGCCCGCCACCCTCAAGCCCTGGCGGCTCATCCTCAAGCTCCGCTGCTCGACAACCCGGATCATGAGCCTCGTCCAAGCCGTCCTCACCCCCCATCTGGCCAGCTCAGACTGAGGATGTTGTTCAAGTACGGCGTCACGGCCTACTCCAGCGCCCTCAAGGCGACCACCGGCGAGATCATCGCCGAGTAGCCGACGTCACCCACGACGGAAAGGGCGAGTGTCATGTGGTTCTGGGAAGCCTTCTTCTCCTTCCTCCACAACCCCCTCCTTATCCAGGGAGTATCGAAGTGGGTGCATTGTCGGGAACCAATAGCTGGTGCTCAGAAGCGCCAACTAGCGCGAGCCCGCGCCAGGGGTGGCCAAGAGGTGGCCGGACGCCTTTGGACGGTGTGGCACGAGGTAGCGGCGCCGAGTACGGCGCGTGTGGTCTGATCAGGCAAGACGGTATCCGGCAGCATGAGCCGTCACCGGACGGCATGATCGCTCGTGTGCTCGTAATGCGTAGGTCTCGGGTTCGAATCCCGGGCTTTTTCTTGCCCGGGGGCACTGTACCCGGCGTACAGGCCGACTCGTCGCCGCTGCCTGCGGATTTACCTCGGAAGGGGCCTCTGACCTGTGTCGGAGGTCCTTTCCGATCTTTCGGGGGCTTGCCGCGTTAGGCGGCGAAAAGTCCCTCGGAAGTCCCTCGGACAGCGCTGAAAGTCCTTGAAAAGTCCCTGGAGCAGAGGGGCGAGCGATGCCTCCGGCTGGTTCGGATGGATGGGACATGGCGCTGTTGCTCTACGCTCGCGGCTCTGCAACTGCACGTGAGGCAGGACGTGGTCTGTGGTGGAGTGGTGGAGGTCTGGGCACGGAAGGGCGGATTCCTGAAGTGCGTTGTTATGCCTGAACGGTGAAGGCCGCCTCGTAGCCCTGCGCGGTGCGGACGTCCTCGTACACGACAGTGGGGCGCAGCCGGTTCCAGCGGTGGCCGAGGAGGAGGGCCAGCCAGAAAGAGGTGGATGCGCGGAGCGCTGCTGGCCGCTGCACGCCACACGGAGCTGGATACCGCCCGTAATGCAATGAACCTGTCCCTGACCGCGCTGAACGTGGCGATCACGGCACTCGGGGCCCGATACCGGCCTCTTCGCAACTCCGAAGGTATCGAGCAGGAGTTCCGGCACTTTGTCACCGGCCGACGCGCCCAAATCATGAACGCGCTGCGGGCTGGCTTCCTCGACGTCTTCCGATCGAGGGCATCCCTCTCGTCGTACGCCGAGCACCGGACGCTGGCGAAACTGCAGCCGAATCCTGCGTGGGCGGACGAGTATCTGCACTCGAACCGGCCCTCATGCAAGAGCATGTGGACCGGTGGCTGGCCGGCATCGGTGCCCCGTCGCTGGGATCGGACCCTGGGCTGTCGTCCGTGGACGAACTCCGGACGGTGAACCGCAGCCGGCTCCTAGACCAGCTGAAGCGCGCGCGGAACCTGGTCCTGGCCTGGGCAGCCGCGCGGGACCTGCCTGCTTCGAGCCTGCCAGGAGACCCGATCACCCTCGCCGACGAGGCAGGTGCGGGCGGCTTGCTGGACTTCGAGATCCTCAACGACGATGCGACCCTGAGCTGGCTCCAGGAGGGACGCCGGTGGCCGTCCGACACCCCCCTCACGCTGACACCCGAAGGATTCGGGCTGACACCCGCCCAGTTGGACGAGGCCGTGCGGAAGGAACAACGCGAACGTCGTCAGCGGCAGGATGCACGACGACGCATCACGGTGGACGGCCAGGACATGTGGGCGGAGGAGGAGAACTTCGGTCAACTTGTAGCCGCTGTACGGTCTGGTCTCACCCAGAAGTTCCTTGCCTCTAGCGGCACAGCCTCCCTCTCCGAACTGGCACCCCACACTTCGCGGGCCCCCGGCAGCGCGCGTCCGGGATTCTCCGCCGCCAGGTCGACCAAGCTCTCCGACACACAGGCGATTGCGGTCGGTCTCGCTGGGGAAATCGCCGCTCTTGAGTGGCTCAAGTACCGGTATGAGGGCGTGGACGACGGGGCCTGGGTCTCTGGCGACCGGAACCAGGTCCTGGGCGACGCGATGGGCGACGACACTCTCGGCTACGACTTCATCATCGAGAGAAAGCGGTCGAGCCTGCTCTTCGAAGTGAAGTCGTCAGCCGGTGGTGCGGGCGAGTTCCCGCTCTCACCCACCGAGATCGCGCGGGCGCGGTCCCTGAAGAGACGGGAGACCTACCACGTGCTGTACGTCGCCCATGCCCTGGACAGCGATATGCGGCGGCTGTGCCTGCTCCCCAACCCCCTCGACCCCCGATCGGCGCGCTACTTCCGCTCGGTCGGCGAGGGTCTGCGCTATCGCTTCCAACTGACCCGACCGGAGTAGAACCCGCGTTCCTCGACCGTACGAGTCATCTGGCACCTCTTTCAGGCCGCAATCAGGGCAGGCATCTCAATATGGGCTGTCGCTGGCACCCGGGCGGTGGTCACCCTTCAAGCCAACAGACCGCCGAACTCTCGGCGAAGAAAATGCTTAGCACTGTCACATGGGCCGGACTAGGGTGTGATCGTTCCTTGCGGTGGCCGGTGGCTGCTGCTCTCAGCTGTGTATGACCGGGAGGTGTGACTGATGGCTGTCGTTGCGATGGGCGTTGCCCGCATCCAGAAGTTCATCAATTCCACTCCCGTGGTCTCCGGCTGACCGTCCTCTTCTTCTGCGCCTCTGTGCGCGTGCCGGGGCCACCCTTGTGAAGGGTCACCCCTTGTTTTTCTCTTCTCTTCAGGCTTCGTCGCACCCTCTCGCCCCGTATGGCTGGGATGAGGGTTGGGAGGCGGCGTTCGCTCCGTATGCCGATCAGGGTTTGTTGCCTGGCCGTGTTGTACGTGTCGACCGTGGCCAGTGCGACGTCATCACCCCTGCTGGTGCCATGCGAGCCGACACCGAGTTCGTCGTCCCCCACGACCCGATGAAGGTCGTGTGCACGGGGGACTGGGTTGCCGTCGACCCTGAGGGCGGTGATCCGCGGTACGTGCGGACGCTGCTGCCTCGCCGTACGGCCTTCGTGCGCTCGACGTCGTCCAAGCGTTCCGAAGGCCAGGTGCTGGCCACTAACATCGATCACGTCGTCATTTGTGTGTCGCTCGCGGTCGAACTCGACCTCGGGCGGATCGAGCGGTTCCTCACCCTTGCGATGTCCAGCTCCAGTGGTGATGCGCTGCTGCATAAGTCGGCGCTCTCCTGGAAGAGCGGCGCACAGCCGCTCGTCGTCCTCACCAAGTGCGACCTCGTGCCGGACGCGACCGGGCTGTCCTATCTCGTGCAGGACGTGGAGACGGCCGCGCCCGGGGTGCAGGTGCTCCCGGTCAGTTCCACGACCGGGGAAGGCATCGAGGTGCTCGGCGCGATCCTCTCCGACGGCGCCGCCGTGCTGCTCGGCGCGTCCGGAGCCGGCAAGTCGACCCTTGCCAACGCCCTGTTGGGCGAGGACGTGATGGATGTGCAGGCCACCCGTGACATCGACGGCAAGGGCCGGCACACCACCACGACGCGCAACTTGCTCGTACTCCCCGGCGGGGGCGCACTGATCGACACCCCGGGGCTGCGGGGTGTCGGACTGTGGGACGCTGAGGTCGGCGTGGGCCAGGTCTTCTCGGAGATCGAGGATCTTGCCGAGGGCTGCCGCTTCCATGACTGCGCCCATGCCTCGGAACCCGGTTGCGCGGTACAGGAGGCGATCGAGGACGGCTCACTGCCGGAGCGCCGCCTGGACAGTTACCGCAAGCTGCTGCGCGAGAACCAGCGCATCGTGGCCAAGACGGACGCGCGGCTGCGAGCGGAAATGCTCCGCGGCTGGAAAATGCGGGGCGCGGAGGGTCGTGCGGCCCTGCAGGCCAAGCGGGGCCACGTGCGCTGACGGCCCGCCGGTACGAGGGCGGCCCGAACCCCGCGCGGGCCGCCCTCGGAACCGGTCAGTCCAGTCCCCAGCTGTGGATCTTCCGCGGATGGATACGGATCAGCTCGTCGCTGAAGTGCGGGCCCAGCTCATGGGGGCCCGTCAGCAGTTCCGCCTCGCCGCGGATCTCGACGCCCCGCACCTCCCAGGGATGAACGCTCACGATGTCGTCGACCACCAGGGCCACCTTCGGGTTCGCCTGGAGGTTGCGCCACTTCTTCGTCGTCGCCAGGGCGTAACCGCCGATCAGGATCGTTCCGTCCGGCTGGGGGAAGAAGCCCACCGGGTTCGCCTGCGGCTGGCCCTTCGGGTCGACTGTCGCCAGTCGCCCCAGTCGCTGGGAGGAGAGATACGCGCGTTCCGCCTCGCTGAATTCCGCCATGCAAGTAGCCTCACACGCCCACCTCGCCCTCCGCATCGGTACGGGGACGGAACCGGGTCCTACGACCTCGGACCGGCCGGACCCCCGCGGGCGCCGGTGCATTCGGCGCGACCGGGCGGATGCGCGGGCCGGGAACGGTCGCCGCGGGCGCGGGCCGGCCGGGGACTCAGCCCCGGATCGCCGCCCCCATCCACGCCCCCACCACCAGCAGGCAGGCGAGCAGCTCCACCAGCACACTCGCTCCCCCCGCCCGCATCACCGCCCGCGTGGCCGCCATCGCCGGGCCGTGGCCGCCCAGGCGCATGCGCTCGGAGCCGTAGATCCCCCCGATGAACCCCAGGACCGCGCCCACCACCGGGATCAGGAAGAAACCCAGCAGTGCGCCCGCGCCCGCGAATGCCGCCATCCGGCGGGTGATGCCCACGCCGCGCAGGCGCCGTGGTGGCAGCAGCCACACCACGGCCTGGGTGAGCAGCAGCAGTCCGGTCGAGCCCACCAGCAGCACCCACGCAAGGCCCGTCTTCACATGCAGCGACCACCAGAGCATCGCCGCCCACACCAGCCACGGCCCCGGCACACCCGGGACCAGCACCCCCAACAGGCCCAGCAGCATCACCCCGCCGACCATCAGCAGCTGCCACTCGCCCATCTGCCAAGGGTGCAGGATCAGGAGCGTTCCCGCAGGTCGCGGACTCCCGGGATCAGAGGCGTTCCCGCAGGTCGTGGGCCACCCAGCCCTTCGCGTAGGCATGCCAGCCGAGCTGCAGCCGGGTCGTCGCACCCGTCAGCTCCATCAGCCCCTTCACCCGGCGCTGTACGGTCCGCAGTCCCAGGTCCAGTTGCTTGGCCACGCTCGCGTCCGTCATCCCGGCGAGCAGCAGCGACAGGACCTCCAGATCGGTGGCGTCGGGTCCCGCGGCGGCCTCCTCCGAGATCTCGCCACGCACCCCGAGTCGCAGCGGCAGCGCCGCCCGCCACACCGACTCGAACAGGGCGGTCAGCGACTCCAGCAGACCGCTCGCATGGACGACCAGTGCCGCGGGCTCGGCCCCACTGAGGTTCAGCGGCACCATCGCGATCGTACGGTCCGCGACGACGAGCTTCGTCGGCACCCGCTCGACCACCCGGACCTGCTCGTCCCGGCCCAGGGCCGCGCTCAGCTCGGTGATCCCCGACGGCGGTGCCAGCACCTCGCGCTCGATGACCACCCGGTAGGTGACCCCGCGGGCGGCCGCCTTCTCCTCCGCCTCGTTGTCCATCGCCGTGACCGCGACCGGCCGCCCGGTGACCAGAGCGCATACCTCCTCGGTCGCGCCCAGTTGCAGCTGCAGGAAGCGGTGCGCGATGGCGCTCGCGCCCGTCACCACCTCCAGCAGGTCGTGCACCGCGAGCTCGTGCGCCTCCACCCGGTACTCCTGTGCCAGCACCGCCGCGGCCAGTTCCGCCTGCTCCAGCTCGTGCCGCTGCTGGGTGAGCAGCGCACCGAGCGCCACGCCCGGCGGCGCCGCCACCCAGCGTCCGGTGCCCGCCGACGACTGAGCGGCCAGCCCTTGCTGCTCCAGCCGGCGCAACGCACGCTCCGTGTCCGGCTCCGGCAGGGCCAGCCGGTGCGCGAGATCGGGGACCTCCGCCGCCCCCAGCGCGACCAATGCGCGGTAGGCCGATTCCTGTTTCTCGTCGAGCCCAATCGCTCCCAGCACCGTGACCCCTCCCGGACGTGCACTTCTCCGTCGCCGTGGCGGAAATCGGCCACGGCGTAAACCCGCCGCGCACATCATCCCTGCACCGGCCGTCCCTCTGCCAATGTGGCGCCACCGCAGCACCAACAGCCTTCGGCCGCCGGAGCGTTGCCCGGCGACAATGCCTGGACCGCGACCGTGACCCACGCGGACGCGTCGGCGAGCCGGTCACCCTGAAGACCGAACTGACGGACGACGACGGCAACTCCGTCTCTCAGCTCGTGGTCGACGCTTACGCGGTGCGGTAACGCGCTGACCACGAATCCGGTCCGCCGGGCGTCCTTCCCGTGGGGGGTGGGGTCGCCCGGCGGACTGCTCCGCGGTGATGTCATTTTCCGCATGCGCCGTTTTCGTACGCCCTGTGCGGTGGACAATAAGGGCATGAGCGAGCAGGGGGAGAGGCCGCCCACCGAGGACGACTGGTGGACCCGGCTGTACGACGATTCCGCCCCGGACACGGGCCCGGCACCGTCGACGGGCGACACACTCGACGACCGCTTCGACTCCGCGTCCGACACGGTGTCCCCCGACGTCCCGCCCCCGGTCCCACCGGACCGCTCCCGGACATGGTGGGAGACGCCCGCGCCGCAGGCTGTGCCGCCGTCCGGGCCCAGGACACCCTCGGGCCCGTCGACCGGTCCCACGCCCCCTGGGGTCCCGCGGCCGTCGGGCGCCGTGCGGCCGCAGGCGCCGGGGCACGGCGGTCCGGGCGGACCGCCCGCCACCGGGAAGGACGTGCCGTCCGCCCAGCCGGCAGCGCGGCCGCCGAGCGGGCCGCCCCGTGCGCAGGCCGGTCCGCCTGCGGCGCAACCGCCCGCCGGGCCGCAGGCGGCGTCCGAAGAGGGGTCTGGGCCCCGGCCGCCCGCCGCGCGGCCCGAGCGGGCGTACGTACCCCAGCAGACGCGGGCGGAGCCCGAGCCGCCGGCCGTGGCCGACCCCCGCACCGCGCCCCTCGACGCAGCCGCGCGGCCCGTCACCGGGATCGTCGGCGGGGGCCCGCCCACCTATGACCCCGAGCCCACCGCCCTGCCCCCGGCCCAGGCGCACGAGCTCGGTGACGTCGTCGCCGATACCGTGCTCGACGGGGCGCGGTACGGGACGTACACCCTGCGGGCCGCGTCCGTCCGGGGGGACTCCGCCCGCTTCCGTGGCGAGCCCCGTCGCGACGCCCTGCTCACCGCACGCTTCGGCACCGGGCCCGCAGCGCTCGTCCTCGTTGCCGTCGCCGGCGGTGCCCGCGCCGCCGAGGGCGCGCACCTCGCCGCGTCGGACGCCTGCCGTTGGATCGGCGCGGCCGTCGGCCGCAGTCACGCCCGGCTGGCCGAGGACATCAGGGACGGTCGCCGCGGCGCCCTCAAGTCGGGGCTGCACCGCCTCGTCGACCGCAGCTTCGGCAAGCTCCGCGCCCGCGCCGCCGAGCTCGGCGTCGGGCCCGAGGAGTACTCCGCGAATCTCCGCTGCCTGCTCCTGTCCGCCGACCCCGACTGCCGCACCCGTGTCTTCTTCGGGGTCGGCGGCGGCGGGCTGTTCCGTCTGCGCGACGGCGTCTGGCAGGACATAGAGCCGTTCATCCCCGAAACCGGCGATGTCACGGGCGCGCCGGTGGTCGGGTTCGGCTCGCCGCCCGCCGGCGAGGTCCCGTCCGAGACCCCGCAGGGCGACCGGCTCACCATGGACCTGGGCATCGCCACGCCCCCGTCGCCGCCGTACATAGAGGCCCCGTCCCGGCCGCCCGCCGAACTGTTCCGCTTCCGCGCCTCCGTGGCCCGCCCCGGTGACACGCTGCTGCTGTGCAGCGCCGGCCTCGCCGATCCCCTGCGGGGCGAGCCCGCCCTTGCCGAGGAGTTCGCCGCACGCTGGCGCAGCCCCCAGCCTCCGGGCATGGCCGCGTTCCTCGCGGACACCCAGTTGCGGGTGAAGGGGTATGCCGACGACCGCACGGCGGCAGCCGTCTGGGAGGCGTAGCGGCCCGGGCCGTGGGTTGATGGACCTTCCAGGGGGCACGCGAAGCCCGAGCCGACCGAGAAGGGGTGCGCATCCATGGCCAAGCAGAACGTGGCGGAGCAGTTCGTCGACATTCTCGTCCGCGCCGGCGTCGAACGGCTGTACGGAGTCGTCGGTGACAGCCTCAACCCCGTCGTCGACGCCATCCGCCGCAACGCCGCCATCGACTGGATCCAGGTCAGGCACGAGGAGGTCGCCGCCTTCGCGGCCGGCGCCGAGGCCCAGCTCACCGGCCGCCTCGCCGCCTGCGCCGGTTCCTGTGGCCCCGGCAACCTCCACCTCATCAACGGCCTGTACGACGCGCAGCGTTCCATGGCTCCCGTGCTGGCCCTCGCCTCGCACATCCCCTCCAGCGAGATCGGCCTCGGCTACTTCCAGGAGACCCACCCCGACCAGCTGTTCCGCGAGTGCAGCCACTACTGCGAGCTCATCGCCAACCCGCAGCAGATGCCCCGACTCCTCCAGACGGCCATTCAGCACGCGATCGGGCGCAGCGGTGTCAGCGTGGTCGCGCTGCCCGGCGACATCGCATCCCAGCCGGCCCCCGAGAAGTCCATCGAGCACGCCCTGGTGACCACTCGTCCCACGGTCCGCCCGGGGGACACGGAGATCGACAAGCTGGCCCGGATGATCGACGAGGCCGAGCGGGTCACGCTGTTCTGCGGCAGCGGCACGGCCGGCGCGCACGCCGAGGTGATGCAGTTCGCCGAGCGCATCAAGTCACCTGTCGGGCATGCGCTGCGGGGCAAGGAGTGGATCCAGTACGACAACCCGTACGACGTCGGGATGAGCGGCCTGCTCGGCTACGGCGCCGCCTACGAGGCCACCCACGAGTGCGATCTGCTGATCCTGCTCGGCACGGACTTCCCGTACAACGCCTTCCTCCCCGACGACGTCAAGATCGCGCAGGTCGATGTCCGGCCCGAGCACCTCGGCCGACGCTCCAAGCTGGACCTGGCCGTCTGGGGCGACGTACGCGAGACACTGCGCTGTCTCACCCCGCGGGTGCGCCCCAAGACCAGCCGCCGCTTCCTCGACAAGATGCTCAAGAAGCACGCCGACGCGCTGGAGGGCGTGGTCAAGGCGTACACCCGCAAGGTGGACAAGCACGTTCCGATCCACCCGGAGTACGTCGCCTCCGTCCTGGACGAACTCGCCGACGACGATGCCGTGTTCACCGTCGACACCGGAATGTGCAACGTATGGGCGGCGCGCTACATCTCGCCCAACGGCCGCCGCCGGATCATCGGTTCGTTCAGCCACGGTTCGATGGCGAACGCCCTGCCGCAGGCGATCGGCGCCCAGTTCATCGACCGCGACCGCCAGGTCATCTCCATGTCGGGCGACGGCGGCTTCGCCATGCTGATGGGCGACTTCCTGACCCTGGTCCAGTACGACCTCCCCGTGAAGATCGTGCTGTTCAACAACTCGTCGCTGAGCATGGTCGAGCTGGAGATGCTGGTCGCGGGACTGCCGTCGTACGGGACCACCAACCGCAACCCGGACTTCGCGGCGATCGCCCGGGCGGCGGGCGCGTACGGCGTACGGGTGGAGAAGCCCAAGCAACTCGCGGGCGCGCTCAAGGACGCCTTCAAGCACCAGGGTCCCGCGCTGGTCGATGTCGTGACCGACCCGAATGCGCTGTCCATCCCACCGAAGATCAAGGCCGAGATGGTGACCGGCTTCGCGCTGTCCGCCAGCAAGATCGTGCTGGACGGCGGGGTGGGCCGGATGCTGCAGCTCGCCCGCTCGAATCTGCGGCACGTGCCGAGGCCCTGACCGGCGCTCCGGCCAGGGCCCCGGCGCGGCGCGCTCACGCGGGCGTGAGCCGCAGCGTCAGGATCTGGAACGGCCGCAGCCGCAGAACAAGTCCCTCCTCACCCGTCTCCGCCTCCTGGACCGGTCGCTCCAGCAGATCGGTGATCTGCGCCCGTACGACGGGGAATCCCACGCTGAGCACGGACTCGGCGCGGCTGCCCCCCGACTCGTACAGCCGCACGACCACATCTCCGCTGCGGTCCTCGGCGAGCTTGACGGACTCCACAGTGATCGCGGGGTTCGGGACGGCCACCAGCGGCCCGGCAGGCGGCACCGCGGCGACGCGCAACGGCAGATTGAGTTCCAGGCCGCCCCGCACCGCCTCGGGCAGGGTGCCACCGGGCAGCAGGGCATAGGTGAACCGGTGCGTGCCCAGATCGGTCCGGGGATCCGGGCTGTGCGGGGCACGCAGCAGGGTGAGCCGTACGGTCGTGCCAAGACCCGCCTCGTGCGGGGTCCGGGTCACGTCGTGGCCGTACGTCGAGTCGTTGAGCACCGCGACCCCGTACTCGGGCTCCGCGACTCTGAGCCAGCGGTGGGCGCAGATCTCGAACCGGGCGGCGTCCCAGCCGGTGTTGTCGTGCGTGGCCCGGTGCACATGGCCGAACTGGATCTCCGCGGTGGACCGTTCGGCATGGACGTCGAGCGGGAAGGCCGCCTTGAGGACCTTCTCGGACTCCTGCCAGTCGACGTCGGTGACGATGTCGATACGGCGGCCCTGTGCGAGGCGGATCTCCTGGGTGATCCGCGAGCTGCCGAAGGCACGGACGACCCGGACCGCCGCGCGCAGCGGGCCCTCCTCCACCAGCTCGACCGACTCGGCGTCGGTCAGATCGGTGTGCTTGCGGCGGTAGTGCCGGTCGAGGTCCCAGGCGTCCCACTGGTTGGGGTGGTCGGGATGCAGCTGAAGCAGATTGCCCCGGCTGCCGGGCGTCAGCACCTCGCGGCGCTGCTTGAGGTCGTACACGGACGAGAACAGCCCGTCGCTGTCGACGACCACCCGGACCCACTCGTTCTCGAGTGTGATGGTGCCCGCCCCGGCGTCGGCCCGGACCGGTGGCTGCCCCGAGCTGCCGTACTCGCCGGGGGAGTGGGGGCGCGCAGTGACGGCCGCGAGCGCGCGCCCGTCGGACAGCGCCTGGGTCTCCACCCCCTCCGGCACCTGGGCCGCGTCGAACTCGACGGGCTCCGCGCGGGCGTACGGTGCCGCGTTCAGCGCCGCCGGTGCCGCATCACCACTCCCGCCGAGACCGGCCACGGCCGTCGCGATCACGCCCTCGAGCTCCGCCCGCACCGCCTCGTACGTGTCCCGCGCCTCCCGGTGCACCCAGGCGATCGACGAGCCGGGCAGGATGTCATGGAACTGGTGCAGCAGCACCGTCTTCCAGATCCGGTCCAGCGCGTCGTACGGATACGCATAGGCGGGATTGCGCAGGGCGGCCGCCGTTGCCCACAACTCGGCCTCGCGCAGCAGGTGTTCACTGCGCCGGTTGCCCTGCTTGGTCCTGGCCTGCGTCGTGTACGTCGCCCGGTGCAGCTCCAGATACAGCTCGCCGGACCAGACGGGCGCGGCCGCCCCGTACTCCGCCTCGGCCGCAGCGAAGAACGCCGACGGCTTCTCGACCGTGACCCGGGGCGAGCCCTCCAGGTCCCGCAGCCTGCGTGCCTTCTCCATCATCTCCCGCGTCGGCCCGCCACCGCCGTCGCCCCACCCGAACGGCACCAGCGAGCGGGTCGCCCGCCCCTTGTCCGCGAAATTGCGCTCCGCATGTGCCAGTTCGGCGGCATGGAACTGCGCGTTGTAGGTGTCCACCGGCGGGAAATGCGTGAACACCCGCGTCCCGTCGATGCCCTCCCACCAGAAGGTATGGTGCGGCATCTTGTTCGACTGGTTCCAGGAGAGCTTCTGCGTCAGAAACCATTTCACCCCGGCCAGCTCGGCCAGCTGCGGAAAGGCCGCGGTGTAGCCGAAGGAGTCCGGCAGCCAGATCTCCTTGGTCTCCACACCCAGTTCCTCGGCGAAAAACCGCTTCCCGTGCACGATCTGCCGGGCCAGTGCCTCACCGCCGGGCATATTGGCGTCCGACTCGACCCACATGGACCCGACCGGAGCCCAGTGGCCCTCCCTGACCGCTTTCTTGATGCGCTCCCAGATGTGCGGCTGATGCTCCTTGACCCAGGCGTACTGCTGGGCCTGGGAACAGGCGAAGACCAGTTCGGGGTAGTCGGCGGCGAGCGCCGTGACATTGGCGAAGGTACGCGAGGCCTTGCGTACCGTCTCGCGCAGCGGCCACAGCCACGCCGAGTCGATATGGGCGTGCCCGGCCGCCGAGATGCGGTGGGCGCTCGGCGCCGCCGGCCTGGCGAGCGCATCGGCCAGCTCGGCGCGGGCTGCGGCCGCCGTGCCTCCCACATCGTGCAGGTCGAGCGCGTCGAGCATGTTCTCCAGAGCCCTGAGGATCTCGTGCCGGCGTGAGCGGTCCGCGGGCAGCTCACGCATCAGCTCCGAGAGCACCTCGATGTCCAGGACCAGATGCCACACCGTCTCGTCCAGCACGGCGAGATCCGCGGAGGCGAACCGGTACAGCGGCCGGTCGCCCGCGGTCAGCACATCGCCCAGCGGGGTCGGCTCGAAGTCGCGCAGTACCGCCGGGTTCGCCGCCGCCTCCAGCAGCAGGCTCACGTCCTCGCCGCCGGCGGCGGGCGCGGCGACGGGGATGTGCCGGTTGCGCGGATGGATGCCCTTGAGGGGCACGCCCGAGGCGTCGTGGACCAGCCCTTCCGCCTGGAACCCTGGGCCGTCGCCGGTGAATCCGGGGTCGATGACCGCCTCCACCCGCCGTCCCGCCCATTCCTCGGGCACGGTGCCGTCCAGCCGGAACCAGCTGGTGGACCACGGGGCTCCCCATTCGGTTCCGGTCGCGAACGGTTCGTACGAACCCCTCAGCGCCTCTGCGACGGGCACCGGCTCCCCGGGTGCATGCCAGACGGCGAGGGTGAGCGGTGTCCGGGCAGCGTATTGCGCCGGACGGATGAACTGGCGCAGGGCACGTTCCAGCCGACCCTCCACCAAAGTGCGGTCGTCATGCATCACGATTCCTCTCGGCGAATCCCATGAGTGGTGTTCCCCGCTGCGGGCATGCATCCCGTGAACGCATACGAAGCGACAACTCGTTCCGACGGGCAAGTGGGGGAAAATGACGGGGCGTCATGGTTGCGGGGGATCGCACGGCCGTCTGCACCGCAGACTGGGAAACGGGGATCTCACCGCTGTACCCGAAGTGCGACATGCATTACGCGACCTACTGGTGCGACATCCGGCGAAGCCTGAGACCGAGGTCACTCTGTCGGACGTGGCCGATGTGGCGGAGCTGCTGGCGAGCGAGCTGGTGACCAACGCGCTGATCCACACCGACCAGGGCGCGGTGTTCACCGCAACCGTCGCCGCCGACACACTCCATGTGGAGGTACGGGACTTCATGGCCGGGCTGCCGGTGCCGCAGCACGTGCCCAACGCCGATCTCGGTACGCACGGCCGGGGACTGGTCCTGGTGGAGAGCCTCGCGGACGCCTGGGGGGTCCGCACCACCCATGGGGTGGGCAAGGTGATCTGGTTCGAATTGCACGGAGGGCCGGTCTGAAACCATCGGACCGGCCCTCCGTCATATGACCCGGGGTCAGCCGAACTGCTGCTCCAGATCCTTGAGTTTGCGCTCGAGCGAATCCAGACGCGGCAGTGCCATCGTGTCGTCCTCGGCGGTGAGGTCCACCGTGCGGGGCTCAGCCCCGCCGGTCGGCCGCACCGCCTGCAGTGAGGGCCGGTGGCGTACCGGGACGTTTCCCGGTAGTGGCGCCGGCTCGGATATGGCAGGCTCCACGACCGACCCCGCGCTCTGCGCGGTGCCGGTCGCGGAGCTCAGCGCGGGAAGTTCGGCAGGGCGGCCGGCCCGGCCGAGCCCCCAGGCCCGGTGCTGCCGGTTGTACGCCCTCAGCTGGGCGCGCTCCAGCTTCTCCCGGCCACGACGGCGCAGCCGGTTCTGCTCCTTCTCGCGGCGGTCCTCACGCACCTCGTCGACCGCCTCGTCCAGGGTGCGTACGCCCTCCAGCAGCATCAGCGACCAGGCGGCGAACGTCTCCCGGGGCGCCCTCAGCCACCGTACGATCCGGATCTGCGGCAGCGGACGGGGTACCAGTCCCTGCTCGCGCAGCGCGGCCCGGCGGGTCTGCTTCAGTGCACGGTCGAACAGCACCGCGGCCGAGAGCGACATGCCCGCGAAGAACTGCGGCGCTCCGTCATGACCCAGCCCCCGTGGCGCATGGACCCAGTTGAACCAGGCGGCCGCGCCCGCGAACAACCACACGAGCAGCCGCGAGCCGAGCGCCGCGTCGCCGTGGCTGGCCTCGCGCACCGCGAGGACCGAGCAGAACATGGCCGCGCCGTCGAGTCCGAACGGGACCAGGTACTCCCAGCCCCCGGAGAGATTGAGGTTCTGCCGGCCGAAGCCGACCAGGCCGTGGAAGGAGAGTGCGGCGGCGACCGCGGCGCAGCAGAAGAGGAGCAGATACGAGGCCATGCCGTAGACCGCCTCTTTGCGGCGTCGGCGCTCCTCGCTGCGTTCCCAGGAATCGTCGGCCGGTGCCTTGTCGCCGAAGCGCTTGCCGCGCGCGAGTACCGTCACAGCCGCCAGGACTCCCACGAGCATCACGCCGCCCGGAAGCAGCCAGTCCAGCGATATGTCGGTCAGTCTCATGTTGCGGTGTCCCTTGCGTCGCGTAGGGCGGTTCGGCCGCCCATATTGGCCGAAGCGGCCGTGCGCCCAGGGGGTTTCGGAGCAAGAGCCCGCCAACGGGGCCGTACGGTGCGCAGATAGGCACGAACTCCTCGAACTGCCGTATGAACACTTGGAGTTCAGTTCGATTTCGCGCCATCGAAAGGGCCGCGGGGAATCGAGGGGAGTCAGCCCGCCTGCTGCAGCCGGGCGACCCTGTCGGCGTCGCATGTGCGCGGGCAGGTGATGCAGGTGTCCTCGCGGCGCAGGGTGTAGAAGAGGCAGCAGCTCGCCCGGTCACGGGTCGGCAGCTGCTCGCCGCTCGGGCCCGTCAGCTCGCGAAATGCGGCGCCGACGTACGGCTCGGTGGTGCCCGGCAGCAGCTGCTCCAGCTCCTCGACCGCGCGGCGCTCCTCGCCGAGCAGATGTGCGATGTACCACAGTCCTTCGACGACCTCGTCGGTCGCCATGCCCCACAGTGCGCGCCTGCCGCGCCGCATCCGCGGACCGAAGCCGTCCAGGACGGGCCCGATGTGCTCGGCGACGGCCGTGCGCACCTCGGCGCGCAGCGCCTCCTCGTCCGAGGCGATCCGGGCGCCGGGCAGCCCGGCGGCCGGGTCGCCGGGCAGGCACGCGAATTCCCGCACCCGTACCGTCATCCGCCCCAGCGTCCGGTGGAAGGCGACATCCCGGGCCCGCAGCCGCGGCACCCGGCGGTGCAGGAACCACGGCACGGTGAACAGCAGGCAGGCCGGCCAGGCGTAGCGGTGCAGTCCGAAGCCGGCGACGACATCGGGGCGGGCCTGTCGGCCGTGGTCACGCAGCACCTGGGCGCTGTCCCAGGCCAGGAACGCGTCGAGGCCGGGACCGCCTGCCGCGAGCTCCTCGGCACCCACCCAGCCGGCGCCGGCGGGAGCCGTCTCGTCGTCCCGCAGCTCGTCGACACGCAGCCCGGGGAAAGCCTCGGTCAGCCGCGCGTAGGCGCTGCCGACGGGTGAGGCGAGGGCGGGGGGCGCAGCGGGAAGCATCATGCCGGGGACCACCAAATCGCGATCGTTAGGAGGTTAGCCTTACCTTACCCGACGTTGCGAAGGTTTGAACTGCGGTCCCGTCCGCCTATCGTGCACACGGGGCCCGCCGGAGTGAGCAGGGCCCGCCGACCCGGCAGGAAGAGGAGACGAGTGGAGCAGGCCCGAGCGCGCGATGCCGCCGCGACGCAGCCGCACGCCTGCGCACGCGTCCCCGAGCAGGCGGGCACGACCCGTCCCCGCATACCGGAGCAGGCCCGTGGGGAACACACCCACAGCGAGCCGCCCGCCCCGCACACGGTGCAGCGCCATTCCGTGCGCGGCCAGATCCTCGAGGCCCTGCGCACCGCCCTCGTCGACGGCGACCTGACCCCGGGCGAGGTCTACTCGGCCCCCGCGCTCGGGACACGCTTCGGCGTCTCCGCGACCCCGGTACGCGAGGCGATGCAGCAACTGGCTGTCGAGGGCGCGGTCGAGGTGGTCCCCAATCGAGGCTTCCGCGTCGCCCGGCGCAGTCCCCGTGAACTGGCCGAACTGGCCGAGGTCCGGGCCCTGATCGAGGTCCCGGTCATGCTCCGTCTGGCCCGTACGGTCCCCGCGGCGGGCTGGACCTCGCTGCGCCCGCTCGCCGAGGCGACGGCCGTGGCGGCGGCGACCGGCGACCGTGCCGGGTACGCGGAGAAGGACCGCGCCTTCCACCGGGCCGTGCTGGCGCTGGCCGGCAACCAGCAGTTGCTGACGATCGCGGACGACCTGCACCGCCGTTCCCAGTGGCCCCTGACCAGTGCCCCCGTCACCCGGCGCGCCGACCTGGTCGCGGACGCGGCGGAACACATGGCGCTGCTGGAGGCCCTGATCGCCCAGGACGTGACGGTGGTCCAGGCGCTGGTACGGGAGCACTTCAGGGGCTCGCAGGTCTGAGGACGGCTACCGGCCGATCGAGACCGTGCGTTCAGGCTTTCCGTCCTCGGAGAGTGAGGGAACCTGGCGGTCCTCGCCGTTTCCGGTGACGAGCCGTTTCCGGTCGGGCCCTGCCCAGGACGCGCCGGTCGGATATCCGTCGGCGGCATCACCGTTCAAGTGGGCCACCTGCCGGCGCCGTTCGCTCAGCCAGGATCCTTCGTGGACATCGACCCGCCACACGGGGTCGATCATCTCCGCCCTCTCCTCCCCGCACGGTGGTGAACACGGCGCAGCTCGCCGCCGGGGAATGCCGGTGCCGAGCAGCCGAACAGCAAGGGGTGATGGAAGAGCTGCGCCGGCAACCGCAAGACGCCCGACCGATCGGACCACGCACCGACCACCTCGGCCACGAAGAGGGCGCCGGTGGCCCCCACAAGCCCCGGTGCGGTCCGTTTCCGGCGCTGCCCGTCAACCCCGCCATGCCTGCCCCCTGATGATGGCTGCTACGCGTGGCGGTGAGCCGAGCGGGTGTATCACGCCACGGGTGTCGCGTCTCGGCCAGGCTCGGGCGCCATCCGCTACTCAACGCTGATGCTTGGCCAAAGCTGCATTACTCTGTGCGGCCGAACAGTCGATCGGTGAGCGGGGGGCAAGCCATGAACGGGGACCTGCCGGGGTCGTCCATACCCGACGAGGAGTGGACGAAGTTCCAGATGGAGAGCGAAGGGCCCGCACGGCTCGCCGCGCCCAAGGAACCGTCCGCGCGGGCGCGGCTGGTGGCCGAGCGCCTGCGGCGTGCCGACGAGGAGGCCGCCAGGCAGCAGGGGAGGGTGCGGCGATGGGCCCGTCGGGGCAAAGCTCCTGTGCGGGCCGAGCCGGACGGGTGGCGGGCCTGGCCCGCGCGGCAGGCGCCGAAGCGGCGCAGCCGCGTCCGGGGCTTCCTCTGGGTGGTCGTGGCGATCGGACTGCTGGTGCTGATGCTGAACCCGGAGCGCGTGTTCGCCTGGCTGGTCTGATCAGCGGCGTTCGGGTGGCGGCTCCAGGCCGGACAGCAGGGACGCGACATCCAGGCCCGTCAACAGGTACTGCTCGAACGCCAGGTTGTGCAGGGCCCACGGCGAACGCCGGAGTCTCACCCGGTCGATGGCTCCCGCGCCGTCGTGGCCCAACTCGATCAGGGCCTGCGCGGCGACCAGGCCCGAGCGGTTGTAGCCGGAGTAGCAGCGCACCAGCACCCTTCTGCCCGCCCGTACGGCGTCCGCGGCGACGACGGCCAGCCCGCGGACGCGGTCGATCTCCTCCGCGGTCAGCCAGTCGTCCGGGATGGGGGCGACATGGTGCTCGACTCCGTCGGCCGGGCCGTGGCCGGCGCGGGTGTACAGGCTGATCACGAGGTCGAACTCGCGCTCCACGACCACGTCCTGGTGCGCGCGGTCGGCGACCGACCAGACATGGCCGCCGACCCACAGGCCCGTCGTGATCTCGTCCCAGCGCGACCGTGGCTCCGGGACGTCGCCTTCCCTGCGGCGCGTCTTCACACGTACTCCCGTGTCACGCGGCGGGTTCGGGCTCGGTCGGCGTGTGCGGGTCGGGTGCCGTCGCCAGTTGTGCGGCCAGCCATACCGGTACCCCGCCCAGCAGCCGGAACAGCCGGGCCGCCTCCGTCCGCAGCCGCGTCGCCTCCGGCTCCGGCTCGCAGTCGGCGAGTCCGGCCAGTGCGGGTGCGGTGCCGATCAGATAGCCGAGATCCTCGCGGAGGCGCAGACATTCGCCGAAACCGTGCCGCGCCTCGGCCAACTCGCCCTCTTGCAAGGCGAGTCCGGCCTTTTGCTGCCAGGTGAAGGACATCAGCAGCGGGTCGCCCTGCGCGGTCGCTCCCGCGTGGGCGCGCTCGTAGGCGGCGCGGGCCGCCTGCGGCGAGTCGGCGAGGTGCTCGGCGACCAGGCCCCGCCGGAAGTCCAGCAGCGGACGGCCGGGCGAGGACGGGGCCAGCAGCGCCGCCGCCCTGCCGAGCGCCGAACGGGCTTCGTCGGCCCGGTCGCGTACGGAGAGCCGGGTCGCCGCGTAGGCCAGCCGGCCGCGCTCGGAGGCCGCGCCGCCGCGTTCCTCGTCGTCACGGGCCACGGCCTCCGCGGTGCGCAGCGCGTCCTCCGCATCCGCCCAGCCCTCGCCGGTGAACAGGCAGCGCTCGACGAGCAGTCCCGCGCGTTCGAGTGCGGCCGCGGGGTCCGCGGTGAGGGGTGCGAGCAGCGCCGCCGCGTCGGTCCAGCAGCCGCGCGAACGCAGCCGCCATACCGCGGTCTGGAGTGGATCGTCACCTGCTGTGGTTCCGGAACCAGACATGGCGGTATGCGCCACTTGCCCTCCCCGAGCACGCCATTGAGCTGTTGGGTCAGACGGCATTTCAGCATGGACAGGCACGCCTGACCAAGAGGTCTGGTGAATCAGTTCACAATCTTTCGGTGGCTGAGGGGGACGCGGCAGCCCCGTGGTTGAGCGGTACGGGCACGGGGAGGGCCCTCACCAGGGCGGATGCCTGGCCGTCAACACGATGGATCTCGCGATGACCCCCAGGGGTGACGGCCGCAACTGGCGGCGGGCGGTGGCGTGTTTGTGTGGTGGCGCGGGCGGGTGGGCGTGGTGGCGGGGAACTTCCCCACCCCGCCCCTTCCCGAAACCGGGGCTGCGCCCCGGAGCCCCCGAAGTCGCGGGGGCCGACGCCCCGCGCCCGGTGCGCGGCGGCTGCGCATCGCCGAGTGCGCGCCCCGCTCGCCGTGTCAGCGGCCGGCCGCGCCGCGGGGGTGTCTCGGATGCGGGTGTGGTGGCACGTCCCGTGCGCTACGCGGTGCGAAGCCGTAGCTCACACGGGCCGTGGTGGGAAGCGGGCGCGCGCGGTGCACGGCGGCTGCGCGTACCGAACGCCGTGTCACCCGTCGCCCGCACCGCGGGGCGGGCAGCGTCAGCTCATCCGCAGGGCCAGGAAGAAGTCCAGCTTGTCCTCCAGGCGTGACAGGTCGCGGCCCGTCAGTTGTTCGATCCTGCCCACCCGGTAGCGCAGCGTGTTCACGTGCAGGTGCAGGCGTGCGGCGCATCGCGTCCAGGAGCCGTCGCAGTCGAGGAACGCTTCGAGCGTCGGGATCAGCTCCGCGCGATGGCGGCGGTCGTAGTCACGCAGTGGGTCCAGCAGGCGGGCCGTGAACGCGCGACGGACGTCGTCCGGGACGAACGGGAGCAGCAGGACATGGGAGGCCAGTTCGTGGTGGCCGGCCGCACAGACCCGGCCGGGGCGCGCCGCCGCCACGCGGCGCGCGTGGCGGGCCTCCTCCAGGGCGCCGCGCAGGCCGTCCGCCGAGTGCACGGCCGCGCTGACGCCCAGCGTGAGGCGGCCGTCGTCGGCGAGGCCGGCCGACAGGGGGGTGCGTACGGACTCCAGCAGGGCGTCCGCGTGCAGCCCGGCCTCCGCCGCGCCCTCCCCGGTGCCCGGTTCGGCGTCGGCGTCCGGGTCCATGACGAGGCCGAGGCTCATGGCCGGCAGCGGCACCAGCGCGATCGCCTCGTCGCCGGTGTGGGCGACGGCGATCCGGTCGGCGGAGTCGGGCCCGGCCGCCGACGGGTCGACGAGGATCTCCTCCAGCAGCGACTGGGCGATCGCACCGGACTCGACCGCCGCTCCGGCCGGCCCGGCCGCCCAGTCGACGCGGGCCACGACGACCTGCCAGTGCGGCGCCGTACCGAGGCCGGGCAGCAGCACCGGCGCGGCCACCCGCAGCCGGGCCGCGATCTCCGCGGGCGCGGCGCCCGCCTGGACGAGTTCCAGGACTTCCTGGGCGAGGCGGCGCCGTACCGTACGGGCCGCATCGCGCCGGTCCCGTTCGACCGCGATCAGCTGGGTGACGCCCTGCAGCAGATCGAGGCGGGCGGCAGGCCAGTCGCCCGCGTCCGCCTCGACGGCCAGCAGCCAGTCAGACAGGATCGTCTCGCGCACATCCCGGGAGGCGGGGCCGGCCCCGCGCCCGGTGTTCCGGATCGGGAACAGGGAGTACGTGACCCCGTCGACCGCGACCCGGTGCGGGGCCCGGCGGCCGGTGCGGGTGGCGGCCAGGTGCTCGCCCGCGAGCCTGGCGCTCACCTCGGGCGGCAGCGCATCCCCCGCGTTCGCGATCTGCCGTCCGGTGGGGGACAGCACCCAGGCCCGCAGATCGAGGTCGGAGCCGAGCAGGTCCAGAACCGCGTCGGGTCCGCCGCCCGCCGGACCCGAGGTCATCAGCCGTCTGTGGCGGTCCACAACAGCCGCAAGATCACCGGCCCGTTCCCCGGAGACCTGCCGTACCACGTACTCGGTGATCGTTGCGAATGCAACGGACTCGTTCACCGCGAACAGTGGCAGCCGGTGGCGCAAACACGCCTGGACGAGGTCTTCGGGGATGTCCCCGAGCTCCGCCTCGCCCGCCGCCAGTCCCGCGACCTGTGCGTTCGCCAGGATGCGTACGAACGGTTCCGAGTCCTCGGGCGAGTGCCGCCAGGCGAGCCCGGTCAGCACCAGCTCGCCGCCGGACAGATAGCGGCTGGGGTCCCGCAGATCGGTGGTCATCACGCCGCGCACGCCGCGGTCGAGCTCGTCCTCGCCGCCGAGCAGCCGCAGGCCCAGCGCATCGGTTTCCAGCAGTGCGCGCAGCCGCATCTCGTCGCCGCCGATCTGTCTCGTTGTGGGCGGTGCCCCGTGGCCACCGTTTCCAGGGGAAAACGGTGAGGTTGCCGCTCCTCGCCTTTCGTTCGAATCTACAAGACAAAAGAGGTGGCCAGCCAACTCCTTCATGGTTTCGGTGACTGCACCGGGCGGATCGCGCCTTGTGTACTGACTCCACACCGCATTAACAGGACGTGAACAACCAATCGAGGGCCGGCCGTCCCGGGCCCGTTGCGGCGACCGACCCCGATTACTGGAAGAGAGCCACTCATGGACTTCCTTCGCCCCGCCAGCTGGGAGGAGGCGCTCGCCGCAAAGGCCGAGCACCCCACGGCTGTCCCCATCGCGGGTGGCACCGATGTGATGGTCGAGATCAACTTCGACCACCGTCGGCCCGAGTACCTCCTGGACCTGAACCGCATCGCCGAGCTGAGCGAGTGGGAGGTCGGTGGCGAGAACGTCCGGCTGGGTGCCTCCGTTCCGTACACCCGGATCATGGAGCACCTGCGCGCCGAACTGCCCGGTCTGGCCCTGGCCTCGCACACCGTCGCGTCCCCGCAGATCCGCAACCGCGGCGGCGTCGGAGGCAACCTCGGCACCGCGTCCCCGGCCGGCGACGCCCACCCGGCCCTGCTCGCCGCGGGCGCCGAGGTCGAGGCCGAATCGGTGCGCGGCAGCCGGCTCATCCCGATCGACGAGTTCTACACCGGCGTCAAGCGCAACGCACTCGCCCCCGACGAGCTCATCCGGGCCGTCCACATCAAGAAGGCCGACGGCCCCCAGCAGTTCTCGAAGGTCGGCACCCGCAACGCCATGGTGATCGCGGTGTGCGCCTTCGGTCTCGCGCTGCACCCCGGGACACGCACCGTGCGCACCGGCATCGGCTCCGCGGCCCCGACCCCGGTCCGCGCGCGGGCCGCCGAGGACTTCCTGAACGCGGCGCTCGAAGAAGGCGGATTCTGGGAGAGCGGCGACATCATCACCCCGTCGATCGCCAAGCAGTTCGCGGAGCTCGCGTCCGGTGCCTGCAACCCGATCGACGACGTGCGCGGCACCGCCAGGTACCGCCGCCACGCGGTGGGCATCATGGCCCGCCGCACCCTCGGCTGGACCTGGGAGCAGTACCGCGGCACCGCCCGCACGCTTGAAGGAGCTGCATAAGCCATGCGCGTGAATTTCACCGTCAACGGACGCCGGCAGGAAGCGGACGACGTCTGGGAGGGCGAGAGCCTGCTGTACGTCCTGCGTGAGCGGTTGGGCCTGCCCGGTTCGAAGAACGCGTGCGAGCAGGGCGAGTGCGGCTCCTGCACGGTCCGCCTGGACGGCGTACCCGTCTGTTCCTGCCTCGTCGCCGCAGGCCAGGTGGAGGGCCGCGAGGTCGTCACCGTCGAGGGCCTGGCCGACTACGCCAAGCAGCGTGACGAGCACGGCGGATGCACCGCCGGCGCATGGGGGCCCCACCCCGGCGCGGAGCGCTGTGGGGGAGGCACCTCGTTGCAGGACGCCCAGCGGTGGAGCGCTCGTCCCGCCGGGGCCGGCGACTCGCGGACGGGAGAGGGCACCGAGCTCTCCCCGATCCAGCGGGCGTTCATCGACGCCGGCGCCGTGCAGTGCGGCTTCTGCACCCCCGGCCTGCTGGTCGCCGCGGACGAGCTGCTCGAGCGCAACGCCGAGCCCTCCGACGCGGACATCCGCGAGGCACTGTCCGGCAACCTCTGCCGCTGCACCGGTTACGAGAAGATCCTCGACGCGGTCCGCCTCGCGGCCGCCCGTCAGGACCGTCAGGAAGAGGCGGTCTGACGATGGCGCTGCATCCACGGGTCACCACCTCTCCGGCGGGCACCCCCACCAACATCTCCCAGGGGTCGAAGACCAGGGGAGGCATCGGCGAGTCGACGCTGCGCCCGGACGGCACCCTGAAGGTGACCGGCGAGTTCGCCTACTCCTCCGACATGTGGCACGAGGACATGCTGTGGGGTCACACCCTGCGCAGCACGGTCGCCCATGCCGAGATCAGATCGATCGACATCACCGAGGCCGTCGCGATGCCCGGTGTCCACGCCGTGCTGACCTACGACGACCTGCCCACCGAGGTGAAGAACTACGGCCTGGAGATCCAGGACACCCCGGTGCTCGCCCACGGCAAGGTCCGCCATCACGGCGAGCCGGTCGCCCTGGTCGCCGCCGACCACCCGGAGACCGCGCGCCGCGCCGCCGCGAAGATCAGGATCGACTACGCCGAGCTGCCCGTCATCACGGACGAGGCGTCCGCGACCGCGTCCGACGCGATCCTGGTCCACGAGGGCCGCGACGACCACCACGTCGGCCATGTCCCGCACCCCAACATCCTCCACCGCCAGCCGATCATCCGCGGCGACGCCGACGCTGCCGCCCGGCGCGCCGACGTGATCGTCAAGGGGGAGTACACCTTCGGTATGCAGGACCAGGCGTTCCTCGGTCCCGAGTCCGGCCTCGCGGTCCCCTCCGAGGACGGCGGCGTCGAGCTGTACGTCGCCACGCAGTGGCTGCACTCGGACCTCCGCCAGATCGCCCCCGTACTCGGGCTGCCCGAGGAGAAGGTGCGGATGACGCTCTCCGGCGTCGGCGGCGCGTTCGGCGGTCGCGAGGACCTGTCGATGCAGATCCACGCCTGTCTGCTCGCGCTGCGCACCGGCAAGCCGGTCAAGATCGTCTACAACCGGTTCGAGTCCTTCTTCGGACACGTCCACCGGCACCCGGCGAAGCTCTCCTACGAGCACGGCGCCACCAAGGACGGCAAGCTCACGCACATGAAGTGCCGGATCGTCCTGGACGGCGGCGCGTACGCGTCGGCCTCCCCGGCAGTCGTCGGCAACGCCTCCTCGCTCGCCGTCGGCCCGTATGTCGTCGACGACGTCGAGATCGAGGCCATCGCGCTCTACACCAACAACCCGCCCTGCGGCGCCATGCGCGGCTTCGGCGCCGTCCAGGCGTGCTTCGCGTACGAGGCCCAGATGGACAAGCTCGCGGCGAAGCTGGGCATGGACCCGGTCGAGTTCCGGCAGCTCAACGCCATGGAGCAGGGGACGATCATGCCGACCGGGCAGCCGGTCGACTCCCCGGCCCCCGTCGCCGAGCTGCTGCGCCGCGTGAAGGCGAGGCCACTGCCGCCGGAGCGCCAGTGGGAGGTCGCCGACGGTGACGCGGATGTACGCGAGCTGCCTGGCGGACTGTCCAACACCACCCACGGCGAGGGCGTCGTACGAGGCGTCGGCTACGCGGTCGGCATCAAGAACGTCGGCTTCTCCGAGGGCTTCGACGACTACTCCACCGCCCGGGTGCGGATGGAGGTCGTGGGCGGTGAGCCGGTCGCGACCGTGCACACCGCGATGGCCGAGGTCGGCCAAGGCGGTGTCACCGTCCACGCGCAGATCGCCCGCACCGAGCTCGGTGTCAACCAGGTGACCATCCACCCGGCCGACACCCAGGTCGGCTCCGCCGGCTCCACCTCCGCCTCCCGGCAGACCTACGTCACCGGCGGTGCGGTCAAGAACTCATGCGAGGCCGTGCGCGAGAAGGTCCTCGAGATCGGGCGGGCCAAGTTCGGCTCGTACCACCCCGCCTGGGCCACCGCCGAGCTGCTGCTCGAGGGCGGCAAGGTCGTCACCGACGGCGGCGAGGTGCTCGCCGACCTGGTGGACGTCCTCGAAGGCGAGGCTGTCGACGTCGAGCTCGAGTGGCGCCACCGGCCCACCGAGGCCTTCGACCTGCGGACCGGTCAGGGCAACGGTCATGTCCAGTACTCGTTCGCCGCACACCGCGCGGTGGTCGAGGTGGACACCGAGCTCGGTCTGGTGAAGGTCGTCGAGCTGGCCTGCGCCCAGGACGTCGGCAAGGCGCTCAACCCGCTGTCCGTCGTCGGCCAGATCCAGGGTGGCACCACCCAGGGCCTGGGCGTCGCGGTCATGGAGGAGATCATCGTCGACCCGAAGACCGCGAAGGTGCGCAACCCCTCCTTCACGGACTATCTGATCCCCACGATCCTCGACACGCCGACCATCCCCGTCGACGTGCTCGAGCTGGCCGATGAGCACGCGCCGTACGGACTGCGTGGCATCGGCGAGGCCCCGACCCTGTCGTCGACCCCGGCCGTCCTCGCGGCGATCCGGAACGCGACGGGGCTTGAGCTCAACCGGACGCCGGTGCGCCCCGAGCACCTCACCGGCACCTGACCCCATGAACTCTCCGGGCGGTGCGCGCCAGGCATCCAGGGAACGTCACCTTTCCCCGCCGGGCCGCGCCGCCCGGAGACGACAGGCCGCACCGCTCGCGGCCACAGCACCATCCGGCAGTACGAGCAGTACCCCGCAGTGCCAGTTCGTCTCGGGCCGTCCCCCGGGTCGTGCGCCAACGCACCATCCCAAATCCCGCCGCCGCAAGATTCAGGCGGGTGCCCCTGTGAACCTTGGGAGTAGGCACAATGACCCAGCAGTCCCTTGAGCCGAGGACGACGGCGGAAGAAGCCGGCGCAGGAACTCTCCAGCCCGCCGGCCGGTCCTGGCTCGACCGGTACTTCCACATAACCCAGAGAGGGTCGACCGTCGGGCGGGAGGTGCGTGGCGGCATCACCACCTTCATGGCGATGGCGTACATCATCCTGCTCAACCCGGTGATCCTGTCGGTGCCCGATGTGGCCGGCAACAGGCTCGACGGTGATCAGCTGACCACCGCGACCGCCTTCGCCGCCGCCGCGACCACCATCGTGATGGGCATCGTCGGCAACGTCCCCCTCGCCCTTGCCGCGGGACTGAGCGTCTCCGCCGTCATGGCATTCCAGGTCGCGCCCGAGATGACCTGGGAAAACGCGATGGGCATGTGCGTCATCTACGGCGCCGTGATCGTCCTGCTCGTCGTCACCGGTCTACGTGAACTGATCATGAACGCCATCCCGCTGGCGCTGAAGCACGCCATCACCATGGGAATCGGCCTTTTCGTCTGTCTCATCGGCCTGGTCCAGGCCGGCTTCGTCACCTCCATGCCCGGCGAGGGCGGGATCTCGGGTGCCAAGCCGATCCAGCTCGGGACCAGCGACATGCTCACCGGCTGGCCCGTACTCTGCTTCGCCGTCACCGTGCTGCTGATCTTCCTGCTGCAGGTCCGCAAGGTCCCCGGCGCCATCCTCATCGGCATCGTCGGCGGCACCGTGTTCGCGGCGCTCGTCCACCAGTTCGCCGGGCTCGACAAGAGTGCCTGGGGCGGACTGAACGCCCCCGAGATCGCCGGCTCGATCGTGAGCACCCCGGACTTCGGGCTGTTCGGCAGCGTCTCCTTCTCCGGGATGGGCAGCGTCGGCGGCATCACCGTCGGAGTCATCGTCTTCACCCTGGTGCTGGCCGGCTTCTTCGACGCCATGGGCACCATCATCGGCATCGGCCAGCAGGCGGGCCTCGCCGACGACAAGGGCCGGATGCCCGGCCTCAACAAGGCCCTGGCCATCGACGGCGCGGGCGGTGCGCTCGGCGGCGTGGCCGGCGCGTCCGGCCAGACGGTGTTCGTCGAGTCCACCGCGGGCGTCGGCGACGGAGCCCGTACCGGTCTCGCCAGCGTGATCACCGGCCTCGCCTTCACGCTCTGCCTGTTCTTCACCCCGCTCGCCCAGGTCATCCCCACCCAGGTCGCGGCCGCGGCGCTCGTCGTCATCGGCTCGATGATGATGTCGAACGCCAAGCACATCGACTGGAACGACTCGGCGACATCGATCCCGGTCTTCCTGACGACGGTGCTGATGCCCTTCACCTACTCCATCACCGCGGGCATCGCGGCCGGTGTCATCGCCCACGTACTGATCAAGGCCGTCCAGGGCAAGGCGCGTGACGTCGGCTGGCTCATGTGGGTCCTCGCCGTCGTCTTCCTCGCCTACTTCGCCCTGCACCCGATCGAGGGCTGGCTGGGAGTCAGGTAACACCCGGGGATCACACCCCGCCGTCGCCCTCCGCACCCCCTTCACTCCTGAGGAGACCGAGATGCTGGACATCGCCGAAGAGCTGCACCGGTGGGTCGAGCAGGGCCGTTCGTTCGCCGTCGCCACCGTGGTGGCCGTCGGCGGCAGCGCACCCCGGCAGCCGGGCGCCGCTCTCGCCGTCGACAGCGACGGCACGGCGATCGGTTCGGTCTCCGGAGGGTGTGTGGAAGGCGCGGTGTACGACCTGTGCCTAACGGCGCTCCAGGACGGCGAGACCGTGCTCGAGCGCTTCGGTTACAGCGATGAGGACGCCTTCGCCGTCGGCCTGACCTGCGGTGGCGTCATCGACATCCTCATCACCCCGGTCCCCGCGGACGCCCCCGCCCGGGAGGTGTTCGCAGCCGCGCTGTCCGCCGCCGCCCGAGGGGCGGCGGCGGCGGTCGCACGGATCACCGACGGCCCGGCGGACGTGGCCGGCCGCGCCCTGCTCGTACGGCCCGACGGCACGTACGACGGCTCGCTCGGCGGCCACCCGGAACTGGACCGCACCGCGGCGGGCGAGGCCCGTGCGCTGCTCGACGCCGGCCGCACCGGCACGGTCGTGATCGGTGAGGAAGGCAGTCGTTGCGGGCGCCCGCTGACCCTGCTCGTCGAGTCGAGCGTCCCCCCGCCCCGGATGGTCGTCTTCGGAGCGATCGACTTCGCGTCGGCGCTGGTCAGGGTGGGCAAGTTCCTCGGCTACCACGTCACCGTCTGCGACGCGCGCCCCGTCTTCGCGACGAGGACCCGCTTCCCGGACGCGGACGAGATCGTCGTCGACTGGCCGCACCGCTATCTGGCGTCGGCCGAGGTCGACGCCAGGACCGTGCTCTGCGTCCTGACCCACGACGCCAAGTTCGACGTACCGCTGCTGGTGCTGGCGCTCAGGCTTCCGGTCGCCTACATCGGCGCGATGGGCTCGCGCCGCACCCACGAGGACCGCAACAAGCGGTTGCGTGAGGCAGGTGTCACCGAGCTCGAACTGGCCAGGCTCCGCTCGCCGATCGGGCTCGACCTCGGCGCCCGTACGCCGGAGGAGACGGCGCTGTCCATCGGCGCGGAGATCGTCGCGGGCCGCCGCGGCGGCAGCGGCGTCTCGCTCACGGGAGCGCACACCCCGATCCACCACGACGGACCTCCTGAACCGGTGGGGCGCATAGGGTCCGTGGCGTAGGCCCGCAGAGATCACCCCCGAGGCCGCCGTCGAACCCGGCATTGCCGACAAGGTCGCCGTCCGGACGAGCGTCAAGGCGACCGAGGTCACCGCCGTCATCCCCTCAACCACCGCTTCGGGCAGCCGCAACGACTGCTCGGATCCGCACCGTGCCCGCGCGGCCCGCACACACCGTCAGGTGTGACGTTTCCGTTAATGCTGACGCTGACCATTTCGGGGGAACACTGGGCACGGGTGCGCCGTGTCGGCAGGGCGAAGAGGATGGCGTGGTCAAGGGTGGCGGCGGCCGGCGTGCGGAGACGTACGACGCCGAGCTCGGTGATGCGGTCGCAAGAGCACAGACGGGGGACGAAGGCGCCTTCGCCGCGGCGTACGGGTTCGTCCATCCCCCTCTTCTCGGATACCTGCGCGGTCTGGTCGGCAACGACGCGGAGGACGTGGCCTCCGACGCCTGGCTGGAAATCGCCCGCGACCTGGGGCGGTTCCGGGGCGACGGGGCGGGCTTTCGGGCCTGGACGGCGAGCATTGCGCGCAACCGGGCCTTCGACCATCTGCGCAGGCTGAAGAGCCGCCCGCGCGGAACCATCCACGAAAGCGATCTCGCCGAACTGCCCGCCCGCCAGGACACCGCCGACGAGGCCTTCGAGACCCTCGCCACCCGGCAGGCCCTGGCCCTGATCTCGTCCCTGCCCCGCCGGCAGGCGGAAGCGGTACTGCTCCAGACGGTCATCGGCCTCGACGGCCCGGCCGCGGCGCGTGTGCTCGGCACGAGACCCGGTGCGGTGAGGTCCGCGGCCCACCGCGGGCTGAAACGTCTCGCCAAGCAGCTCGCAGCGCTCGAATCAGGACGTGTGACAGATTCGGCCTCCCGTGCGCTGGGGGATGAGAGATGACCGAAAACCGATCTGGAGGTCCCATGGGCGACCGGGCCCAGCGGCAGCCGCAGGCGCGCTCGCACTCCCAGCCGCCCGCGCAGTGGCAGGCGCGGCAGTCCAAGGAGCCGTCGCTCGATGAGCTCCTGGCCGCCGCCGCGCGCCCGGTGGCGGGTACACCCGAAGCCGGGGAACGTGCCTTGGCGGCGTTCCGCGCGGCCCGCGACGCGGGTGCGCTCGACAGCCCCACCCGGCGCAGGGACGACTGGCGGCCCCGCGCCCCACGGCTGCGGGCCGTCTGGGTCAAGATCGGAATCGGGACAGTTCTCGGCGGCGTCATGCTGGGCGGCGTCGCCATGGCGAGCGGCGCGATCCCGACTCCCTTCGGCGAGCCCTCCACGGGGCAGAGCACCGCCCCCGGCACCTCGTCCGGCACCTCGTCCGGCCCCGCTCAGCAGTCCGCGAGCGCGGCACCCTCCATGTCCACGGCGCCGACCGCTCCGGCGGACAAGGGCACGTGGGGCGAGCGGCCGCCGACGGCCAAGGACGTCCTGGCGCACTGCCGTGCGTACAAGAACCAGCAGCGGCACGGCGCCGCGGCCGACAGCGGCCTGCGGCAGCGCCTGGAGGCCGAGGCGGGCGGCGGGCCGGAGGCGGTCACGGCCTACTGCGCACGGCTGCTGGAGGGGCGGACGCCGGGGTCGTCCCCGGAGCCGGCCAGGTCGAAGCCGGCGAACGGCAAGAAGCCGCCCGCGCCCACGGCCGCCCCGCGGAAGCCCACGAAGCACTGAGCCAGGTCGAGGACGCCGGCTTGTCGTAACGGGTCGGTGCTCAGCATCGGTTACGAGCCGTCAAGCCGATGCCGACGGATACCGGTCCCGCCTTCACAGCGGTCGGCGAGGCTGCGGGCCCCGGTCGGGCCGGCGCGTCAGCGCGAGCGGCGGTGGAGGGTCGGCTCGTCGGCCGGCCCATCGATGGCGCGCAAGGTCTGACCGTCCCGGTGGCAGGTCGCTGGGATCCCGGTGACGACGAGGTCCACGAAGCCGTGACGGTCGTGACCGGGGTGGCGCGGCCGCGCGCCGACGTGACCTTCGGCGCTGTCGTCGACGACGAGCTGGGCGACACCCTGCGCACGACGGTGGTCGCGGTTCGCCGGACGGCGTATCGGGCGGCCCACGGGACGACGTAGCGGGGAGGCGCACGACGCGGACGCCGAGAACACGGAGGCGGCCGACCCCTGTTGGGGCCGGCCGCCTCCGCCCGTTCTACGGCGTCAGTACCTGGCCGATGCGCACACCGGTCGGCGCGCCGAGCGCCGTGGTGCCGTAGTACACCCCGGAGCCGGGCACGATGCCGCTGCTACCGCTGTTGTCGAGCTGCAGGACCGTGCCGTTGTTCGCGTCCTCGCCGTCGGCGCCGATCGCGAGGTCGGCCCGTACGTACCCGGACAGATCCGCCAGCGTGACGGACGAACCGAGCCGGTCGTTCGACTCCGTCGAGCCCGGCACGCCCGTGGTGTCCTGGCTGTAGGCGGCCGAACCGGTGCCCGTGGGACCGGTCGACGAACCGCGCAGCAGCAGGACCTGACCGGCGTTGGTCTGCGCGACCCCGCTGCGGGTGATGTCCTCGCCGGGCAGGCCCGTGAGGATGTCGTCGTAGCCGTCGAGGTTCGCGTCACCGACCGACACGGACGCGCCCATGTCGTCGCCGGTTTCGCCGGTGCCCGGCACGCCGGTGGTGTCCTGGCCGACCGTCTTGCGGCCGGTCGAGGTCAGGCCGGTGGACGAGCCGAACACGGCAGTGACCGCACCGCCCTTGAGGGTGTGACCGGACTCCGTGGAGCTCGGCTGGCCGACGGCGAGGTCGGCGTATCCGTCACCGTTCAGGTCGCCCGACGCGAGCGAACGCCCACCGCTCGCCGTCAGGATGCCCACGCGCTGCAGCCCGGACGCGGACCCCTTGAACCACAGCAGTCGGCCCACGCCGCCCGGGTCGCGGAAGGAGACCGCCGCGTCGGCGAAACCGTCCTTGTTGAAGTCGCCCGTCGCGGCACTCGCGTAGGCGACGGCACCGGTGAACGCGACGGAGCCGAGGTTGCCCGACCTGGCGGCGCCGCTCGCGCCGTCGAACGACCACCAGCGGCCCGGCTTGCCCGGTGCCACGGAGAAGACGTCGGACCTGCCGTCGGCGTTGAAGTCCCCGGTGGCCACAGTGGTGCCGAGCTTCTCGCCCGCGGTACGCGTGGTCGCGTTGGTCCAGTACGACGTGCCGGTGTTCAGAGCGGGGCCGTACATCACGGTCACCTGCCCGGTGTCGGCCTGCGTGGAGGTGCCGTCCTCGCCGGGAGCGCCGACGAGGAGGTCCGCGGCGCCGTCGCCGTTGACGTCGCCCCACGCGTTGTCGGTGCCGAAGAGGTCGCCGGCCTCCGAAGCGCCGGGCACACCGGCGCTGTTCTGGTTGAGGGTCCTGCGGGCCGAGGAGTTCGGACCGTCGGAGGTGCCCGGCAGCACCGTGACGCTGCCGTCGCTGCTCGCGACCCGCGGCAGGCCGACGACCAGGTCGGGGACACCGTCCTGGTTGAAGTCGGAGGTCGGTACGGCGGAGTTGCGGCCGGCGCTCGCCGCGAAGTCGCGGATTGCGGTCAGCTTCGCGTACAGGTTCTTGCCCGGGCAGGCGGTGGCGAACGCGTCGCGGTGGCCGGAGATCACGCTCATCGTGGCCTGCTGGCCCTCGGTGTACTTGCCGGTGTTGCCGGCGGCGGTGAGGGTCACCGTGCCCTTGGGGTTGCCGCCGTACTGGCCCAGCTTCCACGCGGCGACGCGGGACGCCGACTGCAGGGCCGCGCTCGTCGGCCGGCCGGCCGCCTTGCCCGCGGCGGCGTCGCCCTCGAAGTCACCGAGCAGGGCGATGCCGGTGGAGTAGCTGTTGAAGCCGTAGGTGTGCGCGCCCTTGACCGGGAGGTCCACGCCGCCGCCCCGGCCCTCGAAGATACGGCCGCACTTGTCGACCAGGAAGTTGTAGCCGAGGTCGTTCCAGCCCTCGGTCTTGATGTGGTACGTCATGATGCCGCGGACCAGGGCGGCCGACTCGGCGCAGCTGTAGTTGTTCGATCCGACGGTGTGGTGGATGTAGACCGCCTGCACCTTGTCGATGTACTCGGCGGGGTCGTCCACCAGCGTCTCGTCCGCACCCCACTGGGCCCGGGGGACGATCGGCGGCTGCTTCACCGTCGAGGGCGGAGCGGTCGGCTTGGTGGGCGTGGGGCTCGGCGTCGCCGTGTCGGTCGGCGACGGCGTGGGGGTGTCCGTGGCGGAGGCGGTGGGCGCGGGGGTGTCCGTGGCGGAGGCGGTGGGCGCGACGGAGTCCGTCGGTGCGGGCGTATCGGTGGGCGCGGCCGTGTCGGTGGCCGACGGGGCGACGGAATCCGTGGGGGAGGGCGACTCGGTGGCACTCACGGCGAACGCGGCGGTCTCCATGGCTGCCACAGCCCCCGGATTCCTGGCCTCGGCCTTGCTGACGCCAGGGTCGACCATGTGCAGCTTCAGGTTCTTCGGAAGCGCCTTGCGCCCCTCGACCCGCACCTGCACGGCGGTGGAGGGCCCGACCCACAGCGGCTCGGAGGCCCCGTGCGCCGTGCCCTCGGGGGTGTCCGGCCCGTGCGCATCCAGCTCGAGCGGCTGCCAGCCGGACCACTTGCCGGTCTCGGCGTTCCGCGTGCGCACCTCGGCGGTGCCCTCGACCTCGGCCGCGGCGCTGTCCCAGCCGATGCCGACGAGCGAGAACGTCTCGGTGTCCCTGGCCGGCAACTTCCGTTCCTTCGCCCCGCCTTCGCCGAGCTGCAGCGTGCGCAGCTTGGCTGCCCGCTCCTGCCGCTGAGGTTTCTTGGGCGAATCCGACGGATTGGCCGTGGCGATCGTGACGACCCCCGCCCCACCGAGGACAACGGCGCCCAGCGTCAGCCAGGCTCGGCGCGTCATGCTCAGTGGTCGGTACGCATGCGACGTACGCGGGCTCAAGTGCCCCACCTCTCAGAACAGTTCGTTTGCGGCCCACCCGTCACATGGGCGGCCCGCATGAGCCAGCGCGCCGGGCTGCGCAAACATCACGGGAGGACGGTCGAATGTGAGCCAGATCACGAGCGGTCCGGCGTGATCGCGGGTGAGCGTGAGTAATCCCGAACGGTCGTGAAGGGCGACGAGTTGCCGACCGGACGCCCGAAGAGCGTCAAAGGTTGTATGAAGCTGTGGCAATTCCGTTGTGAGAACGAACACTTGCCTGTCCCGTGACATTTCGCCGCTGCCCTCCGCTGGGACGGTCGAGATTGTCGTCGGGGAGAGGCGGGGGCTGTTGAACGGGCAAGGAGCGGCGCTGCCGGAAGCCGCGCGGATGCAGAGCCATGTCGCGGGATTCGTCACCGAGATGAGCAGGCGCAGCAGACTGCCGCTCGACTACTCCGTGAACAGCCTGCGGCTGGTGGACCTCGTCGTCGACGGACTCAGACGCAGCCATCCGCGCAGATCCCAGGTCGCCCGCTTCCTCGACGGCCTCGGCGCGTACACCGGCGAAGTGATCGTGCGGCGCGCAGGCGCCCGATGGGTCGACCTCGATCCGGAGCAGCGTGAGCTCTTCGGCCAGCCCGTCGGCATCCGTATGCCCGACGGCCGGGTGTGGAACCCGCTGGGCAAGGTCGTGAAGCGCTTCGAGGAAGGGCCCAAGGAGTCCGTCGCCCGTTTCTATCTGCTGATGCACGGCCGACAGGCCCCGGGGACGCGGGGCGGCGCCGAGAAGCGGGCCCTGTGCGGCTGAAAGGCGACGGAAGGCCTCGCTCGGTGGCCGTGTGAACCGGTCCGGGGTTGAACGCGGGCCCGACCCCGTCCGTACCTGAGAGCGGCTCGAACGCATCGGCGCGGGCCGTTCCAGGCAGGGGAGGCATGTCTTGGCCGGCAGCAATGTCACCGCACTTTTCCGCAGTTCCACCGCGCACAGCCCGTCGTACTTCACACTCAACCGGGCGGGCGGCGGCGCGGCCGGCGACATCGTGGACTTCTGCATCCCCTGCAACCCGTACTTCCCCACCCCCGCGATGTTCGACCGTCTCGGCGACAGCCTCCGCGACATCCTCACCTACTACCCGAGCAGTGCGGACACCATCACCGCGGAGCTGTGCCAGGTCCTCGGGCTCAATCCGCAGACCGTCGCCATGGGCAACGGCTCCACCGAACTGATCACCTGGATCGACCACCTGCTGGTCCGTGAATCGCTGGCCGTGCCCGTCCCCACCTTCGGCCGCTGGACCGACCAGCCCATGGAGACGGGCAAGCGGGTGGACATGCTGCTGCTCCCCGAAGCCCGCGGCTTCGAACTCGACCCTGCCTCCTTCGTCCAGTTCATCCGCACACGTGGCTCCCGCGCCGCCGTCATCTGTAACCCGAACAACCCCGACGGCGGGCTTCTCACCAAGCAGCAGGTGCTGTCGCTCGTCGACTCCCTCCAGGACCTGGACCTCGTGGTCGTCGACGAGTCCTTCCTCGAGTTCGCCGACGCCGACCAGGACCCGACCATCGTGGCGGAGGCGGTGCTGAGAACCAACGTGATCGTGCTGCGCAGCCTCGGCAAGAACTTCGGCCTGCACGGAGTGCGCTTCGGCTACCTCGTCTCCAACCCGCAGCTCGCCGGCAAGGTGCGGGCCGCGCTGCCCAAGTGGAACCTCAACTCCTTCGCCGAGACGGTTGTGTTCATGCTCAAGGAGCACCGCCAGGAGTACGCCGAGAGCCTGCAGCAGGTGCGCCGCGACCGTCAGGGGATGATCTGGCGGCTCTCCCAGCTCCCGGGCCTGACCGTCTACCCGTCCCAGGGCAATTTCGTGTACGTCCGCCTCCCCGAGGGCGCGGACGGCGCGATCCTGCGCGACCGGCTGCTCGCCGAACACGGTGTGCTGATCCGCGAATGCGGCAACAAGATCGGCAGCTCGAGCCGCTTCGCGCGCCTCGTGGTGCGCCCCGAGCAGGACGTGATGCGCCTGATGTCGGCGATGGAACAGGTCCTGTACGGCCAGCGGATCCAGGCCCCCGCCCCTGCCCCCGCCCCCGAGCCCCTGGCCCCGATGCTCGCGCAGACCCCCGCCCCCGCCCAGCCCCAGGCGCAGCAGCCCCAGCCGCAGCCCGTGGCACAGCTGCCCCCGATGCTGGCCCTGGCCCAGCAGCCCGTCGCCGCCCGCGGCCTCGCTCCGGCCCCGGCGCCGCTGCCCGCCGCCGCGTCGACAGCGATGACGCCGGGATACACCTCGGGAACACCGGCGGTCGACCGCCTGGTCTCGCAGGGCTAGGGGGAGTCTCATTCGGATCTTGCCGGGCTCGCGTGCCCCGGCAGGCTCCCCACAGCCTTCGGCGTGCGAGGTGCCCCCCTAGCCCTTCGGGCACGGGAGGTGCCCCCGGCACCGGACCTCGCTCACTGATCCGGCCTGATCCGGAAGTCACGCCCTCGGGCCTGCCGAAGGGCCCTGGACCGGGCGGTCAATTCCGCGCCGACCTGCGAGGATCGCGCTCCGCGATCGTTCGGGATGCGCAGCTGCGAGGGCGCTGGTTCGCTGAAGGTGCCCGCTCATCCCGACGTCCGAGGAGTGACCATGAGCGTTTCAGGCGAATCCGGCGGCCGCGCCCGGCAGATGCGGCAGAAGGCAGAGGAGTTGAAGCAGGCCGCTGAGCGGGCGAGCGACCCGGAGGAGCGGCAGCGGCTGAAGGACAAGGCTCGCAGGCTGCAGGAGCAGAGCGAGCAGGAGAGTGCGATGCGTGCGGGTGACATATACCCCCAGGAGTGACACCCGCGGCACGCACCGGGCCGGTGACCGCACGCGACATGTGTGCGGTCACCGGCCGCCCCCTCATGGGGCACCCGCCGGATGCACCGGCGATCACGGGGTAGGTGTGAGACATGGCGGACACGACCGGCATGCTTGCTGACCGGCGGGGATCGGTGCTGCCGCAGGAGCGTGGGGAGCTCTCGGCAGCGATCATCGGGTACCTGCGTGGAGGTACCCCGTTGCCGGGGGACGGGGTTGTGCCGGCCGCCGAGCCCTATGGGGACGATCTGCACCTCGCCCTGTACGTGTGCTACGAGCTGCACTACCGGGGGTTCGCGGACGTGGACCCCGCCTGTGAATGGGATCCGGCCCTGCTGAGCGTACGCAGGTCGATCGAGAACAGATTCCTCACCACCCTGCGCTGGGACGCCACGCACCACGACACCACGGACGATGCCATGGCGGAACTGCTGGTGGAGCCGGTGCGGGGCCACGGCGTCTCGCACTTCCTCCGGGACGAGGGGGAGCTCTGGCAGCTGAGGGAGTACGCGGCGCAGCGATCGCTGTACCACCTGAAGGAGGCAGACCCGCACGCCTGGGTCCTGCCCCGACTGCGCGGGCGGGCCAAGGCCGGGATGGCGGCCGTGGAATTCGACGAGTACGGCGGTGGACGGGCGGAGCGGGTGCATGCCCGGCTCTTCGCCGAGCTGATGACCGATCTGGGCCTGGACACCACCTACGGCCACTACCTCGACGCCGCTTCGGCGCAGATGCTCGCCACCGTGAACGTGATGTCGCTCTTCGGCCTGCACCGAGCCCTGCGGGGCGCTCTGGTCGGCCACTTCGCGGCAGTCGAGGTCACGTCGTCCCCAGCGTCCGCGCGACTGGCAGAGGCGATGCGGCGCACCGGGGCGGGGCCCGCGGCGGAGTTCTTCTACGACGAGCATGTCGAGGCCGACGCCGTGCATGAGCAGATCGTGCGGCGCGAGGTGATCGGCGGACTCCTGGAGGAGGAGCCCCAGCTGGACGCCGAGATCGCGTTCGGCATCGATGCGACCGGCCATCTCGAGGACCGGCTGGCCGATCATCTCCTGGGTGCCTGGCGGGAGGGCAGGTCGTCCCTGCGCCCGGACGGACCGCGCGTGGCGGGACTTCCCGTACACGAGCAGGGGCACAAGTGACGCCCACTCCCTCGGCGGTCGGTGCGAGGCCGGGGGAGGCTCAGGCGCCGGCCGGCAGGTGGTAGACCGCGAAGGCATGGTCGATCACCGGCTGGGCGACGTTGCGGACCCGGACCCCGCCCGCCGTCATGCCGTGCTCGGTGCCCCGATGGGCGTGGCCGTGGACGGCCAGGTCCGCGCCGCCGGCGTCCACCGCTTCGGCCAGCAGATAGCTGCCCAGGAAGGGAAAGATCTCGGGCGGCTCCCCGGCCAGGGTGTCCGGCACCGGAGAGAAGTGCGTCAGCGCGATCAGTACGTCACTACCGGCCTCCGCGAGCTCCTCCAGGGATCGCCGCAGCCCGTCCGCGCAGGAGCGGGTGCGGCGGATGAACGCCTTCATCTCCGGCTCACCGAACTCGCTGCCGCTGCGCCCGGCGAAGCCGCCGCCGAACCCCTTGGTGCCCGCGATGCCGACGCGGACGCCGTTGATCGACAGCTGTGTGCCACTGCCCTCGAGGACGGTCACACCGCTGTCGGCGAGGACAGCCGTCACGTCCTTCTCCAGGTCGCTCTGGTAGTCGTGGTTGCCCAGGACCGCCACCACCGGAACGGGCAGGTCCGCCACCTCTCCGGCGACCACCCGCGCCTCCTCCACCGTGCCGTGGCGGGTGAGGTCACCGGCGAGCAGCAGGACATCGGCGCAGTCGCCCAGCGTCTCGAACGCGGGTCGCAGCAGTCCGCGGCTGCCCGGTCCCAGATGGATGTCTCCTACGGCTGCCACCCGGATCACGGCAACTCCTCGGGATGGTCGGGGGCGGTGCTGGATGCGATGAGTAGATCCTCGCGTACCGCAAGCCCCGCCAGCTCGGCCGTGGCGATGCGCAGGATCTCCTCCCGGCACGCGGTGGTGGAGACGGTGCCCGAGAGGAAGACGGCCCCTGCGCGCAGTTCGACCCGTACGCCCAGTTCGGCGATCTCCTCGCCGGCGAGCCTCTCCTGGAGATGGGCCACGCGGTAGTCGTCGGTGTCCGCGTGCTTCATGACGTGGCCTCCCGCCGGTCGATGACATTCAGACGTTCGAGGAGGTAGAAGAACGCGTCGGGCAGGGGCGCTTGTCCGTGCTGCTCGCGCAGCTGGTCCCAGTCGATGCGTTCGCGCAGTGTGCGGGCGATCGGGAGGAGGCCGGAGAAGTCGCAGTGGTGCTCGGACAGCGAGCCGAGCAGGCCGCTCAACAGCTGCGTCGGGGGCAGTACCGGCATCCATACGGAGTCCACCGAAAGCATCTCGGCCCGGTCCAGCAGTTCGGTGGTCACGGGGCGCTGGGCCAGCTCGTGGATGAGATCGATCTCCTCGCCACCCGCCCGGGCCTTGATCAGCCAGTCCTCGGGCGCGTCGACCATCTCCAGGCCTGCTTTCGCACAGGCGTCTGCGATGTCGCCGACATCCTCGGGCCTGATACAGAAATCGGTGTCGTGCTGCAGTCTCACCTGTACACCGTGCGCATACGCGGCCACGCTTCCTGTGAGCGCGAAGCGGTGCTCCGAGGCCTTCAGCAGCGCCGCCACCTGCTTGGTCGTCTCCAGGATGGACTGCGTGTGATCGCGTGGCAGTGTGTCGTCGGTGGAGAGTGTCTCGGCATCCACCTCCACCTCCGCCGCTGCCTGCGCGTCGGTGCCCGGTGCTGGTGCGGAGCCGTCGGGCCCTGCCACCCGGGCCGGCGGGCCGGTCCCCGCGGGCTTCGCGGCGGCTGCGTCGTACGTCACGGCTACTCCCTCCTTCGGCCCGGGTTCCGGGACCGCACACGAGGCGAATACCCGCTTTGGTCCTGATGATCCCCGGGCACGGCCCACGTTTGACCGTGCGGGAACGGGTAACCCGCAGCGCTCGGGTCGTCACGACGAATACCACGCAACACGACGAATACGAGGAAGGCGGCGGGCACTTTGACCGTGGAAGTACTGCGCCACGCATGTTCGCAACTCGCCGAACTCACCGGCATGGCGGCCGAATCGGTCTCGTCCCTGGCACGCACGGACGACGGATGGGCCCTGCGGATCGAGGTTCTGGAACTCTCACGGGTCCCGGACACCATGAGTCTGCTCGCCACCTACGAGGTCGAGCTCGACCAGGAGGGTGAGCTGACCGGCTATCGGCGCGTCCGGCGTTACGAGCGCGGCAGGGCAGATCGCAGCTGAACCACGCGACAAGGAGGACCTGACGGCATGACAGTAGTTCCCGCACAACAAACCCGCGGTGGCGGTGGGACCAGTGGCCTGTACGACGTCCTGGAACTCATCCTCGACCGGGGAATCGTCATCGACGCGTTCATCCGCGTCTCCCTGGTGGGCATCGAGATCCTGAAGATCGACATACGGGTCGTCGTCGCCAGCGTCGACACCTATCTGCGCTTCGCCGAGGCATGCAACCGCCTCGACCTGGAATCCGGGCCGAACCGCAGCCCCGGACTGCCCGAGATCGTGGGCGAGATCACTGAATCCGGGGCGCGCGGCAAGTCCCAGGGCGCCCTGTCGGGCGCGGCGCAGACCATCTCGGACGCGTTCCACCAGGCACGCGGCGATGATGACGAGTCGGAGAGCAAGCCGCGCGCCACCAAGCGCACGAGCACGAGCCGCCGGAAGGAGGAGCAGGAGTGAAGACGTACGTCTACGGGATAGCCCGCAGCTCGCACCCCGGCCTGCCGGTCGAGCACCAGGGGGTCGGTGATCCGCCGCAGCCCGTGCGCGCCGTGCAGGAGGGCGAGTTGCTCGCCCTGGTGAGCGACGCACCCGACGACATCAGGCCCAAACGACGTGATCTGCTGGCGCATCAGGCCGTTCTCGCCGAGGCCGGGGCGGCCGGCGCCGTGCTGCCCCTGCGCTTCGGCGGGCTGTCGCCCGACGACGCCGCGGTGAAATCGGTGCTGGCCGAGCGGGCGGACCACTTCCTCGAACGCCTTCGGACGCTCGACGGCAAGGTGGAGTTCAACGTCAAGGCCGCACACGACGAGGACGCCGTCCTGCACCAAGTGCTCGCCGAGAACGCCGAACTGCGCGCGATGAGCGAGGCCAACAGGGCTGCGGGCGGTGGCACGTACGAGCAGAAGGTGGAGTTCGGCGAGCGGGTCGTGGCTGTGGTGAAGCAGTACGAGGCACGCGACGCCGACCTGCTGCACAGGAGCTTGGAGGGGGTGGCCGAAGCAACCAGCCCCGCACCGGAGTCCACCGGCTGGCTGGCCAATGTCTCTTTTCTCGTTCCCCAGGATCGCGCCGCCGAGTTCGCGAACGCCGTGGACGAACTGAGCAAGAACAACCCCCATCTCTCCGTACGGGTCAACGGCCCCCTGCCGCCGTACAGCTTCGTGGAGTAGACCGTGGAGCGGCGGCCACCGGGGCCGCCGCTCCACGGCAGCCGCCGACGGCCGCGTCACTCGGCGGGCGGCAGAAGCGTTCCCAGCGGGCCGAGATCGAGGTTCAGATCCTCCATCGTCAACCCGTACTGGTCGCACAGCGAGTTCATGCGCTCGTGGAGGAGCATGAGGGTCGTCCCCAGACGCTCCTCCTGCTCCTCCGAGAGGTCTCCCTGGTCCACCCGGTGCAGGGCTTGGCGCTCCATCAGCTGACGCAGCAGCTCGACCAGGGTGAGAACCAGCTTCATCAGGTCCCGTTCGACGGTGTCGGGATCGCTGCTGATCCGGCGGGCCGGGGTCCCCGCGGCAGCCCCAGGGGCCGGCAGGTCCCGGGGGGCGGCAGGCAGGAGACGGAAGGCTCGTGCGGCGGCATCCGCGACCTCGTCCAGCCGCCGCCCCGCGCCCTGTGCCTCGTTGGCCTCTTCAGATGTCATGGTCGCCTCGCGGGGGTGCCGGGACGGCCCACGGCGACTGGGTGTCCTCGCCGATGGAGGCGATGAGAGCGTGCAGCGAGACGCGTACGAGATCGATGTCGGCGATGGACAGCACGACGTCGCCGGTGATGACGACTCCGCCGCTCAGGAGGCGGTCCAGCAGATCGATCAGGGCGACCTGCCGCTGTGCCAGGGGTTCGACCGCCGACGAGGGGCCGGATTCGGTCATGGGCGCACGTCTTCCGTGACATCGCCGGACGCGGCTGGGGGAGTGGCGAAGGAGTAGGGCGCCCAGGGGCCCGTCACCTCGACCCGCACTCCCGGAAGGCCGTCGGCGGCATGTGACACCGCGCTGCGGAACTCCTCGGCGCGGTCGCGGGGCACGAGGTAGGCATCGTTGACCACGTTCTCGCCCGGAGCGCTCGCCAGTTCGCCCTGCTGCACACGGTGACCCGCCCGGTCGGCGGCGTACTCGTGCCCTGCGGCCACGACCCGCTCGGCCGCCTGATGTGCCGCCTGGTAGACGCCGTCCCGGACACTCTTCTGGGCCCGGCGACTGCGCAGGTACGCCCGCCCGGGTGTCACACCGGGCGGGGAGGCGGGTTCGGGCGCGGCGGGTGCGCGGGACGGTTCGACGTAGATCTTGACCCCCCATTCCAGATGCCCGGAAAGGTGGGCCAGGCGCTGCGCGAACGCGTGCCGCCCGGCGTCCAGGACGTCCTTCGCCCGGCTGTCGTCGAGATAGACGGTCGCGAGCCGCAGCGGAAGCACGGTGGTGCGGGCCGCGAGCGCCTCGATCACACCGTGGTGGGCACGGGCGACCGCCTCCAGCCACTCGAGGTCCTCCAGGTGCCGTTTGAGGGCGTCTTCGTCGAAGTCCTGGGCGGGTACGGAGCTGACCACGAGCGCCAGCTCGTCCTCGCCCGTAGCGGGCAGGAGACGGACCGGGGCGCCGTCGACACCGGCGAGCGCGGCCACGGCATCCTCCAGCTCGCCCGTGTTGTGGGCGACGGCGTAGACGTAGGTGACACGGTCAGTCATCGCTCACGTCCCCTCCGCGACGCTTGCTCCCGCCACCGGTGCCGCCGCCGCGTCCGCGACGCGCCCCGGCGCGGGGCTCTTCCTCGCCCTCCTCCGTCGTCCCGCCTCCCTCGGTCAGCGCGGCATCGCCCTGCCGCAGAGCATCGATCTCCGCACGCAGCCGCCGGTTCTCCTCGGCGAGCGAGTGATCGTCCCGGCTCCGGGACGACAGCGCGGGGTCGTGCTCCCACCAGTCGATGCCCATCTCCTTGGCCTTGTCGACCGAGGCGACCAGCAGGCGGAGCTTGATGGTCAACAGCTCGATGTCGAGCAGATTGATCTGGATGTCGCCCGCGATGACGATGCCTTTGTCGAGCACGCGCTCAAGGATGTCGGCGAGGTTGGCCGAGGATCCCTGACCGTACTGGGGCGTCGCTCTGGAGGGGTAGGAGCCGAGCCTGTTGGCCACGGGTTCAGTCACAGTGATGGCCTCGCGTTTCCGTCAGGAGTCACTTGCACGTCTCAGGTGCCCTCTCCAGGCCGTCTCACAACCGCCCTTCCCTGAACGCCTTGATCTCCTCCAGCCGGTCGAGCAGTTCGTCCTCCCGCCGGTCGAAGGTCTCTTCGTCGATGTGCCCCGCGACAAGCTCTGCCTCGAGTTCCGCCAGTTCCTGCTGTACGCGCGCCGGGTCGTAGTACGAGTCCTCGGCCGTTTCCAGGACCCGTTCCATCACCCATGCGACGCCGCGTACCGGCGCCAGCGGGAGGGTGACGATCTGGGTGAGAAGTCCCATGAGGTGTCCTCTTTCACACAAAGCTGTAGGGAGGGAGCGGACCGTTGAGCCGGAACTCGAATTCGTCCCCCATCTGGTTGGCGACACTCAACTCGGTGGTGAGGAACTGCTCTTCCTGGTCTTCGGCCACCAGGAAGGACACGCTCAGGAAGTCTTCGCCGGTCGGCGGAGAGGGGTCGTGGTCCCGGGAGAACGGACGGAGCGCCTCGATCACTCCCGAGGCCAGGGCCTCCTGGCGTGCCTGAACCTCCTGAGCGACCAATTCCCCGAGCGTCACCTGAAGTTCCGGCCCTCCTTCGCCGCGGCGGAGCTGATTGTTCAGATCCCGGGCCATGCTCGACTCGTCGAGGATCCTGCGCAGCAGCGACTCCTCGTCCTGCTTCACCTTCAGGTGGTACTCGGCGCAGCCGTTCAGCGCCGCCAGCCTGTCCGTGTACTCCGCGGCGCGCTCCTTCAGGGTGGCCTGGACGGTCTCGTCGTCCGGGGCCGTGAGGCCGAACCTCAGGGGCAGCACAGTGCCGTCGCTCATCAGGCTGTCCTGTACGGCCTGGTGCGCCATGAGGTCGCGTCGTTTGGGCCGCAGATCGTCCGGCGCGTCGCTGACCACTGCTCGCAGTCCGCCGGCGCTCACCGTGCGCAGGTCGGAGGGCGGATCGCCGACGCCGGTGACACCGTCGAGACGCAGCGGGTGCTGCTCGTCGGCGATGGAGTAGACGTAAACGGCCATGGCTCACTCCTCCTCGCGTTCCTTCGCACGCCGGGAGGGCCGCCGGGCGGGCCGCCGCCTCTCCACGGGTTCCTCCTCGTCCTCGTCCTCCGCAGCCCTCGCCTTCCTGGGCTTCTCCTCTTCCTCGTCCTCGTCGTCACCCTTCAGGGCGCCCGTCACGGCTTCCACGGCACCGGTGAGCGCACCCTTCGACTTGCCGCGGGCCCCGCTCTCGACCGTGTCGCCCACGATGTCGGTCAGCTTCGCCGGCGCCCTGTCCCCGGACTCGAGGTCGAGCCGGTTACAGGCCTCGGCGAAGCGCAGGTACGTATCGACGCTGGCCACGACGATGCGGGCATCGATCTTGAGAAGCTCGATCCCGACGAGTGAGACGCGGACAAAGACGTCGATGACCAGCCCGCGATCAAGAATGAGTTCCAGGACGTCGTAGAGATTTCCTCGACCACCGCCCCTGGAGACGGCGCCTTCGCCTTGCGGCACCATGGTCATGGTGCCTCCCTTCGCCGGCCGGCTCCTTTCTCAGGGCCGCCGGTCGCTCTGTCCTCGGGTGTAGCGACGGGTCCGTTCGTAGGACACCAGATCGCCCTCCTTGTCCAGAGTCACCCGGTAGCTGGCCATCAAACTTGTGGTCTCGGGAATGCGCTCCAGCTCGAGGACCTCGACGTCGGCCTCCCAGCCGTCGTCGGTCGGCTTCAGGGCGGAGACGGATTCGGGGGCCCGCCCGAGCAATTCCGCCAGCTGGGACGCCGCGGCACGCATGGCCCGTGCCGCCTTGCCCCTGGCGGGTTCTCCTGCGGCCATCGTCGCTCCCGATGTTCGGAGCATGCGCCACATCGGGCGCACAAAAAGACAATTTCATCATATAGGGACATGTCTGGCAGGGGTGCGGGCACCCGAACCTGAGAGTCCGCCGAGTGACCTCGAAGGGATGGCTCATGAAAGACTCGACCAAGATCGCAGTCGCGGCCGCGGTCGCGGGTGGCTACGTACTGGGACGCGCGAAAAAGGGGCGGCTGGCCCTGGCGGTGGCGACCTATCTCGCCGGGCGCCGCCTCGATATCGATCCGCAGAAGCTGGTCACGCAGGGCTTGAGCAAACTCGGGGACGTACCGCAGCTCGCGGAGCTGAAGGATCAGATGCGGGGCGAACTGCTGGACGCCGGACGCAAGGCGCTGGCGGCCACGGCGGACCGGCGTCTGGCCGGTCTGGCGGATTCTCTTCATGAACGCACACTCCGCATCGGCAAGGACGAGGAAGAGGAGGAAGAGGAGGAAGAGGAGGAAGAGGGCGAGTTCGAGGACGAGGCCGAGACCGGCGAAGAGGGCGAAGCCGAGGCTGAAGAGGAGGAGGCCGAAGAGGAGGAGGACGAGGAGGAGGACGAGGAGGAGAGGCCACCGGCGAAGAAGGCTGCCGCCAAGAAGTCGTCGGCCGGCCGGAAGGCCGCCAAGAGGGGGACGGGGGAGAAGCCTCCGGCCAAGAAGAGTGCCACCCGGAAGTCCCCTGCGAAGAAGGCGCCCGCGCGGAAGACGGCGGCGAAGAAGCCGACCGAGCGGCGGAGGTAGGGCCATGGCCAAGACAGATCAGAACCTCGGCGATGGCCTGGACAAACTGCGCGGTGAGTTGGGCAACTATGTCGGTGCTCGCGTAGGGCACCTGGCTGACGCCGCCGGTGACAAGCTCGCCGGTGTCACCGACAAACTCCTCGATTCCGCCGAGAGCGGCGGCTCACTTCTTCCCGGCTTGAACATGAAGTCCCTCCTCGGCGCGGGGGCCAAGAGCATCAAGGACAGTGTCGTGGACAAGGCGAAGGGCGTGTTCGGCGGCAAAGGCAAGCGCAAGTCCGGCACCACGAAGGTCATGAACATCATCGAAGTGCTCGACGTGGGTGTACCGATTCGCACGGCGTACGACCACTGGACGCAGTACGAGAAGTTCAGCAGCTTCACCAAGGGCGTACGGGACGCGTCGAAGGACGACGAGATCAACAGTGCCTGGAAGGTGAAGGTCGGCCCCTCGACCCGCAGCTGGAAAGGCAAGGTCCAGGAGCAGGTGCCGGACGACCGGATCATCTGGACCTCCGAGGGTGCCAAGGGCACCACGCGGGGTTGCGTCAGCTTCCACGAGCTCGCACCCGCTCTGACGCGCATCGTGCTCGTCGTCGAGTACTACCCCTCGGGCTTCTTCGAGAAGACCGGCAACATCTGGCGCGCTCAAGGGCGCCGTCTGCGGCTCGACTTCAAGCACTTCCAGCGCTATGTGACGCTCACCGCGGAGGAGCCCGAAGGCTGGCGCGGCGAAATCCGCGACGGCGAAGTGGTCCGCACCCACGAGGAGGCGTTGGAGGACGAGGAATCGGCAGACCAGGACGAGAACGCCGAGGACGAGTACGACGAGGACGTCGCGGACGAGGAAGAGGACGACGAGGAGGACGACGCCCCTGAGGACGCATACGAAGAGGACGAGGACGTCGAGGACGAGGAAGAGGACGAAGGAGCTGATCGCCGTGGGTGACCAGGGCAAGAAGATGCGCGGCAAGGCCCAGGAGACAGTGGGCAAGGCGAAGCAGAAGGCCGGAGAGGCGACGGACAGCGAAAAGCTGCGCATGAAGGGAACCGCCGACCGTGCGGAAGGCAAGGCCCGCCAGGCCGAGGGGGAGCTGGGCGAGGCAATGGACGACTTGGCGGACGAGGCGAAGAGGAGCCGTAAGCACCGCTGAGCCGGATGCCGTCGTGGCAGCCCCGGCAGGTGGACAAGATCCACCTGCCAGGGCTCCGTTCTGCCCCGCGGTCGCGGGTGATCGCCGGTTCACCCGCCGCGGACAAACGCTATGCCCGCGACGTCCACTGACCTCCGGCGTCGAGCCACCGGCGGACGATTCCGAACGCACGCCCGGCAGCCTGACCCCTGCCCTTGCAGTTCGAGGGGCGTGGCAGCCATCCGGCCGCCGACGGGCGGGAGCCGGGACGCGATGGCTCAGACGGCGGCGAGGGCGACCTCGCTCGACTTGATCAGCGCGACGACGGAGGAGCCGGGGGCCAGGCCCAGGTCGGCCACGGCGTCCTTGGTGATCGCGGCCGTGAGCTCGCCTCCGCCCGGGACGGAGACTTTGACGCCGGCCATGGCACCGCCGGTGGCGATGTCGGTGACGGTGCCAGGGATCTGATTGCGGATGCTGACGCCCTCGACGGGGCCGGTCGCCAGTGCCACCTCGGTGGACTTGACCAGCGCGCGAACGGCGGAGCCCTCGGCCAGCCCGAGATCCTCCACCGCCTCGCGCGTGACGGCCGCGGTGATCTCCTGGCCGCTGTCCAGAGAGACCCCGACGGTTGCCATCACCTCGCCCCGGGTCACGGAGACGACGGTGCCGGGGATCTGGTTGCGGATGCTCAGGCTCATGAAGAAGCGCCTCACATGAATGGTGCGATCTGTCCTGTTTTATTCCTGCGTCGAGGCTCACCGTAGCGGCGACGCCCTCGACGGGCGAGCCGGCCACCTGGTCAACGGCTGAGCGGCGAAGGCAGCGGGCGGGATCCACGCAGTCTCCCGCCCGCTCTCGGACGGGTTTCAGCCGGAATCGGCGCGGGGGAAGGACACCTCCACGCGACGGTTCTTCCTGCGGCCTTCGTCGGTGGAGTTGCCGGCGACGGGGTGGTCCTCGCTGTGGCCGACGACTTCGTAGGCGATGCCCGCATCGGCCGACTCGGCGGCGAGCGCCTCGTGCACGGCCTCGGCGCGCTGCTCGGAGAGCACCTTGCCGTGCTCGTACGAGCCGAGGTCGTCGGTGTAGCCGGCGATCTCCACCTTCTTCGCCCCGTGCCTCTTCAGCTCTTCGGCGAGCGCCTCGATGCGTCGACCGGCAGCGCTGCCGAGCTGTGCACTGTCCTTGCCGAACAGGACTTCGGACCGAAGGATCAGCTTGATGCTGTCGTTGGTGTCCTCGCGGCGCTCCTCGCCGGTGAGGTTCCTCGACCGACCTGATGTCAACTCCCTGCGCGCTGTGGCCGCGGCGAGGCGTGGTGGGTCCGGGGACGGTGACCGATACGGCAGTTGACGCTCATGTCCGGGTGGGCGGACCAGGTGTCAGTCCTCCGTGGGGACGCAGAGGACCGGGACCTTCGACAGGTGGAGCAGTTTGTGCGGGGTGGAGCCCAGGAGGGCGCCGCGCATCGGACTTTCACCCCAGGTGCCGACGACGATGACACGTGCCTCATGGCGTGCGGCGGCATCGAGCAGGGCCTGGGCCGGCTTTTCGTCGAGGAGTTCCACGACCGTCGGGACACCGGCCGCCTCGGCGGACTCGAGGGCGTGGGCGAGCGCGGAGCGCCCGGCCTGGAGGATGGCCTCGTGGTGGCTGCGGTACTCCTCGCCGAGGCCGCCGGGGGCGGCGGCGCCGTAGACCAGGACAAGGGCCTCGCCGAAGGCCGCCGCGACCTCGATCGCCACGCGCAGGGCCCGTGCCGCGGCGGGCGAATCGTCGTATCCCAGGACGACGGACATTTTATGTCTCCTTGCGGTGGACGAGCTCCGGGTCGGCCACGCCGCGGCGCTCGGCCCAGAAGACGCCGGACTTCAGTCGCCAGAAGCACATGACGAGCACGCCGATGAGGGCGATCCCGATGCCGATGACCAGTGGTGGGCCGAGCCCGAACCAGGAGACACCGCTGTACGAGTTCGCCGGGTCGGCCATGTCGGTGACCGATTCCACCAGCAGCCAGGCCAGCAGGCCGGCGCCGACCAGCGGGCCGACGCCGATCAGCAGGAAGTTGTGCAGGCTCTCGGTCAGATGGCGGCGGTAGTAGATCACGCAGGCCAGGCCGGTGAGCGCGTAATAGAAGGCGATGAGCAGCGAGAGCGCGGTGAGCGAGTCGAACAGTGCGTTCTCGCTGATCCGGTTGACGACGAGATACCACGCGATGGCGACGGCGGCCACCCACCAGGTGCTCACATCGGGCGTACGGAACCGCGGGTGGATGTGGGCGAAGGGCCGTGGAAGGGCGTGCCGTCGGGCCATGGACAGCGCGGTGCGGGAGGCCGGGATGATGGTGGTCTGGGTGGAGGCCAGTGCGGAGGTGCACACGGCGAGGAGCACCACCCAGTCCCAGCCGCCCATCACCTCCCGGGCGAGAACGGCGAAGATGGCTTCCTCCTCGCCGGCGTTTTCTGCGAGGAACGCGGGGCCCGCATAGGCCACGACGGCGATGGCGACCGACAGATAGGTCACCAGCAGCACGATGGTCGACCAGATGCCCGCCTTGCCGGGGGCGGTGGCGGAGTCCCTGACCTCCTCGGTGAGGTTCACCGCGGACTCCCAGCCCCAGTAGATGAAGACCCCGAGCAGCAGACCGCCGGTCAGGGCCGCGCCGCCGGCGCCGAAGGGGTTGAGCCAGTCGAAGGACGGTTCGACGGCGTCCAGTGCGCTCGTACCGGCGTACGCGCGGTAGATGGCCACCACGGCGAAGACGAGCAGGAAGAAGACCTGGGCGAGGATGAGGACGTTCTGGACGTGGGCCGACATCTCCGTGCCGATGACGCACACGGCGGTCATCACCAGGATCAGGACCACCGCGAGCGTCTGCCGGATCGCGTCGTTCTCCGCCCAGCCGTCGAGACCGACTGCGAGCAGCCCGAAGTGGACGGCGACATCCGCCAGCGACCCGACCACGAGCACGCCGGTCATGGTGATGGCCCAGCCGCCGAGCCAGCCGGTCCAGGGACCCATCGCCCGGGTCACCCAGGAGAAGGTCGTCCCGCAGTCCTGGTCGACCTTGTTCAGATAGTAGAAGGCCGAGGCGATCAGCAGCATGGGGACGAAGGAGGCCAGCATCACGCCCGGGGCGTAGATCCCCACCAGGGCCACGATCGGCCCGATGGCGGCGGCCAGCGAGTACGCGGGGGAGGTGGAGTTGAGACCGATGACGAGCGCGTCGAGGAACCCGATCGCATCGGCCTTCAGCTCTCCGGGCGGGCTGCTGCCCACGACATCCTCGGCCATGGTCCTCGCTTCGTCGGCGCGCGGGTACACACGCATGGTCGCGCAGCCGGGACCCCGGCGCATGGCGAGGACCACCGCAGGTGGGGCATGAGGCCGCGTCAGCCGCCTTCTGCACCCGTCCCGCTCAGGCAGCGGTGCCCGGTACGCGGTCGATGACCCCGGCGAGATCGAGCCCACCCGGCAGGGTGCCGAAGGCCAGCCCGCGATCGCCGGCCAGCCGGGAGGCGCAGAAGGCGTCGGCCACCGCACCAGGGGCGTGCCGGACCAGCAGGGAGCCCTGCAGCACCAGGGCCATGCGCTCGACCAGGCGGCGGGCGCGCAGTGCGGCGTCCTCGGTGGGTACCAGCTCACCGCGCAGCTGCCGCCAGGCCTCGTCCAGCCGGCTGTCCGCGCCCGCCGCGGCCTCGACCTCGGCGCGGTAGGCCTCCAGTGATTCGGGCTCGCGGGTCAGGGCGCGCAGCACATCGAGTGCGTTGACATTGCCCGAGCCCTCCCAGATGCCGTTGAGCGGAGCCTCCCGGTAGAGCCGCGGCATGCCGGAGGCTTCGTCGTAGCCGTTGCCGCCGAGGCATTCCAGGGCTTCGGCGACCGCTGCCGGCTGCCGCTTGCAGACCCAGTACTTCCCTACCGCCGTGGCCAGCCGCAGGAACGCCCGCTCCTGTGCGTCGCCGCGCTGGGCCCGGTCGGCCGCGCCCGCGACCCGCAGCGCGAGGGTGGTCGCCGCCTCGGACTCGATGCCCAGATCGGCGATGACATTGCGCATCAGCGGCTGGTCGATCAGCTTGGCACCGAACACCGACCGGTGGCGGATGTGGTGGGCGGCCTGTGTCAACGCGGTGCGGACCCCCGCCGCCGAGCCCAGAATGCAGTCGAGCCGGGTCATCGTCACCATGTCGATGATGGTCCGCACGCCCTGCCCCTGCGGGCCGACCGGCCAGGCGACGGTGTCGTCGAACTCGGGCTCGCTGCTGGCGTTGCTGCGGTTGCCGAGCTTGTCCTTGAGCCGCTGGATACGGAAGGTGTTGCGGCTGCCGTCCGGCAGCACCCGGGGCACCAGGAAGCAGGACAGACCTCCCGGGGACTGCGCGAGGACCAGGAAGAGGTCGTTCATGGGGGCGCTGGTGAACCACTTGTGGCCGCGCAGCCGCCAGGTGCCGTCCGGTTGTTCGGTCGCGGTGGTGGTGTTGGCGCGTACATCGGTGCCGCCCTGCTTCTCGGTCATGCCCATCCCCGCCAGGAGACCGCGCTTGCTCCCGGGGGCCCGCAGGCCGGGGTCGTACACGCGGCTGGTCAGCAGCGGTTCGTACAACGCCGCAAGCTCCGGCGCCGACCGCAGCGCAGGGACGACCGCGTACGTCATCGACACGGGACAGCCATGGCCCTGTTCGGCCGAGCTCCACGTCATGAAGCCCGCCGCGCGGGCCACGTGGACGCCGGGCCGGTCGTCGGCCCAGGGCGCACCGCCCAGACCCTCGCTGATGGCCACGTCCATCAGCGCGTGGTACGAGGGGTGGAAGTCCACCTCGTCGATCCGGTTGCCGTACCGGTCGTGGGTGCGCAGCAGCGGCTCGCAGCGGTTGGCCTCCTCCGCCCAGCGCTGGACCTGCTCCGAGCCGGCGAGCCGGCCCACGCGGTGCAGGTCGTCGACGTACCACTCGGCGCCCTCGCGCCGCACTCCCTCCAGCAGTGCGCAGTCGTCGGCGACGTCGTGCCCGACCAGCGGCGGGACCTGGTTGGTCACCTCGTGCGTGCGCGCGGTGGGATTGCTGCTCGGCGCTGAGTCCGTGGTTGCGGTCATCGAAGTTCTCCAAGGCGTAGGGGTCGGACGGCGGGCGTGGCGCCGGCGCAGCGCAGGGACATCGCCACGAGTTCGCTGATCGGGTGGCCGGCGGCTGTGCCCTCCGCCGGAGCGGACAGCGGGTCCACCAGAACCTCGCCGATCGCCCCGGTCAGCGCCGCGGCGGTGACCTCCGGGTCCTGGTCGGGGAGCAGCCCCGCCTCGATGCCCTCACGGATCACCTCGGCGAACACCGCGCGGTAGCGGCGCCGGAAGCTCAACCGCTCCTGGCCCACCGCCGGTTCGGCCGGTGCGGCGAGCAGGGCGTAGGCCAGACCCCGGCGCTCCATGGCGCGACGGGCGAACACGGCGACGCCGAGGCCCAGGCGTTCGACCGGGTCCCCGCTGCCCTGCCGGAGCACCTCGCTGAGCACCTCGACCTCCCGTCCCGAGGCGCGGCGGAAGACCTCGACGGCCAGGGCCCCCTTGGAGGGGAAGTGCTGGTAGACCGAGCCGACCGACATCCCGGCCGCGGCGGCGACCGCGGTGACGGAGGCGTTCGCCCAGCCCACGTCGGCGATCACGGTGGTGGCCTGCGCCACGAGGTGCTCCCTGGCAGCGGCGAGGCGGTCCTGCACTGCGGGCGTCTTGCGGTAGGCCATGAAACAAGTGAACCATCGTTCAGACCTTCCTGCCAGCGCGGGCCCCCCGGCGCTGATCCCGGGCAGGGAAGCCGGCCGGTCCGGGGCGGGTGACGCGACGGGTAGGGGCTGCAACGTGCTGGTGCCGATGCCCATGCCGCCGCACGCGCCGGTCGGGTGGACGCCGGGAGGGGCGGCGCGCCGTCTCGCGGCGCGCCGCCCCTCACCCGTGCCGCGTGTGTGCGCGGCACGCCGGGTGCGTGGCCCCACAGGGCCGGGGGTCGGGTCAGTGCATACGCATCGGGGCCCCGTACTCATCCGTCCAGGCCGCCGGGGTGGTCGAGGCCGTCGCGTCCATGAAGGCCGCGGGGTCCGAACGGCCCTCCAGCGGAGTCGGGTCGAGATAGAACCACTGCGCCGTCGGCCCCGGCACATCCGCCGGCCCACTGTCGGGCGTCGGCTGCGCCTCGGACGGGGCAGGGACGGGCGGGGCCGGCGCGTTCGGGGTGTTCGGGCGCAGCAGTTCCACGCGTACGTCCGAACTCCGGTGCTGGGCCACGAACTCGTCCACCTGACTGCGGCAGGCGTGGTCCCAGTGCGCCACGGCGGTCAGATCGAGCCGGATCCTCGGCGTACCGGCGGCGCCGACGGCCTCCAGCGCGTCGATCAGCTTCGGCAGTCGCAGGAAGGTCGCATTGCCCGTCATGACCAGGGTCGCGGTGTCGCCCTCCACGCGGGTGTGCACCGAGGTCTGCGACATCCGCAGCGCGGCCAGCACGATGCCCGCCGCGAGACCGACCAGGACGCCTTCGAGCAGGGCGGTGAAGAAGATCGCGACCGTGGTGAGAGTCATCACCACGAGCTCGCCGCGGTCCTGCCGCCACATCTTGGGGAACTCCTCCGGCGCGAACAGCTTCCAGCCGCTGTGCACCAGCACACCCGCGAGTACACAGATCGGAATGAGAGCGAGGACATTCGGCAGCAGCAGGGCGAACGCGAGCAGCCACAGGCCGTGCAGCGTACGGGACAGCCGGGTCTTGGCCCCCGCCTGCACATTGGCCGAGCTACGGGCGACCACCGCGGTGATCGGCAGCGCCCCGAGGAAGCCGCTGATGGTGTTGCCGACGCCCTGTGCGATCAACTCCGAGTTGTATCGGGTGCGTTCGCCGGTGTGCATACGGTCCACGGCGGCGGCGGTGAACAGGCTCTCCGCCGAGGCGATGACGGTGAACGTGAGGACGGTGGCCAGAATCGAGCCGTTTGCAAGTGCCGCGAACTCCGTCGGCCCCGGAACCTGCACGGACGCCAGCAGGTTGCCGACCTTGAGCGTGACGATGTCGACCCCCGGCAGCGAGGCCACGGCCATACCGCCCGCCACCGCGACCAGGGCGGCCGGCACCTTGGTCACCGGACCCGGAATCTTCTTCCACACGAAGCTCAGCACGACGGTGGCGACACCGAGCCCGGCCGCGATCGCCTTCTGCGGATCGGCCAGGGTGCGCCCGACCAGGTCCACGATGCCCAGCATGTTCTCGATCGGTTTGCCGATGGCCTTGGCGTCGGCCAGCGGATACGCCTGGCTGAACATCAGCGGCAGGCCGATCCCGGCCAGCATGCCCTGCACCACGGCGATGGAGATCGCCTGGAACATCCGGCCGAGCCGGATCAGCCCGAGTCCGATCTGCAGCACCCCGGACGCCAGCACGATCACGCCGAGCATGGCCAGGCCGTGCTCCAGTACCGCCTCGGCGACCAGCGCCGCGAGTCCGGCCGCGGGGCCGCTCACCTGCAGCGTGCTGCCGCGTGCCATGCCGACCACCAGGCCGCCGATCACGCCGGAGATGATGCCCAGTTCGGGCGGCGCGCCCGAGGCCACGGCCACACCGATGCACAGGGGGAGAGCGACGAGGAAGACGACGAAGGAGGCGGTGATCTCGGTGGCGAGATCGACCTTCTGACGGCTCGTGCCCCTTTTTTGGTCGGCCGACCTGCTCTTCGCGGGCGGCTGCGGTTGCCGCGTCGGCGGCGTTGGTTGCGGTGGATGAGAGCCGTCCACGGGGGGCGCATTGCCGTACGAGTCGTACCAGATGTCGGCCTCGTACGGGGCCGACCCTGCGATGTCCGGCCCCGTGACGCCGGACGCGGCGGTGTCCGGCCCCGCGATGTCCTCCACGGACGGCGTCGACTGCGTACGACCCGGCCCGCGCCCGGAGCGCCCGGCCCGGTGCCGGCCGCCTCCGCCCGTGCCCCGGCGCGCCCCGCGGCCGTAGCCCTTGCCGAGCTCCTGCTCCTGACCGGGGCTCAGCATGCGTGCACCCGGAAGTTGCCGTCGTCCTCGCCCAGCTCCCAGAGCTTGCCTGTCTCCACCTCGTAGTACCAGCCGTGCAACCGCAGCACGCCCTCCGCCAGCCGCCGCCGGACCGCCGGGTACCCCTGCAGCGCAGCCAGCTGTACCCGCACGTTGAACTGCGCGAGCTCCGTGACCTGTGCCTCGTCGCTCAGGCCGGCGGGCCCACGGTCCAGCACGGGAGCGAGCCCGGGCCTGGCGACGTCCAGCCAGGCCCCCACCCGGGGCAGGGCGGAAAGATCCTTGCCGGAGGACAGAGCGCCCATCGCGCCGCAGTGCGAGTGCCCGCAGACGACGATGTCACGGACGTCCAGCACCTCGAGCGCGTACTCGACCGTGGCGGCCTCGCCGGACACCGGGTGCTGCTCGTACGGCGGCACGATGTTGCCCGCATTGCGCATTTCGAACACCTCGCCAGGCCGTGCACCTGTGATCAAAGCGGGTATGACACGGGAATCGGAACAGGCGATGAAGAGTGCCTGCGGGAATTGACCCTCGGCAAGTTTCCGATATGTGTCGCTTTCGAAATCGACCCGGCGCCGGAACGAGCGGGCGCGATCGAGCAGAGCCTTCATGGTGCCTCCTCAACTGGTGGTTGTGGCCAGGACCTGGCTCAACACCGTAGGGAGAGCGATGCAAGGCGAAGGTTAGAGCAACGCTAGAGCCACACCAGAATTGAGAGAGCCGCTGTGACCTCGCTCCCAATGTCCCTGGACCCGCACGCCGTTGATTTCAATCAATGTACGGTGATCGTCCCGGGTGCGGACTATCGGGGAATTCTCGCTGTGCAGATTTACTCAGGATTTACTCTGGATTCACGGGAAGACGGAACTCAATGACCCTGCGGGCCTTGCTCATCGAGGACGACGAGACGATCGCCGGACCCCTGGTGGAGGGCCTCGGCCGCTACGGCCTGACAGTGCGCCATGTGTCCACCGGTGCCGCCGGGCTCCAAGGCCCCTACGGGGACGTCGTCCTGCTCGACCTGGGGCTTCCCGACATGGACGGCATCGACGTGTGCCGAGGCATCCGCCAGGCCTCCGACGTGCCGATCATCATCCTCACCGCGCGCAGCACGGAGGCCGACCGGGTGGTGGGTCTGGAACTGGGCGCCGACGACTACGTGGCGAAACCGGTCAGCACCCGGGAGTTGATCGCGCGCATCCGGGCCGTGACCCGCCGCACCGCGGCATGGGCGGGCGCACCTCCGGCCACCGCCGCGGCAGTCGCGGCCCCCGCTCCCGGGGCCTCTCCCCACATGACGGCGCCCTCAGCGGCACCCGCGCCCGAACCCGGAGCCGTACCATCGCAGTTCACCCCGACCGGTGCGCTGATCGTCGACCGCCGCACGCGTCAGGTCTGGATCGGGGACAGCCCGATCGCCCTCACCCCCAAGGAGTTCGACCTGCTGGCGCTGCTGGCCGAGGACCCAGGGGCGGTCTACTCCCGACAGGAGATCCTCGACCGGGTCTGGGATCCCCACTTCCACGGGCCCACCAAGACCCTCGACGTCCATGTCGCCACCCTGCGGCGCAAGTTGGGCGACCCGGCGTGGATCCAGACCCTGCGCGGGGTGGGTCTGCGTCTGGCCGTACGCACGCACAACGACACAGTCCACGCGGAATCGCAGAACCGATGACCCGCCGACTGGTGCTCAGCCATCTCGCCCTGGTCACCCTCGTTCTCATCTGCCTGGAGATCCCGCTCGGCTACGTCTACACCCGTGCCGAACGCGAGCGCGCCACCAACGCCGCCACGGAGGAGGCGGAATCGCTGGCCGACCACACCGCCCTCTCCCTCGTATACGGCCACCCCGAGGAACTCGCCCGGCGGGTGGACGTCTGTGCGGAACGCGTCGGTGGCCGCATCCTGGTCGTGGACAGCAGCGGCAAGCTCCTCGCGACCTCGCACCCGCTCAGCCCGGCCCAGCGGGCCGGTCTCGCCCGACGCCCGGAGATCAGCGCCGCACTGCTCGGCGGCGACGGAGCCGACGTACGCACGTCCACCATCGGCGGCGTCCAGTGGCTCTCGGTCGCCGTTCCGGTCCGGCACGGAGGCACTCTGCACGGGGCCGTACGTCTCAAGGTCCCCACCGACGCCATCGCGAACGGTGTCCACCGGGTGTGGCTGGTACTGGGACTGGGCGGGCTCGGGGTACTGACCGCAGCCGCCCTGGCCTCCTTCGCACTGGCCCGCTGGATCGGCCGCCCGATCTTCGAACTGGAACACGCCACCCGCACCTTCGCCGGCGGCAACCTGTCCACCCGGGCCTCCGCCACCACCGGACCGCCCGAAGTGCGCAGTCTGGCCGCCACCTTCAACCGTTCGGCCGCCCTGCTGGTACATCTGCTCGCCGAGCAGCGCGCCTTCGCGGGCGAGGCGTCCCACCAGTTGAAGACCCCCCTCGCCGCGCTGCGGCTGCGCCTGGACAACATGGAACCCGACATCCTGCCCCATCTGCGGGGCAGCCTGAACGCGGCGATGACCGAGACCGACAGGCTGGGCAGAATGGTCGAAGGTCTCCTCGCCCTCGCCCGGATGGAGGAGACCGCGCTCACCCCCGAACGCGTCGACCTGGATTCGATACTGGAGGACCGTTCCCTCGCCTGGTCCGGCCTCTACGCGCGGCAGGGCGTACGCCTGGACGTCATCGGCAAGCCGGAGGTCACCACGCTAGCGCTGCCCGGGGCCGTCGAGCAGATCCTGGACAATCTGCTCTCCAACGCGCTGCGCGTCGCCCCCGAGGGCAGCGTGGTGACAGTCTCCCGGCGGGTCACCGCCAACGGGGCGGAGATCCAGGTCCAGGACCAGGGTCCAGGTATGAGCCCCGAACAGCGCGAGAGGGCGTTCGACCGGTTCTGGCGCGCCCGGGACGCGCCCGCGGGCGGCACCGGGCTCGGCCTCGCCCTCGTCCAGCGCCTCGCCCTGGCGAGCGGCGGCGAGGCGCTGCTCCTGCCTGCTCCGGGCGGCGGACTCAGGGCCGTCATCCGCCTCCAGCGCGCGACGCCCCAGCGCTCGACGTCGCGACGCTCCAACCTGCCGGGACTCCCGTACCCGCGGCGCCGCCGGCCGAGGGCCGGCGCGGGCAGCGCTGCGGGGAGGACAGGGAAGAGGTGAGCGGCAGGCTCGTCATAGCGTCGCCCCGGCGGGGCCGCCGGACGGCACTGTGTCCCTGGGCCGCGTCGGCGGGCATGGCCTAGCGTCGCTGCCATGACCACGTTCACCAGCTTCGCCGTACACGTCCCCGCCGCCGAACTTGAGCCGGACCCCCTTGACCCGGCACAGATCGTGCGGGGCACTCCCGAGGTGTCGTCAAAGGTGCTCTGGGAGTCGCGGGACGGCAAGCAGATCCGGGGAATCTGGCAGATCACCCCCGGCGTGGTGACCGACACCGAGGCGAACGAACTCTTCGTCGTCGTCAGCGGCCGGGCCACGATCGCCGTCGAGGGCGGCTCCACCTTCGACGTCGGTCCGGGCGACGCGTGCGTGCTCCGCGAGGGCGACCGGACGACATGGACGGTCCACGAGACGCTGCGCAAGGCGTACCACATCACCCTGCCGTAGGACCGTTCTCAGCGTGCCTCACGGTTGTCGAGCAGGTGCTCGACACGGTCGAACCGTTCGTGGAGTGCCCGCACCTCGGCGTGGAACGCCTCCTCGCCCTCCCGCGTGTACTGGCGAACGGCCGTGCCCACGTTGTGGGCGTCCTGCTCCGCCCTTCCGACGAACCAGGTGGCGATGGCCGCGGTGATCATGCCGAAGGTGGTGATCCCGGCCAGCATCACCACCGCGGCGATGACACGGCCCCAGGCGGTGACGGGGTAGAGGTCTCCGTACCCGACGGTCGTCGCGGTCTCGACAGCCCACCAGACGGCTTTGGGGAACGAGGTGATGTTGGCCCCAGGGGCACCCTGCTCGGCGCGCACGACCAGCGCGGCCCCCGCGAGCAGGATGACCGCGGTGGCCAGCGACACCCACAAGGCGGCCCGCACATGAAAAGTCCGCCACCACGTGCTGCCCAGCAGGCGGCCGAGGAAGAGCGCGAAGAACGACTGCTGCACAGGCAGACCCTCCGGGCCACGGGCAGGAACTTGACGGTGAGGCTACCGCCGCGTGCGGCCGTCGGCGCTCTGACACGCGACCCTCCCCCCGGCGGTCCTGTCCCCCCGACGGGCTCCGTGCGGGAGGGCGTACCGCTCCGTCAGGACGCAGCACTGCGGCGCCGCGCCGGTGAGGTGTCACATGCCCCGCCCGGTGTTCCGCGAGGCGGGAGGCGGACTGCCCAGACGGCGGGCCAGGGGCGGTTCCTGGGCCACGACGGCTCCCGCGCAGATACCCACGGCGGTCGCCACGCAGACCACGATCAGCCATGACAGCAGGACGAACACCGAGCCGAGCGAACCGTACTCGGCAAGGGCGCGATTGAGTGCCCGGGGCATGTAGAAGCGCGCCCCGATCGACAGAGCGGTGACGGCGATCGCCGTGAGGACGGCACCGGGCAGCAGGGGCAGCCAGCGGATCAGGCCGCCCAGCAACAGATGCTGGGTCCACCACCAAAGGGCTGTCTGGGACAGCAGGGTGATCGGGATGCCCAGCCACAGCCCGACACCGAAGCCGTTGCGCAGCGGCGCCTGCACGACCAGGACGGCAAGCCAGACTCCGATCCACGCCAGCCAACGCCACGCGGCGATCTTCGTCCCCGCCCGGGGGATCTCCCAGGCCCGTTTGCACAGGCGTTGCATCGCCCGGCTGACAGCGGTGGCGGAGAGCAGCACCATCAGCGACCCCACCACACCGGTGGCCTCGCGCAAAGGGTCGGTACTGGACTTGTACACCTGCTCCAGCTGCGTGTTCGCGGCGCCGGTGAGCCCGAAGACCGCGCGTACGGAACTGATCAACTGGTTGCGCACCCCTTCCGGGGCGAAGGATCCGACGACGAAGAGCAGCGGGACGGCGGTCAGAAAGCACTGCGCCGCCAAACGGGTGGCGGAGTCGAAGATGTTCACCGACACCATCCGCGCGGCGAGATGCGAGATGACCGGGAAGCGCGCCTCGGTCCGTGTGTGCAGACGCTTGCCGGCGGCGATCAGCTTTCCGTACCGTGCCTGCCACCAGGACGCGTGGAACACGGAGCCGGAACGGAGGGCCGCCGCGTCCTGTTTCCCGGCCTGCGTCCCCTCGCCCGGCCGCGCCCGGGGGTCGTCGGGCTCCGTGGCGGGCATCAGCCGGCCGTGACGGCACCCGGGCTCTGCGAACGACCCCTCACCTGCGACGGCACCCGTCCGGACCTCGTCATGGCCTGCTCCTTCCCTGCGACCAGAGTGGGGGACGCGGTACACGGCGTCATCTCGGGGAGCCGCCGGTCCGGTAAGCAAAAGTGGCGTTTCCGTGCTCTTTGCGTACTCTCGTGATGTCGCCACACGATTGGGTCGCCATGGTCCTCGACCTGCTCCTCATCGCGCTGGCCATCACGCTGGACCCCTTGCCGATCATGGCATTCGTCCTGGTGGTGTCCTCCACCAAAGGCGTGTGGAAGGGCCTTGCCTTCATCCTGGGCTGGTTGGCCTGTCTGGTTGCCGTGTTCGCCCTGGTCCTCGCGCTGACCGGCGGACAGCCCCCGCCGCCCCGTTCGGCGCCGTCCACGGCGGGACTCGCGGCGAAACTCGCCGTCGGTGTCTCGCTGGTGCTCTTTGCCGAGCACCGGCGACGGCGGCTCGGATCCGCCCGCGAGCCGGTCCCCGGCGCTGCCGGTCCGCCGCCTCACCGCCGGGCTCACAAGGCGCTCCGCAAGTCCGCTGGTTCGCGGTCGTCACCGTCCATGACCTCCCGAATGGACCGCAGCTCGCCCTGGGCGGCGGCAGGACTCGCCGTGTTCCTGCAACCCTGGGGCCTGGTCGCCGCGGGCGCGACCACGGTCGTCGAGGCGAACCTGTCGCATTTCTCGTCGTGGGTGGCCCTGTTCGGCTTCTGCATCCTCGCCACCGCGAGCCTGCTGGCCGCCGAGCTGTACATGGTGTTCGCACCGGACGCGGCCCAGGCCCGGCTGATGAAGCTGCGCGCTGTGCTCGAAGCCCACCAGGATCAGGCGATCGTGGTCATCTGTCTGTTGCTCGGCCTGTGGCTGACCGGGAAGAGCATCTATCAGCTGACCAGCTGACGCGGCGCGGACCCCGTCGGCCGTCCGGCCCACCGTGGCCCCGAGGTCCGCGGCGCCGGGCCCAGGAAGTGCGAAGCCTTGCGCGGGGTGCTGCAATGGCCTGGTGGGCTGTCAGCCGCCGCCTGACGCGGCGAGCGCCGCCGGACACGAGTGGCGCCGAGGCCCGGACCCCCGACCCGCTCGTCAGGAGTGGCCATGAGCGACGACGTCGAACAGAGCGACGACATCGAACAGATGGGACCCGTCGACTACCTGGTCGTCGAGTTTCCCGGCAACCGCATGACGGGCGAGGGCTTCCCGCTGCTCGTCGATCTGGTCGATCGCGGCATCATCCGCATCCTTGACCTCCTCTTCGTCCGCAAGGACACCGACGGCTCGGTCACCGCGGTGGAACTGAAGGATCTCGGCGACGAGGTCGATCTGACCGTCTTCGAGGGCGCCTCCTCCGGGCTGCTGGGCCAGGACGACATCGAAGAGGCCGGTGCCGCGCTGGAGCCGGGCAACTCCGCCGCCGTCCTGGTGTACGAGAACGTCTGGGCGGCACCCTTCGCCCGCGCCATGCGGCGCAGCGGTGCGCAACTCGTGGCGAGCGGCCGTATTCCGGTCCAGGCCCTGCTGGCCTCCCTGGAAGCCACCGAGGCGACGGCACCGGGCACACAGACAACCGGCTGACGGCAATGGCCCGGGGACCGTCTCCTCGGCGGCCTCCGCATGCACCGTGGGAGATGAGTGAACATGCCCGGACTTATTCGTGGTGTCGCCCGCACCGCCGTCGTCGCCGGAACCGCCACCGCGGTGTCCAACCGCGTGTCGCGGCGGCAGGCGGGCCGCTGGGCCCAGCAGGACGAGCAGCAGCAGTCCCAGCAGGCCACGGCACCCGCTCCGGCCCCGCCTCCCGCCGCCCCCGAGGACGAGATGAGCAACAAGATCGATCAGCTCAAGGAACTTGCCGACCTGAAGGCCCAAGGGGTGCTGACGGAAGAGGAATTCGAGGCACAGAAGCGCAAGATCCTCGGCTGACCAGGGACATGGGGGACCGGGAAGGGACGACCCCATGACGGAGCCGAGTCCGCGACCGGCCGCGTCCGGCGGTGGCGCGCAGCCGGAGGAGGCGGACCGGCTGCGCGACATGCTGCGCAACCCGGGGTATCTCAAAGCGCTCGTGTTCTGCGCCTTGATCGGCGTACCGGTCTCGCTCGCGGCCTTCTGGTTCCTGGTCGTGCTCCACGAGCTGGAGCATCTGATGTGGGCCGACCTGCCTCAGGCCCTGAACTGGGACACCCCGCCGTGGTGGTGGCCGCTGCCCCTGCTGCTGGTCGCCGGAATCCTGGTCGGCCTGGTGGTCAGGCACCTGCCCGGCGCAGGCGGTCACATCCCCGCCTCCGGCCTGCACGCGGGAGGCTCCCCTCCGAAGGCGCTGCCAGGGGTGATCATCGCTGCTGTGGCCAGCCTCCCGCTCGGCGCGACCCTGGGTCCCGAAGCCCCTCTGATCGCCCTCGGCGGTGCTTTGGCCGTGTTGTTCAGGAACCTCGCCCAGGCGCCCCCCACCCCGCAGAGCACGGTGCTCCTGAGCGCGGCCGGCGCCGCGGCGGCCATCTCGGCGATCTTCGGGAACCCGTTGATCGCTGCGGTGCTGCTCATGGAGGTGGCGGGAGTGGGCGGTCCGCAGCTCTTCGCGGTCATGCTTCCGGCGCTGTTGTCCAGCGGGGTGGGCTCGCTCGTGTTCACCGGCTTCGGCCGCTGGACCGGCCTCGAGACCGGCAGTCTCTCCCTGAAGCTGGGTGTACCGATTCCCCGTCTCGACGCCGGAGACGTGCTCTGGTCGGTACTGATGGCCGTCGTGATCGGTGTCCTGGTGCATCTGGTACTGGTCGGAGGCCGACGGGCCACCGTGTTCATCTCGGTACGTCCCGTCGTCCACACGGCCCTGTGCGCACTGGCCGCCGGCGCCTGCGGCGCCGTGTACGCACTCATCACCGACCGGTCGCCCGCCGACGTGGCCTTGTCCGGTCAGCAGACGCTCACCCGGCTGGCCGCCGATCCGCACTCCTGGGGAGTCGGCGCCCTGATCGCCGTACTGCTCTGCAAGGGCGCGGCCTACTCGCTCTGCCTGGGCAGTCTGCGAGGCGGACCTGTCTTCCCCTCGCTGTTCCTGGGCGGCGCGGTGGGTGTGCTGTTCGCACCCCTGCCGGGCCTGGGGGTCGTACCCGGACTGGCCGCGGGCATGGCGGCCGCGATCGCCAGTGCGCTGCGACTGCCGGTCAGCAGCGTGGTGCTCGTCGTTCTGATGCTCGGCGGTTCCGCCATGATCCCGGTGGTCATCCTGGCCGCCGTGGTGGCCTTTGTGACCACGGAGCTGCTTCCGCCCGGACCCGCACTTCCACCGTTGGGCAAGCCCGCCGGACCTCCGGCCACCGGCGCGGGCCCCGCCTGAGGCAGGGCGGTGCGGCGCCCTGCCGGGTGGACCCCGAAGCAGAGGAGCGACGTAACCCCAACGGCCGTACGGGTTTCACCCCACCGGTCGTGCGGACCGGCAGACCGGCCGTGCGACACCAAGGAGCGCATCATGACGAGTCACGACACGGCCATCGAGGTGCCGGCGGCCGTGGTGCTCGTGGTCGGTGTGTCGGGATCGGGCAAGTCCACGGTGGCGCGGCTGCTCGCGGACCGGCTGGGCCGGCCCTACCGGGACGCGGACGACTTCCACCCCCCGGCAAACCGCGCCAGGATGGCGGCCGGCGAACCGCTGACCGACGCGGACAGAGCGCCGTGGCTGAGCGCAGTCGCCGCGTGGATGGATCAGGAGATCGCGGCGGGCCGACGGGCCGTCGTCACCTGCTCCGCGCTCAAGCATGCCTACCGGGACCAACTGCTCGCCGGACGGCCCGGGGTGCGTCTGCTCTATCTGCGCGGGTCGCGAGAACTCATCCGCTCCCGACTGGCGGCACGGCACGGCCACTTCTTCCCGACCTCCCTGCTGGACAGCCAGTTCGCGGATCTCGAGGAGCCCACGCCCGACGAGCACCCGTGCGTGGTGGAGATCGACCGGCCGCCGGAAGCCGTCGTCGCGGCGGCGATGTCACTGCTCGGCGCGGACCGCGCCCCTGACCACCCGTCCCCCGGCACGGCGGGCGCCCGTGCCCTGCCGACCGAGGAGCCGCACATGCCCCCCAACGCAACAGGAGAACAGTGGCAGCTGCGCCACGGCGGGCAGCGGGCCGTCGTGGTGCAACTGGGCGGCGCCCTGCGTCACTACGAGATGGACGGCCGGCCGCTGCTCGACGGGTTCACCGCGGACACACGGATCACCGGCGGCCGAGGCCAGCTTCTCGTCCCCTGGCCCAACCGGGTGGGTGGCGGGCGCTATCACTTCCAGGGGCAGGACCTGCAACTCCCGCTGACCGAACCCGAGAAGCACAACGCGATCCACGGACTGCTCCGCTGGACCCCGTGGCAGCTGCTCGCCCGGAGCGACGACACGGTCAGGGTGGGCACCACGCTCTTCCCTCAGCCGGGGTATCCCTTCCTGCTGGAAGTCCTCGCCGAGTACCGCCTGGGAGCGGACGGGCTCGAGGTCGCCGTCACCGCGACCAACGCGGGAGACACCGCGGCGCCCTACGGGGCCGGCCAGCATCCCTATCTGACGGTGGGCACCTCCACGGTGGACACGGCGCTGTTGACCGTGCCCGCCCGCTACCGGCTGCTCACCGACGAGCAGGGCCTGCCGGCCGGCCGGGAACCGGTGGAGAACACGGACTACGACTTCCGCACCGGCCGCCCCATCGGCGAGCAGCAACTGGACACCGCTTTCGACGGACTCGACCGGGACCCTTCCGGGCGGGCCGTGGTGCGGCTGGCACACCCCTCGGGCCTGCACGGCATCGACCTGTGGCTCGGCGAAGGCGCCCGGTACGTGCAGGTGTACACCGGTGACACCCTGTCCGAGCCCGCGCGGCGGCGCCGCGGTGTCGCCGTGGAAGCCATGTCCTGCCCGGCGGACGCCTTCCGCAGCGGTACGGGGCTCACCACGCTGGAGCCGGGTGGCAGCCATGTGCTGCGGTGGGGACTCGGCCCCTGGGGGACCGCCGGCTGAGAACGGCGTTGCTGTCGCGGGCCAGCACCGGCCGACCGACAATGAGACGCCGCGACACACCGGACGCGCGACGAACAGGACGACGCCCCATGGCCGAGTCGTCTGCGGGAGGCACGTATCCCCATGGCTCCGCACACGCAACCCCCAGCCTCGCGGAACATGAGCGCGGACGCGTTCCGGGTGCTCTACACGGACCTGCGCGACCAGGCACGGCACGGCCCCGAGGACCGGCGCGGGGCGCTCGGCCATCTCACACCCGAGCGCGTGGTGGCCGCCGCCGCCGAGGTCCGGTCGGGGCGCACGGTGTCCCTCGCCGCGCCCGTCGAGACCCTGCCCGGACCGGACAACCCCCATCCCGCGGATCACCGGATGACCGGACCCGCCGACGGTGACATCGGTGCGGACGGGCTGCACTTCGCGCTCGACCGCTTCGCGATGAACGTGCACGGGGACGCGGACAGCCATCTCGATGCGCTGTGCCACGTCATTCTCGACGGCGAGCTCTACAACCGTGTGCCGGCGAGCACGGTGACGCCGGACGGGGCCGCTGCGCTCTCCCTCGACGTGGTCCGGGACGGCATCGTCGGTCGTGGCGTACTCCTGGACATCCCGCGGCTGCGCGGTGTGCCCTGGCTGGAACCCGGCGATCACGTGACGGAGGACGACTTGACCGCGGCCGAGGCCGCGCAGGGGGTCGGGGTCGGTCCGGGGGACCTCCTGCTCGTCCGCGTGGGGCACCGCCGCCGGCGCCGGGAGCTCGGGGCCTGGAACGCGGCGCAGTCCCGGGCCGGACTTCATCCGACGGCGATGCGGTTCCTGGCCGATCGGCACGTCGCGGTGCTGGGCTCGGACGGCAACAACGACACCGCCCCCAGTGCGGTGGCGGAGACCGCTTTCCCTGTGCATGTACTGGCGATGCACGCCATGGGCGTGCACCTCATGGACTATCTGCAGTTCGAGGACCTGGCGGCGGAGTGCGAACGGGCGGGGCGCTGGAGCTTCCTGTGTGTGGTGGCCCCGTTGCGGCTCCCAGGGGCGACCGGCTCTCCGGTGAACCCGATCGCCGTGCTGTGACCGTGTTCCGATGGCGGCTCCCCGGGTGCCGCGAACAGGAAGGACGGATAAGTTCGAACAGGCGGAACGGTTGCTCTTCCGCAGCGCGGAGTGACAGGACCCGGCGAAAGGCAGGGCCGCGAGCGCAAGGACGGTACTCCCCGTGGGCGACTCCCCGCACTACGACATCATCATCATCGGTACCGGGGCCGGCGGCGGTACGCTCGCCCACCGGCTCGCCCCCTCCGGAAAACGGGTGCTCATCCTCGAACGCGGTGACTACCTCCCGCGCGAGCGCGACAACTGGGACTCCACCGCCGTATTCGTCAAAGGAAAATACCGGGCCCCGGAATTCTGGTTCGACAAGGACGGCAACGAGTTCCCGCCCGAGGTCAACTACTACGTCGGCGGAAACACCAAGTTCTACGGCGCCGCCCTCTTCCGGCTGAGGCCCGAGGACTTCGGCGAACTGAGGCATCACGACGGCATCTCACCCGCCTGGCCGATCCGTTACGAGGACCTGGAGCCGTACTACACCGAGGCCGAACACCTCTATCTGGTGCACGGGCGGCACGGCGAGGACCCCGGCGAGGGGCCGGTGAGCGCGCAGTACGCCTATCCGCCGGTCGAACACGAGCCCCGCATCCAGCGGTTGAGCGACGACCTGGAGAAGCGGGGTCTGCACCCCTTCCACCTGCCCATCGGGGTCAACCTGAGCCAGAACGGCAGGGGCGAGGCGACCCACTCCAGCGTGTGCATCCGCTGCAACCGGGTGGACGGCTTCCCGTGCCTGGTGCGAGGCAAGTCTGACGCCCAGGTGATCTGCGTGGAGCCCGCCCTGGAGCATCCCAACGTCGAGATGATCACCAACGCCCGGGTGGTCCGGCTGGAGACCGACCCGGCCGGGCGCCGCGTAAGCACGGTCCTCACCCGGCTGGCGGACGGCTCACCCGCCCGATACGCGGCGGACATCGTGGTCGTCGCCTGCGGGGCGGTCAACTCCGCTGCGCTGCTGCTCGCCTCGGCCAACGACCAGCACCCCCGAGGGCTGGCCAACAGTTCCGACGTCGTGGGCCGGCACTACATGCGGCACAACAACCTGGCCCTGATGGCCATTTCGAAGGAACCCAACGACACACAGTTCCAGAAGACCCTTGCCCTGCACGACTGGTATCTGGGCGCCGACGACTGGGACTACCCCCTGGGCGGAATCCAGATGCTCGGAAAGTCGGACGCCGAGCAGATCCACGGCGAGGCCCCGCGCTGGGCAGGAGCCGTGACCCCGGACATGCCCTTCGAAGTGCTGGCCCATCACGCCGTCGACTTCTGGCTCTGCGGCGAGGACCTCCCGCTGCCCGGCAATCGCGTCACCCTGGACGGCGACGGCAACATCCATCTGGCCCTCGACGAGAAGAACAACATCGCCGGTCTCAAACGTCTGCGGCACAAACTCCAGGGAATGCTCGGCCACTTGGGCATGCATGAGCACCACCTGCTGTCCCACAGCATCTATCTGCACAAGGGCATGCCCATCGGGGCCACCGCGCACCAGGCCGGCACCGTACGGTTCGGCGACGACCCCGCCACCTCCGCCCTGGACATCAACTGCAAGGCCCACGACCTGGACAACCTCTACGTGGTCGACACGAGCTTCTTCCCGAGCATCGGCGCGGTCAACCCGTCCCTGACGGCCATCGCCAACGCCCTGCGGGTCGGCGATCACCTCGTGGACCGTCTGGGCTGACGCCGCGCGCCGGGCGCTCGGGGCGGACCAGCGGTCGCCCCGGTCCGACCTGCTGGTCCGACCGGGCGAAGATGCTCCGCCGGGCGGCCCAACGTCAGCTCGCCGGGCACGCCGCCCTCCTGCGACGGTGATTCTGTGACGCTCCGGACCGGCCGGAACACGGCTCGGCGGCCCCCGGGGCCGTGCAGCGAGGAGGCAGGCAATCGTGAATTCCACTGCGGGAGCACCCCAGGGCGTGATCCCGACGCACCTGCTCAAGGGCCAGAAGGCACTGGTCACCGGCGCCAACTCCGGAATCGGCAAAGCGACGGCCATCGGTCTCGGCCGGGCCGGTGCCGATGTGGTCGTGAACTACGTGGCAGACCGTGAGGACGCGGAGAAAGTGGTCGAGGAGATCACCGCGTTCGGGGTGCGCGCGGCGGCGTACGAGGCCGACGTGTCCAAGGAGGACCAGGTCATCGCGATGATGGACCGGATGGTCGAGGAGTTCGGGACGATCGACATCCTGGTCGCCAACGCCGGACTGCAGCGCGATGCCCCGCTCACCGAGATGACCCTCGCCCAGTGGCAGAAGGTGCTGGACGTCAACCTCACGGGGCAGTTCCTGTGCGCCCGGGAAGCGACCAAGGAGTTCCTGCGCCGCGGGGTCGTCCCGGAGGTGTCCAGCGCGGCCGGGAAGATCATCTGCATGAGCTCGGTCCACCAGGTCATCCCCTGGGCGGGGCATGTGAACTACGCCGCCTCCAAGGGCGGCGTACAGATGATGATGGAGACCCTGGCCCAGGAGCTCGCCCCGCAGAAGATCCGCGTGAACGCGGTCGCCCCCGGGGCCATCAAGACGCCGATCAACCGGGACGCCTGGGAGACGGCCCAGGCCCGCGAGGATCTACTGCGGCTGATCCCCTACAAGCGTATCGGCGACCCCGCGGACATCGCCCATGCCGTCGTCGGCCTTGCCTCCGACCTCATGGACTACGTCGTGGGCACCACCCTCTACGTGGACGGCGGGATGACCCTCTTCCCCGGCTTCGCCACCGGCGGCTGACCTTCCCCGACCTCCTTGCGCCCTCCTCGCAGCAAAGGCATGTATGCACACCACGGTCACCCTGCTGGCGGACGCCCCGGCCCAAATGCTGCCGGCCAGATCGCTCATGGCCTTCACCCTCGCCTCCCACATCATCCTGGTGCCCATGGGAGTGGCGCTGCCGTTCATCACCCTCGTGATGCACTACCGCGGCCTGCGCCGAGACGACCCCACCGCCCTGCTGCTGGCGCGCCGCTGGTCGGCCGTCATGGCGGTGCAGTTCGCGATCGGTGTCGTCACCGGCACCGTACTGTCCTTCGAGTTCGGCCTGCTCTGGCCGGGACTGATGGGCAGGTGGGGCGATGTCTTCGGCATCGGGTTCGGCATCGAGGCCTGGGCGTTCTTCCTCGAAGCGGTGCTCATCGCCATCTATCTGTACGGCTGGCGCAGGCTGAAGCCGCGCACCCACTTCCTGCTCGGACTGCCGCTGCCGGCCGCCGCGCTGCTCGGGGCGTTCGGCATCCTGGCCGCCAACTCCTGGATGAACACGCCACAGGGCTTCACCCTCGACTCCGAGGGCAAGCCCACCGACGTGAACATCTGGAAGGCCATCTTCACCCCGATGTTCGGGCCGCAGTACTGGCACTTCGTGGTGGCGATGTTGGTGACCGCCGGCTACGTGGTCGCAGGCGTCTACGCCGTCGGATGGCTGCGCGGCCGCCGGGACCGCTACCACCGGCTCGGGTTCACCGTCCCCTTCACGATCGCCGCGGTGGCCACTCCGGTGCAGTTCATACTGGGCGACGCCATCGCCCGCTCGGTGTTCCACAAGCAGCCTGTGAAGTTCGCCGCCATGGAGATCGTCTGGAACACCGACACCCATGTGGCGGAGTACCTGTTCGGCCGTCTGCATCCGGATGGATCCATCTCCGGCGGCATCAAGATTCCGCAGCTCGACTCCATCCTGGCCGGCTTCAGCCCGGACACCAAGGTCACGGGTCTGACGTCCGTACCCGCCGACCAGCGACCGACGGCCACCCAGGCCACCATCGCCCACTGGGCCTTCGACCTCATGGTCGTGATCGGCTCCGTGCTGGTGCTGCTCGCCCTGTGGTACGGCCTGGTCTGGCTGCGGCAGCGCCGGCTGCCGGAGTCCAAGTGGTTCTACCGCGGAGCGGCCTGCGCGGGCGTCGCCTCCGTCGTCGCCGTCGAATGCGGCTGGATCGCCACCGAGGTGGGACGTCAGCCCTGGATCGTCTACCAGAACATGCGGGTCGCCGACGCGGTGACCTCGACCCGGTCCACCGGTCTGTGGATCATGTTCGGACTCGTCGTCGTGGTGTACGTGTTCGTCTTCGGCTCTTTCCTCGCCGTCCTGCTCAAGATGCGCACCCGCTGGCGGCTCGCCGACGAACAACAGGCGGCGGGACGACCGGGGGAGGCGCCGGAGACGGACACCCCCTACGGGCCCCGCTCCCCGGTCCCGGCCGGCGGCACACCGGCCTCCAGCGGTGACAGCGGGTCCGCGCCGCCCCGGGAGGGCCGGTCATGACCGCCGACCTGATCGCCGTCGTGCTGCTGCTCGTGGTGGCCGCCTACGCCTGCGCCGGCGGCACCGACTACGGGGCGGGCTTCTGGGACCTGACAGCCGGGGGCGCGAAACGCGGCAAGCGCCCCAGAGGGCTGATCGACCACGCGATGGCCCCGGTGTGGGAGGTCAACAACGTTTGGTTGATCTTCATCTTCGTCATCATGTGGACCGGCTTCCCCGTGCTGTTCCAGACCGTCTTCTCCGCGATGTGGCTGCCCCTGGCGCTGGCCGCCGTGGGTTTGGTCCTGCGCGGTGCCGGCTTCGCCCTGCGCAAGCCCAGCCGGCGGCTCGCCGGCCGGCGCCTGTACGGTGCCGTGTTCGCCATCGCTTCGCTCCTCACCCCGTTCTTCCTCGGCGCAGCGGTCGGCGGGGTTGCCTCCGGCAGGGTGTCACCGGGGACGGAGGCGGCGGCGGACGCCTGGTCCAACCCCACCTCCCTTCTCTTCGGCCTGCTCGCCGTCGCGGCAACGGCGTTCCTGGGAGCCGTGTTCCTGGCCGCGGACGCCCGGCGCTTCGACGCGCCCGATCTCGACGGCTACTTCCGGCGGCGAGCGCTCGGCGCTCTCGCCTGCGTCGCCGTACTGGCCGTGATCACGATGTTCGTCACCCACGGCGACGCGCCTCACGTGTGGCACGGCTTCACCCACGGCGTAGGGCTCGTCTTCGTGGTCCTGGCCGTGGTGGCCACGCTCGCCACCGGATGGCTGCTGCTGCGCCCGTCCGGCGACTGGTCCCGGATCACGGCCATCGGGGTCGTTGCGTCGGCCGTCATCGCCTGGGGCATGGCCCAGCGCCCGTACCTCATCCCCACCTCACTGACCGTTGCCGAGGGGGCGGGCGCTCCCACGACGCTGCGCTGGCTGGCGCTGGTCACGCTCGTGGCTGTGCTGTTGGTCATTCCGGCCGTCGTTTTCCTGTACTGGCTTGACACCCATGGAGAGCTGGAGGAACTCACCGACACCGATCTGCGGCGCGATGGCGCGAGCGGCCATGGTGCGCCGCAGGGCTGACCGTCCGGCTGCCGATTGGCCGCCGGCCGTGTCCGTTGGGCGAACGTACTTGGTCCGACCGGGTGGCTGCCTCGATGCCCGCCGAGGCGGGCGTGTGGTGCCCTCCGGCACGCGGTTGAATCCCACAGCGCGCCCGGAATTCGAGTAGGGAAGCTGCTGTGACCGACGACGAGATCCTCCTCGGCATCGCGCTCACGCTGGTTCTCGCCACCGGATCGCAGATCCTGGCGAGCAAGCTGAGAGTCCCCGCCCTGATCCTGCTGTTGCCGGTCGGGTTCGCCGCAGGTGCCCTGACCGATGTCATCCATCCGGACAAGCTGGTGGGGCCGGACTTCTCCGCTTTGGTGTCACTGTCGGTGGCGGTGATTCTGTACGACGCCGGTCTCGGGCTCGACCTGCGCAATCTCACCGGCCGCACACGCTGGATCGTGGGCAGGCTGCTGGTGTTCGGCGTGGTCCTGATCTTCCTGGTCGTCTCAGCGGTCGGCCCGGCCCTGTTCAGCATGCCGCTCAGGGTGGCGTCAATGCTGGGCACGATCCTTGTGGTGTCGGGCCCGACCGTTGTGGGTCCGCTGCTCGACTTTGTGCGGCCCACGGAGAAGGCGCGGCGCATCCTGATCTGGGAAGGAACACTGACTGACCCGATCGGCGGCATTCTCGGAGCACTCGTCTTCCACGCCATCGCCACGACGCACCGCATCGACATCGGCAGGGGATACCAACTCGGCCAGTTCCTCATCAGCATGAGCGTCGGCCTCGTGGGCGGGGCCGTGGGCACCGCATTGCTCTGGCTGACGCTGCGCACCCTCCGGCTCGGCGAAACGCTCGGCACCCTGGCACAACTGACCACGGTGATCGCCGTGTCGGCCGGGTGCGACATCATCCGCGACGACACAGGGCTCATCGCCGCGATCGTCACGGGACTGGCCGTCACCAACATCCGGGGCTTCGACATGCCCGCCCGCCGCCCCTTCTTGGGAACGCTGGTCCAGCTGATCATCGGCCTGTTGTTCGTCTCCATCTCGTCCACCGTCACCCCGGCGTCGGTAGTGCCCGTGCTCGTGCCTGCACTTGTCCTCATCACGATCCTCGTCCTGGTGGTGCGGCCGCTTGTGGCCTTCGCCGCCACCCGAGGTTCCGGCCTGGCCTTCAGGGAGCGGGCTTTCGTCGGGTGGATGGCACCGCGCGGCATCGTCGCGGCCTCCACCGCGTCGGCCTTCGCCGCTGCCCTCGTCGAGAAGGGGATTCCCGGCGCCACCAGGATCCTTCCGGTCACGTTCCTGGTGATCGTGGGAACGGTCCTGATCTACGCACTGACCGCCGCGCCCGTGGCCCGACGCCTGGGAGTGGTCAAACCCTCGGGCACCCGGCCACTGCTGGTGGGCGGTCATCCGTGGGTGATCGACTTGGGAAGGGCATTGCGGTCGGCCGGGCTCGACGTGCTCATGTGGGCGGGACTCGACGAGGAGCGGGAACGGATCAAGGACGCGGGGATCGAACTGGCCAAAGGAGACATGCTGGCCACGGCCACCAACCCCCGGGCACGACTGGAGGGCGTCACGGCCGTCCTCCTGCTCACCGACGACGACGATTTCAACGCGCTCGCCTCGGTCGTGGTGCAGGGCAACGTCGAAGGTCCTGTCTACCGGGTCGGACCACCGCACGACAGCCATGGCGTCGTCGCTCCCTACACAGGCGGCGACATCCTCTTCGGCACGTCACTCGTCCGGCACATTCTGGCGGCGCGCTACGAGCAGGGCGCCCGCATTCTGGTGCAGCCCGCATCCGAGCCGCTCCCGCCGGACCACGACATGCTGTTCGTGGTCCGTGCCGACGGCCGGCTCGAGCCGGTCACCGAGGCGCAGAAAGTCACCCCGCTCGAGGACGACACCGTCGTCCTGCTCGGCCCGGCCCCACCTGGGGACCGCATGTCGCCCTCGGGTTAGATCCCGCCGTCCCGCGCCCGGTTCAGGGTCGCGTCCAAGGTGATGGCCGCATCGATGAACGCCAGGTGGGTGAACGCCTGGGGGAAGTTGCCCAGTTGTCGCCCCGTCAGGTCGATCTCCTCGGAATAGAGACCCAGATGGTTGGCGTATGTCAGCATCTTCTCCAGTACGAGCCGTGCCTGATCGAGTCGTCCGGCCCGCGCCAGGGCATCGACGTACATGAACGTGCACAGGGAGAACGTGCCCTCGGAGCCGCGCAGCCCGTCCGGCGAGGCCTCGGGGTTGTACCGGTAGACCAGGCTGTCGGTGACCAGCTCCCGGTCCATCGCATTCAGGGTGGACTGCCACATCGGGTCGTCGGGAGTGATGAAGCCGACCGTCGGCGTCCGCAGCAGCGACGAGTCGAGCACATCACTGCCGTAGTGCTGGACGAAGGCCCCTCGCTCCGGATCCCAGCCCTGCGTCAGGACCTGCTCGTAGATCTTGTCCCGCTCACTGTTCCAGCGGTTGGAAGAGGCCGGCCGGCCGGTGGCGGCGGCAAGCCGAAGTGCCCGGTCGAAGGCGACCCAGGACATCACCCGGCCGTAGGTGAAGTTCTGGCGGCCGCCCCGGGTCTCCCACAGGCCCTCGTCGGGCCGGTCCCAGTGGTCGACCAGCCAGTCGAGGTTCGTGCGCAGCGAGGTCCAGCCGTGGTGGCCCAGCTGGATTCCGTGCCGATGGGCGAAGTAGATGCTGTCCAGCGCCTCGCCGTAGATGTCCAGTTGCAGCTGGGTCGCCGCGCCGTTGCCGATGCGTACCGGGGTGGAGCCCTGGTATCCCTCCCAGTGCTCCAGGATCTCCTCGACGAGGTCGGAGGAGCCGTCGACCCGGTACATGATGTTCAGCGGTCCGGTGTCGCCCTGGTTGCCGGCCTTCTCCTGGACCCGGTCACCGAGCCAGCGGATGAACGCGGTCGCCTCCTCTTTGAAGCCCAGCCCCAGCAACGCGTACACGGAGAAGGAAGCGTCGCGGATCCAGGTGAACCGGTAGTCCCAGTTGCGCTCGCCGCCCACCTGCTCCGGCAGCCCGGCAGTCGGGGCCGCCACCACGGCACCACTGGGTGCGTACGTCATCAGCTTCAGGGTCACGGCGGAGCGCTCCACCGCCTCCCGCCACCGGCCCGTGTAGCGGGACTGGCCGAGCCAGGACCGCCAGTACCGGACGGTGTCGTCGAAGAGGTCCTGGAACTCGGCGAGCCGGATCTCGTGAGGCGGCCCCTCGGCGGACGACTCCAGAACCAGGCCGCGCTGCTGACCGGCCTGCAGAGTCAGCGAGAAGCGCAGATCGTGGTCGCCCGTCAGGGGGGTGAGGAGCCGCTCGTCACCCGGTTCGCGGACCGGGTGAACAGTCAGCTCGAGGTCCTCCGATGCGAACACGGCTCCGTGCTCGGTGATGTGCAACTTGTGCGGCTTGCGGCCGTAGTCGAACCGCGGGGCGATGTCGATCTCGAAGGTCATACTGCCCCGCACGCATCGGAGCATACGGACCAGACGGTGGCGATCGGTGGCCGTGTGCCCGGTCACCGGCATGAAGTCGACCACTTCGCCGGCGCCGGCCTCGGTCATGAACCGGGTCACGAGAATCGCGGTATCCGGCAGGTACAACTGCTTGGTGGCATACGTCTTGTGGGCTGGTACGACCGTGAAATGCCCGCCCTTCTCCCGGTCCAGCAGGGCGCCGAACACGCTGGGCGAGTCGAACCGCGGGCAGCAGTACCAGTCGATGGTTCCCTCAGTGGTCACCAGTGCCGCGGTCTGCAGATCACCGATGAGCCCGTGATTTTCGATCGGCGGGTATTCGTCCATGGTGAGCCCCTTTCGGTGCCACCGTTCAGCTTAGGCAAGGAGTTTCCGACGGGCCTCCCGGAGCGTTCCCGCTGCACCGGTCCTGGTTCTGCGCCCGCCGAGGAACGGCATTACCGTGGAGACGAAGAAGTGCGGATACGCAGAGGGACCGCGGAAACGCGGGCCGTATTCCACCGCCGAATCCGGAGGCCGCTCGTGCTGTCGAGCCCTGCGCCGACACCCGGAAGGGGTGCGCATTTCGGGTGCAGCCGATGATGTCCTGGGCGGATGCCTTCCGGCTGCGGCAGTACGCCAAGGCGAGTCTGTGGATCGTTCCGCTGTTCGGGCTCGTCCTCGGTGCTGTTCTTGCCGAGGCCGCTCTCGCAGCAGAGGACGCGGACTGGGTGCCCGGGAATTGGCGATATTCTGCGACGACCGCGAGCAGCGTGCTCAGCTCCATCGTCGGGGCCATGGTCGCCCTGCTCGGATTCGTGGTCACCATCGGCGTACTCGTCGTGCAGCAGGCCACGGGTGCACTGTCCCCCCGTTACATGCGCCTCTGGTACCGCGACCGCCTGCAGAAGGCCGTGCTGGCCACGTTCACCGGGACATTCGCATTCGCCTTCTCCTTGCTGCGCACCATCGAGTCGGGCTCCGTCCCCGACCTCGGAGTCACCCTGGCCGGGGTGGCCGTCGCCGTCAGCCTGCTGCTTCTGCTGGTCTACCTCAACCGGTTCACCCACAACCTCCGGCCGGTCGCCATCGCCGACCTGGTCGGACGTATGGGGGAGAAGGTCCTCACCCAAGGGGCGGCGCAGATCCGCAGCTCCGCGGCAGCCGATGGCGCGCTACCCGCGCTGCCGGGCGGTCCGGTCCTGCACGTCCGGTCCGAACGAGGCGGAGCCGTCCAGGCACTCAACGCGGCCGCTCTGAAGGCCGCCGCGGTGCGCCACGACTGCGTCTTCGTGGTGGCCCACCCAGTCGGCGACTTCGTACCGCCCGGCGCCGTCCTCATCGAGGTCCACGGCGGCGCCTCGGCACCCGACCCGGCGAGGGTGACCGGCTTCGTCGCCCTCGGTGCCGAGCGGACCATCGAGCAGGACCCCGCCTTCGCCCTGCGCGTTCTCGTCGACATCGCCATCCGTGCGCTCTCCCCGGCCGTGAACGACCCCACGACCGGCGTCCAGGTGCTCAACCACATCGAAGCGTTCCTTCACACGGTCGGCAGGGCCGAACTCCGCGGGCACTATGTGCTCGTCGACGAGCACGATCGGCCGCGCCTGGTGGTGCCGGGCCGGGCCTGGGAGGACTACCTCCAGCTCGCGGTCACCGAGATCCGTGAGTACGGGGCGACATCCCTCCAGATCTGCAGACGGCTCCGCGCGCTGCTGGAGGGCCTGCTCGAGACCCTGCCGGACGAGCGCCTCCCGGCCGTCCGCGTAGAGCTCGATCTCCTCGAGGACGCGGTCGAGCGGGTGTTCACCGACCCTCTGCGCCGCGCCACGGCGCAAACGGCCGACCCGCAGGGCATCGGCGGCGGGCGGCGTCCGAAGAGCACACCACCCGGATGAACCTGCCGCCTGCGGCGGTGGCCGAGGCGCAGGTGCGGCGTGATGACTCTGCCGTTCACTCGCGCGGGTGCGGAGCGCTCGCGTGTGCCTGTCCCGCAGGGTCTGCTGGCAACGAACCCACAGGAACAAAGGGGAGGAAGCGCCATGGCGGACGACGGAGCAGCGGGTCCCGGTGCCGAGCCGTCCGGCACACCCGGCCGGGCCGACGACGGACGCTCCGAACTGGAGCAGCTGCACACACGTATCGCCGCGCTTGAAGCCGACAAGGAGGCCCGCGCCCCCCGGCACCGGTGGCGCTCCTTCTTCGCGGCGCTGCTCATCGTCATCGGCTGCATCCTCGCGCCGCTGGCCGCCGTCGCCGCCTGGACGGCGGACGAGGTGGGGGACACGGACCGCTACGTCGACACGGTCGCCCCGCTCGCCTCCGACCCGGACATCCAGAACGCCGCGGCGAACCGGGTCACCGACGCGGTGATGGAACACATCGATCTCCCGAGCCTGCTGGAGGGCGTGGCGCCCGCGGACCGGCCGCTCGCCGAGAAGGCGCTCGGCAGGATCGGCGACTCGCTGGAGAGCGCGGTCCGCAGTTTCGTCCACGACAAGTCGGAGGAGATCATCGCCTCCGACACCTTCGAGAACATCTGGATCCAGGCCAACCGCCGGATCCACGCCGCAATCGAGAAGGCCCTGACGGGCAGCGGCGGCGGCGCGGTGAAGATCAACAACGACTCGGTCACCGTCGACCTCGGGCCGGTCGTCGACCAGGTCAAGCAACGACTCGTCGACGAAGGAATGACGGTCGCCGCGAAGATCCCCGAAGTGCACACCGACTTCACGGTGCTGCGCGCCGACAACATCGGCAAGGTCAAGACCTACTTCCGGGTTCTGCAGATCGCCGGCTTCTGGCTGCCTGTTCTCTCCGTGGTGCTGATCGCCGCGGGGGTCCTGCTGTCCGCTCACCGCCGGCGCGTTCTCGTGGTCGCCGCGCTCGCCTTCGCCTTCGCCATGGTGCTGCTGGGCGTGGGCCTGACCGTCTTCCGTGTGGTGTATCTGAACGCGCTGCCCGACACCGTCTCCCAGCCCGCGGCCGAGTCCGTCTACGACACGCTCACCCGCTACCTGCGCACCACGGTTCGGATGGGTGTGACACTCGGCGTGGTGATCGCCCTGGCCGCATGGCTGAGCGGTCCCGGCCGGTGGGCGGAATTCGTACGGCAGTCGTGGCACTCCGGCATCGCTGCCGTCCGCTCGACCGCCGACCGCGCGGGCATGCGCACCGGTCCGGTCGGACCGTTCCTCCAGCGCCACCGGAAGTGGATCACCTGGGTCCTGGTCGGCCTGGCCGTCCTGACGTACATCCTGTGGAGCTACCCCACGGCCTGGGTCGTCGTCGGCATCGCATTGGTCTGGCTCTTCGCGATGGCGCTGGTCGAGTTCCTCGCGGGGGACGGGACGCGGGAAACGCCGCAGGGAGCGCACTCGCACAGGTCGCCCGCACACTGAACGAAACGGCTCCCAGGGGCCGGAGCCATCCACGACTGCGCCCTCTCGTAACGTTTTCCCATGCCCGCACTCCAGCGCCTTCGCCTCGACCACGCCCCGGCTCTGCTCACCTTCGAACAGGAGAACCGGGCCTACTTCGCAGCGTCGGTTCCCGACCGTGGCGACGACTACTTCGGCCATTTCGACGCACGGCACAGCAGCCTGCTCGCCGAGCAGGCCGCCGGGCTGCACCACTTTCACCTGCTGGTGGGCGACGGTGGCGAGGTGCTGGGGCGGGTCAACCTGATCGATGTGTCGGACGGCTGCGCCGAACTCGGGTACCGGATCGCGGAGAAGGCCGCTGGTCAAGGCCTGGCCACGAGCGGTGTCCGCCAGGCATGCGCCCTGGCCGTCACGGAGTACGGGCTGACCACGCTGCGGGCAGTGACGACGCTGGACAACGCCGGCTCGCGAGCGGTTCTGGTCCGTACGGGATTCGTACCCACCGGCGAGATCCTGCTGGACGGGCGCCCGGGGCTCGACTACGTGTGGAAGTCGGGCCGGAGCGGATAGGGATCCTCCCGGCGAGCCGGCCGGCGCTCAGGTCCCCGCAGGTTCGTCGGCCAGGCCCGGCATCAGGGCGGCGAGTTGTTCTCGGGTCCGGGACGGGTCGACATGGAGCACGGCATGCAGGCCCAGGGTGGCCGCGGCCGAGACATTGGGCTGGGCGTCGTCGACGAACACCGCCTCGTCCGCCGCGGCGCCCGCCTGTTCGAGCGCCAGCCGGTAGATCCTCGGATCCGGCTTGCGCAGCCCCACCTCGCCCGAGATCACCACGGCGTCGAAGAGCTCGGCGAGCAGTCTCCGTGGGTAGGTGTTCCCCCAGCTGTTGGAGAGCAGCACCGTGCGTATGCCGAGGGCTCGCAGGTCGCGGACCAGCGCGATCATCTGCGCATCGGCCCTCATCTCGCCGAACAGGCGGTCGAGCAGTCCCTCCGCCACCACCGGGGAGCCGTCATGGGTGACCAGTTCGGCCGCCATGCGGCGCTCGAACTCCTCGACCGGCATCTCGCCGGTCTCCAGCAGGTGGACAGGCGTGCCGCCCCGCGCCGACCGGGACATCCATGCCTTGAGCACACGGGAGAAGGTCGCCGGGCGGATACCGTCCCGACGTAGCCAGGCGTCGATGCTGTGGCGTACCGGGGTGGTCAGCACGCCGCCGTAGTCGAACAGGACCGCCGTGGGTGTCCTGCCGACGGATATGTCTCCCATGCTGATCCTCGTTTCTCTCGTCTGTCGCCGCGTCGCCGCGTCAGCTCGCCGGACACAGGGGCAACGCTGCCCGAATTCAAGGTACCGACCGCTTAGTATGCCTGGTCGACCGGCCTGTCGCTCGAGAATCGGGCGTTACACGCTGCCGTTGCACGGGAAGACCGAGCGAGCGCTCAGACGGCCACGGTGCTGGTGCAACGGCCGGGCCGCGACGTCGTCCCACCCGTGTGCCGCACCGAGAAGTCATCGATGTGTACGGCCGACTTCCGGCCACCGGCCGGGTGAGGAGCACCCACGGCACCCAGATGAGGGACGCCGTCATCGTCGAGGCCGTCCGGACGCCGGGGCGGGCGGTTCGCTCGCCGAGATCCACCCCGTGACCTCGCGGCGCACATACTGCGCTCCCTCGCCGAGCGGACAGGCGTCGACCCCGCGCTGGTCGATGACGTGGTCCGGGGCTGTGTCAGCCAGGTGGGCGAGCAGCCGGTCAACATCGACCGCAACGCTGTCCTCGCCGCGGGGTGGCCGGAGAGGGTTCCCGGCACGGTGGTGGAGCGGCAGCGCGGATCCAGCCGGCAGGCCGTGCACTTCGCCGGCGTCCGGGGTGGTCTCCGGTCGGTACGACCTGGTGGTCGCCGGTGGTGTCGAGTCGATGAGCAGGGTCCCGACGGGGCGGTGGTCACCGCGGGTCCCGTCCTGCCCTTCGGCCCGAAGATGGGTGCGCGATACGGCGGCGTCCAGTTCAACCAGGACGTCGGCGCGGAGATGATCGCCGAGAAGCGGGGCCCTGTCCCGCCGGGCGATGGACGAGTACGCAGCCCGGTCCCAGGAGCCGGCGGCATCCGCTAAGGCCTGCAGACCATGTGCGAGGGCGGCGGCACGGCCAATGCCACCATCCTCGAACTTCTCTGACATCGCCAGGCTTTTCACCTCCTGACCACAATGCCATTTCCGGTAGGTGTTCCCGGCGTGTCACGGGAACATTGTGGATTGCATCCGCCGCTCCTACGATGGCGATATTCGCGGTGGTTCCACGGAATAACTCCGTGGAGAAAAGGAGGAGAGCTCATGGTCGTAGTGATGGCTCCCGAGGCGACGCAGCAAGACATCGATGCCGTTGTCCGGTTAGTTCGCACGGCCGGCGGAGACGCTTTTGTCAGCCGCGGAGTATCGCGGACGATCGTCGGTCTGGTCGGAGATGTCGACGACTTCGAGGCGTTGAATCTGGGCAGCCGTAACGGTGTGCTCCAGGTGATGCGGGTGTCCGTACCGTACAAGCTGGTCAGCCGCGAACACCATCCTGCCCGCTCGGTGATCAGGGTGGGGGGCGTGCCGATCGGCCCGGACACGATGAGCGTGATAGCCGGGCCGTGCGCGGTGGAGACGCCGGAGCAGACGCTCGAGGCCGCGAGGATGGCCATGGAGGCCGGCGCTTCACTGCTGCGGGGGGGCGCGTTCAAGCCACGGACCTCTCCCTACTCCTACCAGGGGCTCGGCGAGGCGGGACTGAGGATCCTCGCCGATGTGCGGGCCGAGACGGGACTGCCGGTCGTCACCGAGGTGATCGACCCGGGCAGCGTGGACATGGTCGCCTCGTACGCCGACATGCTGCAGATCGGCGCCCGCAACATGCAGAACTTCGCGCTGCTCCAGGCGGTCGGCCGGTCCGGCAGGCCGGTGCTGCTCAAGCGCGGCTTCAGCGCCACGATCGAGGAGTGGCTGAGTGCCGCGGAGTACATCGCCCAACGCGGCAACCTCGACATCGTGCTGTGCGAGCGCGGCATCCGCACATTCGAGACCGCGACCCGTAACACCCTCGACATCAGCGCGGTGCCCGTGGTGCAGCGGCTGTCGCATCTGCCGGTGATCGTCGACCCCTCGCACTCCGGCGGGCGCCGCGACCTGGTTCTGCCGCTGACCCGCGCCGCGATCGCGGCCGGCGCGGACGGCGTGCTCATCGATGTCCACCCCGAGCCGAGGACGGCACTCTGCGACGGCGACCAGGCGCTCTTCGGATCCGACGCCCGGGAGATCGCCGACGTCGTCACGATCCTGTCGCCGCTGATGGGCCGCACTCTCACGATGCCCGCCTCCGACCGCGTCCCCACCGCGCGCAGGGTGGTCCCGGCAGGCTGAGCACCGGGCCGGCTGCCGACGGCCGGGCGTCCGTTCTCGGGCGGTGATCGCACACCTGCTCGGACACCCCCTAGAGGTAGGGGGCCGTAGGGGTCGACAGCTAAGGGTTAGGCAGGGGTTACGACTCCCAAACAGCGGCTGTTAATTTTTCTCACATCTGACGGAAGAATATTCCATCGCTCAGATGTTCTGCACCAAAGCGTCCTGGGGGGAGTCGAAGGGCATTGGTAACGAGCCGGTTCTATCAATCCGATCCGAACCACTTCAGACTTATCGCGGTCGGCCGCAGCGGTCAAGAAAGCATCCTGGACTTCAGGGCTTCTGACTCGTTAATCGTGAGTTCGTGAGGAGCTGGGGTGGCGACCGTAGCAGAGGGAACAAGTCAGCAGCCCGTTGTGGAAGTCGAGCTGAGCTCGCTGAGCCTGGCCGGCTCACCGCGGCTTTCCGGTGAGAGACCCGAACATGTGCAGCTCCTCGCGGCTGCGCAGACCCCGCTTCCGCCCATCACCGTGCACCGGGCGACCATGAAAGTCATCGACGGTTTTCACCGCCTGAAAGCGGCCAGGCTGCGCGGTGAGGACACGATCGCCGTCAGGTTCTTCGACGGCGACGACGCCGAGGCTTTCGTACTCTCGGTCAAACTCAACGTCACGCACGGTCTGCCCCTGGCCCTGGCGGACCGCAAACGTGCCGCCGAGCGCATCATCGCGTCGCATCCACAGTGGTCCGACCGGAGGGTGGCCTCGGTCACCGGTATCTCGCCGGGGACCGTGGGCGACATCCGTAAGCGGATCGTCCGCGGAGCGGAGCCGGAGATCAGGGTCGGCCAGGACGGCAGGCTCCGGCCGATCGACGGGAGCGCGGGCCGCACGCTCGCGGGTGAACTCCTCATCGAAAACCCGGGCCTGTCCCTGCGTCAGGTCGCTCGGGCGGCCGGTATCTCGCCCGAGACGGCACGCGATGTTCGCAACCGTCTGCGCAACGGCGAGGATCTGCTGCCGAAGCGGCGCAAAAGGAAGTCGGCGGCCGCCGCGGACGCGCAGGCCCCCGGAAGCAACAACCTTGTCGTGCACAAGGAGTTCGGCGGACCGGGGCCTGCCAGGGCGTCCGGTCGGCCCCGGGGGGAGCCGGCCCCCGACCGCGCCGCCCTCGTCAAGCGCCTGAAGGCGGATCCGGCGCTGCGCTTCACCGAAACCGGACGGAATCTGCTGCGCCTCCTGGCTCTGCACACTCTGCGGAAGGAGGAGTGGGACGCGATCATCAGCAATGTCCCGCCGCACTGCAGTGACATCGTCGCCGACCTTGCCCGGCAGTTCGCCGATCTGTGGTCGGAGTTCGCCGTGCGGGTGAAGGAGGACATGGCACAGATCGGCTGAGGACAGCCTTCTCGCGATGTCCGAGCGTGGAAAATGAGCGGTTGGACGACCCGTGGGGCGGTCTTCCTCCATCGACGTCCACAACGACTCAGGGTCCTTTCGCCGCGAGGCGAAAGGACCCTGAGTCATTGTCACGTCTCGGCGCGGACCCGTGGTCCGCCGGGGGCGAACGGCCTCTCCGGCGAACCGTCGCCGCGCACGGTGCGCAGCCGCGCGGCGGCGGCAACCCGGTCGCAGCCCGAGAGCCCGAGGGCGTCCCGGAGTTCGTCGGCCAGCAGGTCGAGCACCCGCCGTGCACCGGCTTCCCCCGCCGCGGCCAGCCCCCACATCAGGGGACGGCCGACCAGCACACCGCGCGCGCCCAGAGCCAGGGCCCGCAGGACGTCGGTGCCGCTGCGGATGCCGCTGTCCAGCAGGACCTCACAGCTGCCGCCGACGGCCCGCACCACCTCGGGCAGCGCGTCGATGCTGGGGACCGCGCCGTCGAACTGGCGGCCGCCGTGGTTGGAGACCACGACGGCATCGACACCGAACTCGACGGCACGAAGCGCGTCTTCGGGCGCCAGCACTCCTTTCAGCACCAGCGGCAGCGCGGTGTGCCGGCGCAGGGCCGCGACGCAGGACCACGTCAGGGCGGGGGAGAACGTCTGGGTGGTGTGGGCGGCGACCGCGGAGGCGTTCGCGGACCGCTGATGCGCGGTTGCACCGGTCGTGATGTTGGCCGCCCGTACATGCCCGGGCAGCACGAACCGGTTGCGTAGGTCCCGAAGGCGGCGGCCCATCCAGGGCACATCGACGGTGAGCACGATCGCCTGGCAGCCGGCATCCTCGGCCCTGCGGACCAGTCCCAGGGACTGGTCCGTGTCCCGGAGCCAGTAGAGCTGGAACCAGAGCGCCGCGCCGGCCGCCGCGATCTCCTCGATCGGGACGCTGCTCAGTGTGCTCGCGGTGAACGGGACGCCGGCCGCCTTGGCGGCGCGGGCGGCGGCGAGTTCGCCGTCGGGGTGCACCAGCCGGTGATAGGCGATCGGCGCGACCGCCACCGGCAGGCCGGCAGGGCGGCCGAGCAGGGTGGTGTCGGTCGTGACCTGGGAGACGTCCGTGAGCACCCGGGGGACGAAGCGGACGCGGTCCAAGGCGGTGCGGTTGGCCTCGAGTGCCGTCTCGTCACCGCTGCCTCCCGCCACGAAGTCCCAGACATCGGGGGGCAGGACCGAGGCGGCGGCGTGCTCGAAGTCGGCCAGGCACAGCGCCGTCCCCGGCGCCATCGTCCCGGGCGCCGTCGTCCCGCGGTACGTGTCACCCCTTGAAGCCACCCTGCCCCGTCCTCTCCAGCTCCACGGCCTCGTACAGCGCCTTGATGTTGGAACTGCCGAAGGTCTCGGCGCCCTGCCGTTCGATGACCTCGAAGAACAGGGTGTGCCGCGGGTGGACCGAGGCGGTGAAGATCTGGAACAGCTGCCCGCCGTGGTCCTCGTCCGCGAGCACGTTCGTCGCGCGCAAGTCCTCCAGCCGCTGCTGGGCCAGGCTGATCCGCTTGCCCAGGAGGTCGTAGTAGGCCGGGGGCGTGGTGAGGAAGGTGACTCCGCGCCGGCTCAGGGCCCGTACCGAGCGGACCGCGTCCGGCGAGGAGAAGGCCAGGTGCTGGACGCCGGATCCCTGGTGCCCCTTGAGGAACTCGTCTATCTGGCCGGGGTCCGCCGTCGGGTCGGGCTGAATGAGCGTCAGGGTCACCGTGCCCGACGCGCTCTGTACGACCTGTGACTCCATGGCCTGCTTGCCGACGACGATGCGCTCCTCGAAGATGTCCCGGAACCCCAGGGCGTCGCGGTAGAAGGCGACCGTGGGCTCCAGGTCGCCGGTGTTGAGGCATACCGCGATGTGGTCGATGTCGAGCAGGCCCACGTCGTCCGCCCGGTCGCCGGCCGAGCGCAGCGCCGGGACGAATCCGGCGGGCAGCCCCGGTCCCTCACCGGGCTCTCGCTGCACGAGCGTATGGACGACGTCCCCGAAACCCTGGATCGCGGCCGTGACGACGGGACCGGCGCCCGCGTGCCGGGTCGGCCGACGGTGGAGGCGGGCGCCGCCCGTGACCGCGGCGCTCAAGGCCGCTTCCACATCGGCGGTTCGCAGGGCGATGTCGGCGACCCCGTCGCCGTGCGAGGAGACGTACGCGGATGCCGGATGCTGGTCCGAAGTCGCCTCGGTGAGCACCAGCGTGATCCGCCCGTGGCGCAGGGCGATACTGCGGTGGTCCGCGGAACCTCCGGTGCCGACCACGGTGAAGGCGTAGCGGTCGACCCAGTTGAAGGCCGCCGACTCCAGGTGTTCGACGTACATCTCGACGTAGTCGACGCTGAGATCCCCGAGCGGATCCGCTACCTTCGACAAATCCCTCATGAGTGTCCCCCAACCGGGAAAAGAACCGAGTTTCTCGAACTGTAGGGTCCCCATTGCGGATCTGGCCATGGACGGACCCGTGAGCCGGTTGGACGGCCCGGTCGAAAGGGTTCGGAAGAAAGAGGAGAACGCTCAATTCCGGTCTCCGTACATGCGGTCGAGCATTCCGGTCAAGGTCTGGCAGTCGCTCGGTGCCATATATAGGCTCGGGCGCGAATTTCCGTTTATTGTCACGGTATTTCGAACGGGGTGATGTTGGTGATTCGCGCCATGGCCGTCATCGGTACGGGTCTGATCGGTACCTCGGTCGCGCTCGCCGCGAGCCGGCAGGGGGTGACCGTGTTCCTGTCCGACCGGAACCCCGTGGCCGCCCGGACGGCCGCCGCCTTGGGCGCGGGACGGGCCGAGGACCCGCCCGAGCCGGTGGATCTGGCCGTGCTCGCGGTCCCGCCCAGCCACATCGGAGCCGTGCTGGCCGAGCTCCAGAAGCGCGAACTGGCCCACAGCTACACCGATGTGGCGAGCGTGAAGTCGGGGCCGGAACGGGCCGCGTTGCACCACGCGCCCGACCCGTCCCGCTACATCGGCGGGCATCCGCTGGCCGGCCGGGAACGCTCGGGTCCGCTCGCCGCCCGCGCCGATCTGTTCCAGGGCCGCCCCTGGGCACTCACCCCGTCCCCGCTGACGTCGGATGCGGCGTTGCGCCATGCCCGTGAACTGGTGGCGCTGTGCGGCGGGGTTCCCGTCGTGACGCAGTGCCAGGTCCACGACGACGCCGTTGCGCTGACCTCCCACGTACCGCATCTGGTCGCCAGCCTGATGGCGGCACGGCTGCGGGAAGTTCCGGAGGAGGTGTCGCGGTTCGCCGGCCAGGGCCTGCGGGACGTCACACGGATCGCGGCCGGCGACTCCCTGCTGTGGGGGGACATCCTTCAGGCCAACGCCGCCTCCATCGTCGGGGTCGTCAAAGACCTGCACGAGGATCTGGCCCGGCTGGTGGCGGCGCTGGACGCGCTTGCCGAGCCGGACGGCGCCGAACGGGTTCGCGGAATGCGGACGGTGGTGGATCTGCTCGACCGAGGCATCGCCGGTCTGGCCGAGATCCCGAACGCCCGCCGCGGCACCTCGGTCGAGGACATCCCGGTCCGTGCGGCCGTCGCGGATCGTCCGGGGGAGCTCTCGCGGATGCTGGACGCCCTCGCGGACTTCGGCGTCGACGCGGATGACGTGACAGTCGAGGACGCCGCCGCCGGGGAAATCGGATTCACCGTGGCGTTCGCCGTCCCGGCTCGCGTTGCCGACCGCGTGGTGGCCGAACTCATGGCCGAAGGGTGGGCCGCGGGACCGGAGAGCGGCGCACGCCCGGGATGGTCCGAAGAGGGGTCGGCACTGCCCGCCGTTCGAACGTGAGTCTCCGGACCGGCTGTTTCTCCAACCGGTGCGTCCCCATTCCACTTGATCTTGGTGGGTAAGGAATTCGCGCCATGTCTAAAAAGCGTCGATGTGATCTGACTCTCGGTGGCCGAAAGGTGCCCACGCTTTGATGGAAAGAGTCGCTACTCTGTGTTGAGGTGTGCCTCTCTCCACGCAACGTGCCGGTCGCGACCCCCCACAAGTCCAGTCGTTACAGGTCAGAAGAATTTTCTTCTTTCTTCTCACTTGTTGGACAGCCCGCGCGACAGCGCACGGAGTTGAATCGCTTTGCGCCGGAGCGCGCACAGAAGGTACGGGGGTATCTGTGAAGCTCAGTGAAAGAGACGAAGAACTCCGGCTGCTCGATCGGCTGTACGCCGGCTGTGCTCAAGGCAAGGGTGCCGTCGTCCTCATGAACGGCCCCGTCGGCTGCGGAAAGACGGCCTTGCTCCAGGCGTTCGCCAAACGGGCCACGGAGCAAGGCGGCTTGTTCCTGTCGGTGACGGCCTCGGCCAGCGAGCGACTCCATCTTTTCGGGCTGATCGACCAGTTGGTGAACGCGATGCGGGCGGGCGGGATGGACGCCGCGCCGTTCGTCGCCGAGGACGTAGGCGTCACGGTGGAGGCCGGCGATCCCCAGGGAATCCCGCGGGTTCCGCTCGCTCTGCTCCAGCGGATCAGCCGGAGTGTGCGCGAGTTCGCCGAACGAAGGCCGGTCGTCCTCAGCGTCGACGATGTGCACTTCGCGGACGAGCCCTCACTGCAGTGTCTGCGCTATCTGATCCGCCGCGTCGATTCGGCGGCCGTCCTGATCGTGATGAACGAGAGCTCCTGCCATGAACGGGAGCTGGCCACGCTCCACGCGGAGACCCTGCATCTGCCCTATTGCCACCGGATCAGGCTTGCGCCGCTGACCGCGACCGGAACAGCGGACCAGCTGGCCGCACGCCTGGGCGCCGATCCCGCGCGAGAGGCGGCCGAGTCCTGGGCCGAGGCGAGCGGAGGCAATCCTCTGCTGCTGCACGCCCTGATCGAGGACTATCTGATGGAGGACGAGGCCGCGCGAGCGCTGGCGCCTGGTGAGCCGGTGCCAGGCGAGTCCTTCCGGCACGCCTACCTGCGATGCCTGCACCGGTGCGAACCGTCGATGCTCGATGCGGCCCGCGCCCTGGCGGTGCTCGGCGAGTCGGCCACACCGTCGCTGGTCGGCGACTTCCTCGGCGACGCCACCTCGGTACAGCGCAGTCTCGCCGGCCTGAACGCCGCGGGCCTGCTGTCGGGCGTGCGGTTCCGGACCGAACGGGCACAACTGACGGCGCTGGCCGACATTCCGACCAAGGATCTCTTCGCCCTGCACAGCCGCGCCGCCGAACTGCTCCACGAGAGCGGGGCACCGGCCCTGGCGGTGGCCGAGCAGCTCATGGCCACCCACGACTCCGTCAGGGCCGTGTGGCGGGTGGACATCCTCCGCGAGGCAGCCCGTGACGCGATGGACTCCGGCGACATCGGCCGCTCCATCAACTACCTCCGCCATGCGTCCGGCATCTGTGTGAACGCTGCCCAGGAGGCGGAGGTCACCGCGGAACTCGCCGGGGCCCAATGGCTCATCGACCCGGCCAAGTCGGCCCGGCACCTGCACCAGCTGAGTCACATGGTGTGCATCGGGCTGCTCACCGGCGAAGGCGCCATGGTGCCGGTCAAACAGTTCTTGTGGCGGGGCGAGTTCGCCGATGCCGACTCGCTGCTGAGGACCATCGAGGCCCGAGAGGGCCACAATCCCGGGAGCCCGCAGAGAGGTGTCGTATCGCCGGATCTGTCGACCGCACGGTTATGGCTGTCCTTCTGCTACCCCGAGCTGACCCGTGCGTCCATGGAGGGCGGGGGAGCGGACGGCGAGAGCGGCCATTCGCTCGCTCATCCGTCGACCGGCTCCCGCCCGATGTCCGCCCTGACCTTCCTCAGCCTGTCGGCGAGCCTGTCCGGCGACGGCGATCGCGACGTCGACGGGGAGGAGGCCGAGGGGGTCGACCAGGTGCTGCACGGCACCCACGCGGGCAGCCCGCTGGCCGCCCGACTGTTCGCGCTGATCTATCTGATCCAGACCAACCGGCTGGACGAGGCGGTGTTCTGGTCCGAACGGCTGCTCGACGAGCCGTGGATCCGGCGGGTTCCCATGCGGCGAGCGCTGCTGGAGACGATCAAGTCGGCGGCATCCCTGCGCCGGGGCGATGTCGTGACCGCCGGGGAGTCCGCCCGTATCGCGCTGGAGCTCGTCACACCCTCGGCCTGGGGTGTCGTGGTGGGGCTTCCGCTGGCGCTGGCGGTCCGCTCGGCGACCGAACTGGGCGATCTGGACACTGTGATGCTGTACCTCAACCTGCCCGTCCCGCCCATCATGTTCGACACTCCTTTCGCGCTGCCCTACCTCCGGGCGCTCGGCCGCTATCACCTGGCCATGGGACGTCCGCACACCGCGCTCATGAACTTCCGGTCGTGCGGGGACCTGATGGTGAAATGGCGGCTCGACTGGTCGGAGCTGGCGGACTGGCGCAACGACGCGGCCGCGGCGCTGCTCGCCATGGGCAAGGTCGGCCAGGCGAGGGCACTGATCGAGGAGCAGCTGGCCCGTCTGAGCGACGGACGCTCCCGGGCCCAGGGGATCGCACTGCGCCGCCTGGCGGCGACCAGCGCCCTGCGGGACCGCCCGCCGCTGCTCCAGGAGGCGGTGCGGATCCTCGCATCGTGCGGCGACCGGCTGGAACTCGGGCGCGCCCAGGCCGACCTGGCAGCGGCACTGGCGGCGCTCGAACGGCCGGGAACACCGATCGAGGGGCGGAGCACTTCGGCGTCGCAGCACTGGAGCTCCTCGGTCGAGGCGCACAACCGGACGGGGCCGGTGAGCCATTCGGCGCCCTACCGCGGCATGAGCGTCGACGAGGTCTTCCCCGACGACAGCGAGTCGGGCCCCGTACCGGCCGTACTGGCGGAGCTGACCGACGCCGAACGCAGGGTCGCGGCGCTCGCGGCCACAGGCTGCACCAATCGTGAGATCGCCGGCAAGCTGTTCATCACGGTGAGCACGGTGGAGCAGCATCTCACCAAGATTTATCGCAAGTTGCGGGTTAGGAGCCGTTCAGATCTCCCGGAGGCACTCATGGCCTTCGCCGACATCCCATGCTTCCCGAATGGAAGATAAAAGGAAATGGTGGTGACGCCACGTCCAAGTGAGCAGTTCGCCCGGTTGGACGCCGTTGTCGGTGTCGCGGGATTCATGTGATCCTGACGCCGGAAATCCACGTTCAGTAAGCAACTGATGCCGCATGGGGGGAAGTCCATGGCAGGACGGAGTCTCGACGACTATGCGCGCCTCGCGTCAAAAGGCCTGGACTCTGTTCTGTCCTCATTCCTGGCGGACGAAGAACACAGCTGCGCGGACAACCGGATGGCGTTCGACCGGGTGGGACTGAGGCAGGGCAGGTACGGGCACCCCGGGCCGCCCGAGACCGCGACCAAGATCCTCGGCCGAACCTGGACAGCCCCGCTGGTCGTCGGACCACTCGCCGGCCTGGCGCGGCCCGAGGGCGAGCTCGCCGTGGTCCGGGCAGCGGGAGCGGCCGGTCTCCCCGCCGTCGTCAGCGCGTTCACCGGACGGACCTTCGCGGAACTGTCCTCCGCCGCCGGCAGCCCGCTGTGGCTGCGGACCCACCCCTTCCGGGACCGTGCCACGGCGCGGCGCCTCGCCGTGCGCGCGGCGGACGCCGGGTTCGGGGCCCTGATTCTCTCGCTGGGTCCCGAGGACGACGTCCGGCTCACCCCAAGTGCCGTACCGGTCAATCTCGCGGAGACCCGCCCGTCCGCCGACCCACGGGCACTGCTCGACGCGCACGCCGGCTGGTCCCACGTCGAACGGCTGCGCTCGGCCTCCTCCCTTGCCCTGCTCGTCGCGGGAGTGCACACCGCCGCGGACGCGGAGCGTGCCCTGGAGGCCGGTGCCGACGGGATCGTGGCCGAGGCTCTGGCCGCACTGCCGGAGATCGCGTCGACCGTGGCCGGCCGGTGCCCCGTCCTGCTGGGCAAAGGCATCCGTCTGGGCTCCGACGTCCTGGCCTCGCTCGCCCACGGCGCCGACGCGGTGTTCCTGGAACGGCCGGTCCTGGAGGGTCTGTTGGTTGATGACCGTGAGGGTGTGGCGGACGTACTGGAGGGTCTCGCCCAGGAGTTGCGTGAGGCGCTGGCGTTCACCGGCACCGGATCCGCCGCGGACGCAGGTGCCGCACTGCTGCGCTCGGAGCCCCGGCCGGCGAGTGCGCAACCGGCCGAGGCCGTGTCCTCACCGGTGCTGCGCAAGGCCGACCTCCACGCCAGTGTCTCCGATCCGGTGCTGGACACGATGAACTTCCTCAACGAGGTCACACACCACTACTGCGACGCGATCTCCTTCGCGCCCGGCCGTCCGTACGACGGGTTCTTCGACACCGAGCAGATCATCACCCACATCCGCCGGTACCTGGACCACTTGGCCGAGCAGGGCAGTTCGGCCCAGCAGATCCGCACCGCCATGTACCAGTACGGGCCCACCGCCGGGCAGATCCGCGAGATCATCGCCGACTCGCTCCGCAAGGACGAGGACATCGACGTTCCGCCCGAGTCCATCGTGGTCACCGTCGGCGCCCAGGAAGCCATGCTGCTGGTGCTCCGCGCGCTCATCACCGGACCGGAGGACGTACTCCTGGTCGCCAGCCCCTGCTACGTGGGGATCACCGGCGCGGCCCGGCTGCTGGACATCACCGTGACCGCCGTCGAGGAGCGGGAGGACGGGTTCTCCTGCGACGACCTCGAAACGGCGATCCGGCAGGAACAGGCACGCGGGCGGCGCCCCCGGGCCTTCTACATCGTCCCCGACCACTCCAACCCGTCCGGCACCACGATGAGCCCGGAGAACCGCACCGCTGTCGTCGAACTCGCCGCACGCCACGGCATCCTCGTTCTCGAGGACAGCCCCTACCGGATGGTGAGCCCCGGCAAGCCCCTGCCCACTCTCAAGTCCCTCGACCGCACACGCACTGTCGTCCACCTCGGGTCCTTCGCCAAGACGGTCTTCCCCGGCGCACGCGTCGGCTTCGCCGTCGCCGACCAGCGCGTAGTGGACGACTGTGGCCGGGCCGGCCTCCTCGCGGACGAACTCGCCAAGATCAAGAGCATGGTCACGGTGAACACGTCGTCGCTGAGCCAGGCCGCTGTCGCCGGCACCCTCCTGGCGGCCGGCGGACGCGTTTCCGAGCTGAACACCGAGGCCGCCGCCTACTACGGCGACGCGCTGCGGGCCACGCTCCGCAGCCTGGACAGGCACCTGCCCGCTGAGCGACGGAAGTTCCTGGGCGTGAGGTGGAATGAGCCCACCGGCGGCTTCTTCCTCACCGTGCACGTCCCCTTCCCTGCGGACAACGCCGCGTTGACCCGGTCCGCACAGCAATTCGGCGTCATCTGGACGCCGATGAGTTACTTCTTTCCGCAGGGTGGCGGCCACCACGCAATCCGGCTGTCCATCAGCTATCTGACGACGGCGGAAATCGAAGAGGGCACGGCGCGGCTCGTCCGCTTCATCGAGGCGGAGTGCGCGGCGTCCTGAGCGACGCACACGCGTACCGAGCACGCACCCGGTTCCCTGTTCTGTTCCCCTTCCGTACTCGTTCTCTCCTCAACTTTCCTTCCAACCGGTCACTCCGAGAAGGGCGAAGAAAGTGATCAGCAGCCAGAAACCGCGCAGCAAACCGCGTATGTGGGGGTGGACTTTCCGATGACCATCAGCATGGACCGTCCGGACGTTCTGGACGCCGGGATCCTGGAAGCCGAGGTCCTGGCCGTGGCGGCTCCTGGCCCGCAGACGACTTCTCGTCCGCGGATCGTCGGCGTCGGCACGGCCACATCGGCCACCTCGTTCTCCCAGCAGGAAGTGCTCGAAGCTTTCGACATCACCGATCCGAAGATCCGCTCCGTCTTCGCCAACAGCGCGATCGAGCGACGCCACCTGACCCTTCCACCGCTGAACAGCGAGGGAATCCGCGCCCCGGAGCCGCAGGGCGACCTTCTCGACAAGCACAAGGCGCTCGCGATCGAGATGGGCGCCGAAGCGCTGCTCGCCTGCCTGAAGCGGGCGGGGGCCGAACTCTCGGACCTGCGCCATCTGTGCTGTGTGACCTCCACCGGTTTCCTCACCCCTGGCCTCAGCGCGCTGCTCATCCGGGAGCTGGGCATCGACCGCCACTGCAGCCGCAGCGACATCGTCGGCATGGGCTGCAACGCCGGCCTGAACGCCCTGGGCGTCGTGTCCGGCTGGGCCACCGCGCACCCCGGTGAACTCGCCGTCGTGCTGTGCACGGAGGCCTGCTCCGCCGCGTACGCCATGGACTCGACGATGCGCACGGCGGTCGTGAACAGCCTGTTCGGCGACGGCGCGGGCGCCATCGCCCTCGTCGCGGGCCAGGGGGACGAAGCGGCGGCCGCGCCCGAGGGCCCGAGCATCCTCAAGTTCGCCAGCTGCATCGTCCCCGAGGCGATCGACGCCATGCGGTACGACTGGGACAGGGCGCAGGACCGGTTCAGCTTCTTCCTCGACCCGCAGATCCCCTACGTGGTGGGCGCACACGCCGAAATCGTCGTCGACCGCCTGCTCCAGGGCACCGGCCTGCGCAGAAGCGACATCGGGCACTGGCTGGTGCACTCCGGCGGCAAGAAAGTGATCGACGCCGTCACCGTCAACCTCGGCCTGACCCGCCACGACCTGCGGCACACGGTCGGCGTGCTGCGCGACTACGGCAACGTATCGAGCGGCTCATTCCTCTTTTCGTACGAACGGCTCCTCGACGAGCGAGTCACCAGGCCGGGTGAGTACGGAGTGCTCATGACCATGGGCCCGGGCTCCACACTCGAGACGGCACTGGTCCAGTGGTGAAGGCGGGAGACATGGTGGGCGACACACTGACGCTGTCGATCGACGGGACGGAGCCACTGACGACCGTGTCCGTCAGGGAGCTGGAGTCCGTCTGCGACCGGGCCGAGGACGGGCACGGATCCGGCGTGGTGACCGTGCGGGTCACGGGCGCCCCCGACGAGGGCTGGGTCGACGGCCTGAGCGTCTCCCTCGTCACCAAGTGGGAGCGCGTACTGCGCCGGTTCGAACGGCTCCCCGTGGCCACCGTGGCCGTGGCCTCCCGCGACTGCGGGGGCATCGCCCTCGACGCGTTCCTGGCCACCGACGTCCGCTTCGCCACGCCGGACACCCGGTTGCTTGTCCCGCTCGACGGCGAGGCCACCTGGCCCGGGATGACCGCCTACCGCCTCGTCCAGCAGGCCGGTGCCGCCCATGTCCGGCGCGCGGTGCTTCTCGGCCTGCCGATCGAGGCGTCCAAGGCACTGACGGTGGGCCTCGTCGACGAGCTGACCGATGACCCGGACGACGCGGCCAAGGCCGTGGCGAAGCTCCTGGACCGGCTGTCCGGCAAGCAACTGGCCATCAGGCGCCAGCTCCTGTTCGACGCGGCGTCGACGAGCTTCGAGGACGCTCTCGGACCGCACCTGGCGGCCTGCGACCGCGCCCTGCGCCGGGGCACCGAGGCGGCGGCATGACGACCGTCCTGCCGGCCCGGGACGCCGCACCGGGCGTCTGGCCCGCGCTGACCGAAGCCGCCGAGCGCGCCGAGGAACTCACGGCGTCGCTGCCGAGGCCGAGCACGCGCTCCCCGGAGCAGCGGGCCGCGGCCGACACAGCGAAGAACACCGCCCGCTCACTGCGCGTCCGGTTCCTCGACGCCCACGCCGACGCCGTGTACGACCGGCTCACCGACGGGCTGGTCACCGGCCTGAGGCTCGACGAACTCGTCCGGGCCGCCGCGAGCGCCTTCCCCGGTCTCCTGCCCACGGACGCGCAGCTCGCGGCCGAGCGCGGCCGGCCGCAGAGCGACAAGGAAGGGCACGAGATCGACCAGGGCATCTTTCTCAGCGCCGTGCTCAGGTCGCCGTCCGCCGGTCGGCATCTGCTCGACACTATGCTCCGTCCCACGCCTCGCGCGCAGCGGCTGCTGCCCGAGTTCACCCGGACCGGTGTCGTGGAGACCGGCTCGGTACGACTGGAGCGCCGGAGCGGTGCGGCGTATCTGACGATGTGCCGGGACGACTGTCTCAACGCCGAGGACGAGCGGCAGGTCGACGATATGGAGACCGCCGTCGATCTTGCCCTGCTCGACCCGGCCGTCCGCGTGGGCGTGCTGCGCGGCGGGGAGATGAGCCACCCCCGCTACCGCGGGAAGCGGGTCTTCAGCGCGGGCATCAACCTCAAGAGCCTGCATGCCGGCAACATCTCCCTGGTCGGTTTCCTGCTCCGCCGCGAACTCGGCTACATCCACAAGCTCGTCAGGGGAGTGCTCACCGACAACGACGAGTCGTGGCACACCCGGACGATCGACAAGCCCTGGGTCGCGGCTGTGGACTCCTTCGCGATCGGCGGCGGCGCACAGCTCCTGCTCGTGTTCGACCATGTGGTGGCTGCGTCCGACGCGTTCATCAGCCTGCCGGCCGCCCGGGAAGGCATCGTGCCGGGAGCCGCCAACTTCCGGCTCGGCCGCAGCACCGGGCCGCGGATCTCCCGTCAGGTCATCCTTCAGGGCAGACGGATCTGGGCGACCGAGCCCGACGCTCGGCTGCTGGTCGACGAGGTCGTGGAACCGGGCGAACTCGATGCGGCCGTCGCTCGCGGAGTGGAGCGCCTGGCAGCCCCCGCGGTCGGCGTCAACCGGCGGATGCTCAACCTGGCAGAGGAGCCGCCCGAGGAATTCCGCAGGTACATGGCCGAGTTCGCGTTGCAGCAGGCCCTGCGTCTCTACGGCGAGGACGTGATCGACAAGGCCGGTCGCTTCGGTGGTGGCTCGTCGTGACGGAGGGATCGCAGCGACCGAGGGTGCGATACGAGAAGAAGGACCACGTCGCGTATGTCACCCTCGACCGTCCCCATGTACTCAACGCGATGGATACGCGGATGCATGCGGAGCTCGCCCTCATCTGGGACGACGTCGAGGCGGACGACGACGTCCGCGTTGCGGTACTGACCGGCGCGGGAGACCGTTCCTTCTCCGTCGGGCAGGACCTCAAGGAGCGGGCCCGGCTCAACCGTGAGGGGGCGTCCGCGACGACCTTCGGCAGCCGCGGTCAGCCGGGGTGGCCACGACTCACCGACCGGTTCACGCTGTCCAAACCGGTGGTGGCGCGCGTCAACGGCTACGCACTCGGTGGGGGGTTCGAGCTGGCCCTGGCCTGCGACCTCGTCATCGCCTCCGAGGACGCGGTCTTCGCGCTGCCCGAAGTGCGGCTCGGGCTCGTCCCCGGGGCGGGCGGCGTGTTCCGTCTGGTCAGGCAGCTGCCTCAGAAGGCCGCCATGGGGTATCTGCTCACCGGCCGTCGGCTGAGTGCCGCGGCGGCCCTGCACTTCGGGCTGGTCAACGAGGTCGTGGCGGCCGGACTGCTGGACAGTTGCGTCGAGGAGTGGACGAGCGACCTGGTCCGCTGCGCCCCACTTTCCGTCCGGGCGATCAAGGAATCAGCTCTTACGTCCGTCGACATGCCCCTCGAGCAGGCGTTCACCGCCGAGTACACCTGGGAAGAACGCCGAAGGCACAGCAGCGACGCGGTCGAAGGAGCCCGGGCGTTCGCGGAGAAGCGGGATCCCGTCTGGTCCGGTCGCTGAACAATCCCCGGGCCCGCCGACGAGTACCGACTCGCCGGCGGGCCCGGCCATTTCCGGTGTCCAACTGTGTGGATCGATCGGTTGGACGAAATCCGTTTTGTCGCGGGTGGTGGACGGGGAGGGTGAAGCCCCACCATTAGCCGGACGCGGAAATGAGCAACGCCAACAGGAGGCAGCGAAATGGGTGCTGAAGGTCGCGAGGAATTCGATGTCGTGGTGGTCGGCGGTGGGCCCGGGGGTTCGACGCTGGCCGCACTCGTCGCCATGCAGGGGCATCGCGTACTGGTCCTGGAGAAGGAGATTTTCCCGCGGTACCAGATCGGCGAGTCGCTGCTGCCCTCCACCGTTCACGGCGTCTGCCGGATGACCGGGGCCGCGGACGATCTGGCGAAGGAAGGCTTCACTCTGAAAAAGGGCGGAACGTTCCGCTGGGGCGCCAATCCTGAGCCGTGGACCTTCTCGTTCTCCGTTTCCCCAAAAACCGCGAGCGCCACCTCGTTCGCATACCAGGTCGAGCGGTCGAAGTTCGACAAAATCCTGCTGGACAACGCGGTCAAGAAGGGTGCGGAGGTTCGTTTTCAGGTCTCGGTGACCGATGTCATCGAAGAGGACGAGCGGGTGACCGGCGTTTCCTACACCGATGCCGACGGGGTCGGGCGCGAGGTGTACGCGAAGTTCGTGGTGGACGCCTCGGGCAACGGCAGCCGTATCCACAAGCAGGTGGGCGGTACCCGCGAGTACTCGGAGTTCTTCAAGAGCCTGGCGCTGTTCGGCTATTTCGAAGGCGGAAAGCGGATGCCCGCGCCGAACTCGGGGAACATCCTGTGCGTCGCCTTCGAGAGCGGCTGGTTCTGGTACATACCCCTCAGCCCGACCCTCACCAGCGTCGGCGCGGTCGTCAGGCGGGAGAACTCCGACAAGATCCAGGGCGACCCGGAGAAGGCCATCGCGGCCCTCATCGACGAGTGCCCGCTGATCAAGGACTACCTGGCCGACGCCACTCGGGTGACCCAGGGCCAATACGGTCAGCTACGGGTGCGGAAGGACTACTCCTATCACCAGACGAAGTTCTGGCGACCGGGGCTGGTCCTGATCGGGGATGCCGCGTGCTTCGTGGACCCGGTGTTCTCCTCGGGCGTCCATCTGGCCACGTACAGTGCCCTGCTGGCGGCTCGTTCGATCAGCAGCGCGATGGCCGGACTCGTGGACGAGGATGCGGCGTTCAACGAGTTCGAGGCCCGCTACCGGCGTGAGTACGGTGTGTTCTACGAGTTCCTCATGTCGTTCTACGACATGCACGAGGACGAGAACTCCTACTTCTGGTCGGCCAAGAAGGTCACCCGGAACCGGCACACCGAGCTGGAGTCCTTCGTCGAACTCGTCGCCGGCGTCTCCTCCTCGGATTTCGCTCTGAACGACGCCGAGTCGGCCGCTGAGCGGCTGAAGTCCCGCTCGGCCGAGTTCGCGACGGCGATCGACGAACTGGCCGCCGACGCCGAGCAGAGCATGGGTCCGCTGTTCCGCTCCTCGGTCGTCCGCCAGGCCATGCAGGAGGGCGCCCAGGTGCAGAGCCGGGCCTTCCTCGGCGAGGATCTCGGCCCCGACGTGCCCATGTTCCCCGGCGGTCTCGTCACCTCGAACGACGGAATGCTCTGGCTGCCCGGAAAGGCCTGACCGCTGCAGTTCTCAGCAGCGATTCAGCAGCGATTCAGCAGTGACTCGGCAATGACTCAGCGGGGGAAGGGACAAGTCGATGCCGGTGGCTCGGATCAACGGGATCAATCTCAGTTTCGACGACCACGGCGCGGGGGAGCCGGTCGTGATGGTCACCGGCACCGGGGCCCCCGGACGAGTGTGGCGGACGTTCCAGGTTCCCGCCCTGAAGGCGGCGGGCTACCGAGTGATCACGCTCGACAACCGCGGGATCGCGCCGACGGGCCCGTGCCCGGACGGATTCACCCTCGACGACATGGCGGCGGACGTCGCCGGCCTCATCGAGTTCCTCGGGATCGGACCGTGCCGCGTCGTGGGCTTCTCGCTGGGCGCGATCATCGTCCAGGAACTGCTCGTGGCCCGGCCCGAACTCGTCCGCAACGCCGTCCTGATGGCGACCAGCGGAAGAGCCGACGCGCTCATCGCCGCCATGGCGGCCGCCGAGATCGAGCTCTGCAACAGCCAGGTCAAGCTCCCTCCCCGGTACGCGGCCTATGTGCAGGCCCTCCAGAACCTCTCTCCACAGACACTCAACGACGAGGAACAGCTCGGGGACTGGCTCGGCATCTTCGAGATGTCGATGATCGACCTTTCCGCGGCGCGCGGGCAGCTGGGCCTTCAGAGGATCTCGAACCGGCTCCCGAGTTACCGGGACATCGGATGCCCGTGCCTGGTCATCGGGTTCCAGGACGACCGCGTCGTCGCCCCGCACCTGTCGCGTGAGGTCGCGGAACATATTCCGGGCAGCGCGTACACCGAGATCCCCGGATGCGGTCATTACGGGTACCTCGAGAGGCCGGCGGCCGTGAATCGCGCCATCATCGACTTCTTCGCCGGGCCGGGGCAGTGAGTTCCACCGTGTCCGGGCTGCCGCCCGCCCCGGCCGGGGGCGTCTCGTGCTGAGCGCGGTGGCTCACTCCGGGGAAGGTGACGGTGATGGTCAGGCCGCCTCCGGCTCGCGCAGTGGTGGTGATCGCGGCGTCATGGGCGTCCGCGATGGCCTGCACGATGGACAGACCGAGTCCCAGGCCTTCCGCGCGGGCGGCGCGGGTGGCGCCGAGCCGCTGAAACGGCTCGAAGAGCTGGTCGATCGCGTTCGGTGGGACCAGGGGACCGGTGTTGGTGACGATGAGCGTCGCGCGACCGTCGACGGTCCGGGTGGTCACGTCGATCCGGCCGTGGGGCATGTTGTGCCGGAGCGCGTTGTCCACAAGGTTCGTCACCAGGCGCTCGGTGAGGTTCCGGTGGCCGGCCGTCAGAGCCGGCGAGATCGAAGAGCGGAACGTCACGGTGCGGTACTGGGCTTCGGATCTTCTCGCGTCGACGACCTCATGGGTCAGCTGGGCCAGGTCGAACGGTTCCCGGATGTCGATACCCCCCTGGCTCCGGGCCAGGGTGAGGAGCGCTTCGATGAGCCGCTCCTGCTGGGCACCCGCGGCGAGGATGCGCTGGTGCGCCGCCCGCAGCGACTCCACGCTCGCCTCGGGGTCGGACAGCGTGACCTGGCCGAGCGTCCGCTGACGGGCCAGAGGAGTGCGCAGTTCGTGCGAGGCGTTGGCAACGAACTGCCGCTGGGCCTGAAAGGACGCTTCGAGCCTGCTCAGGAGGCCGTCGAAGGTGTCGCCGAGTTCCTTCAGCTCATCGGAGGGACCGTCGAGGGCGAGGCGCTGGTGCAGGCTGGTCGCCGAGATGTCCCGCGCCGTCGCGGTGATCGTCCGCAACGGGCGCAGCATGCGGCCGGCGACGATCCAGCCCAGCACTATGGAGAGCACCAGCATGAAGGCGAGCGCGATCCCGGACTGGACGACCAACTGGTCCATGACGACGGATTTCTGATGCGCCAGAATCTCCTGCGCCTGAGGCGAGAGCACCTCGGAGCCGCTCCGCCTGAGGGGATCCTGGGAGCCCTCGGGCGGCGGGAGACCGCCGCCGCTGCTCGGGGCCGGGATGAAGCCCTTGGCAGGCTGCTCGGAGACGGCGCGGCTCGTCAGAACATAGGTGACCGTCAGCAGGGCGGCGCCGGAGACCAGGAACAGCGCCCCGTACAGGAGAGTCATCCGCAACCGCACGGTGCGGCGAGGCAGATGCGAGCGGGCGATCCGGCTCGCGAGCCGGGCAATGACCGACATGGGCGTCCTCAGATTCAGATCCGGTAGCCGCGCTTGGCCACGGTTTCGATGACCGGGGGATCCCCGAGCTTGGCCCGCAGCCGACTGATCGTGATCTTCACGGCGCTGGTGAACGGGTCGGCGGCCTCGTCCCAGACCCGTTCGAGCAGTTCCTCGGCCGATACGGCCCTGCCCTTGGAAGCCATGAGCAGCTCCAGGACGCCGAACTCCTTCGGCGCGAGCTCCAGCGGCCGGTCCCCGCGGGCGGCCCTGCGCCTGGCTGTGTCGACCACGAGGTCGCCATGCCGCAGGACGGGTGGCACGGCCGGATGGGCACGACGCGCCAGCGCACCGATCCGCGCGATCAGTACCGGGAAATCGAATGGTTTGGGGAGGTAGTCGTCGGCGCCCAGGCTGAGCCCGTCGACCAGATCCTCTGCCGACGCCGCGGCAGTCAGCATCAGCACCCGGCTCCGGCAGCCGGCCGCGATCAGCTCGGCGCACAGCTTGTCACCGTGCATCCCGGGCAGATCCCGGTCGAGCACGATGACGTCGTAGTCGCGGAACAGCGCGCGCTCGAGCCCCTCCGGGCCATCGAACGTCACGTCAACGGCCATCTGCGCCCTGCGCAGACCCACAGCCACTGTCTGCGCCATCTCCTCGTCGTCCTCCACAACGAGCACCCGCACGCGTTGCCCCCTTCTTCGATGCACACGCTGGACAGGAACACCTCGACGACCTCATCCAGTATGTTCCACCCCCCGGTTTCCGCAGGGTTTCACCCGGATGCCGTGAGCCCGGGCCGGCGGCCGAGGTGATTCGTCGTGCGGGTTATTCCCCCGGAGCGGACCAGCTAATTACGGAAATTGGCGTCCAAGTGCCCGAGCTTGTCGTTCCCTTGGTGCCCGGTTACGGTTCTTCTTGTCTTGCACCAGGTCAACTGTAGGAGTGGTTATGGCCAACCCGTTCGACGACGAAGACGGCTCCTTTCTCGTGCTGGTGAACGATGAAGGCCAGCATTCGCTCTGGCCCGTCTTCGCCGACGTTCCTGCCGGCTGGAAGGCCGTGTTCGGACAGGACACACGCAAGGCCTGCCTGGAATACATCGAGGAGAACTGGACGGACATGCGTCCCAAGAGCCTCGTCGACGAGATGAAGACGTACGAAACCGCCCACTAGACGAGTCCGACGACCACGAAGCACGGAGGTAGCCGTGGCTATGATGGGCGGCCCTGGGCCGATGATGATACGTGGGATGGGGCCGGATTCGTCGGTGACCAGGCAGCAGATCAGGCCCGGCACGGCCAAACGAATTCTCCCCTACGCAAGGCCGTACCGTCGCAACATAGGCTTTCTCCTGGCCGTTACCACGCTGAACGCCGGTATCACAGTGGCTACGCCCATCCTGCTCAAGTACCTCATAGACAACGGCATCGTCGTGGCCGATGTCTCGGTCGTCGTGTGGATCTCCGTGACGGTTGCCGGGCTGGCGCTTCTGGGCACTTTCCTGGGGTTCGCGGAGTCATGGTATTCGGCCCGGGTGAGCGAGGGGCTCGTCTTTGAATTACGCACAGAGGTCTTCGACCATGTGCAGAGGCAGCCGCTGGCGTTTTTCACCCGGGCGCAGACCGGCGCTCTGGTCAGCAGGTTGAACACCGATGTGTTCGGTGCTCAGCAGGCATTGACGTCGCTGCTGTCCACGACGTTCTCCGCAGGGCTGACTCTGCTGCTCGTGCTCGGCGCGATGTTCTACCTGTCCTGGGTGATCACCTTGATCTCCCTGGTGGTGCTCCCGCTGTTCATCCTCCCCAGCAAGATCGTCGGACGTCGGCTGCAGCGGCTCATGCGGGAGCAGATGCAGACGAACGCCGAGATGGGTTCGCTGATGAGCGAGCGATTCAACGTGAGCGGGGCGCTGCTGGCCAAGCTCTACGGCCGACCGGACAACGAGAAGGGCCTGTTCGCGTCCCAGGCGGGCAAGGTCCGCGACATCGGCGTCATGACCTCGGTCTACGGGAAGATGCTCTTCCTCTCGATGGTCCTGCTGAGCTCGCTGGCCACCGCGATGGTCTACGGCCTCGGCGGCGGTCTCGTCATCCAGGGCGCGTTCCAGATAGGCACGCTGGTGGCACTGGCCACCCTGCTCATCCGGCTGCTGGGCCCGATCTCCCAGCTGTCCAGTGCCCAGGCGAGCGTACTGACCGCGCTTGTCTGCTTCGACCGGCTGTTCGAGATTCTCGACCTGAAGCCACTGATCTCGGAGAAGCCCGACGCGGTGTCCCTGCCCGCCGCCGGCTCCGGCAAGGGAACGGCGCCGGACATCACGTTCGAAGGGGTTTCGTTCCGTTACCCGGCGGCCGCCGACGTCGCTCTCGCCTCGCTCGAGTCGATCGCCAGGCCCATGCCGGGGCGCGCCGAGAACACATGGATCCTGCGCGACCTGAACTTCAGCGTGCCGGCCGGAACGCTCACCGCACTCGTCGGCCCCTCCGGGGCGGGCAAGACGACCATCACCCACTTGGTGCCTCGGCTCTACGACCCGGGTGAGGGAATCGTCCGCATCGGCGGTCATGACCTCCGCGACCTGTCCCTGACGTCGCTGCGCGACACCATCGGTATGGTCACCCAGGACGCGCACCTCTTCCACGCGACCATTCGCGAGAACCTCATTTACGCCCGGCCGGAGGCCACCGAACAGCAACTGATCGAGGCCTGCAGGGCGGCACAGATCTGGAAGCTGATCGAATCGCTTCCCGAAGGTTTCGACACCGTGGTCGGCGATCGCGGTTACCGGCTGTCCGGCGGTGAGAAGCAGCGGATCGCCATGGCCCGGCTGCTGCTCAAGGCCCCGCCCATCGTCGTCCTCGACGAGGCCACGGCCCACCTCGACTCGGAATCCGAAGCAGCCCTTCAGAGGGCCTTGAAGACCGCGCTGACGGGACGCACATCGCTGGTGATCGCCCACAGGCTCTCCACCATCCGGGACGCCGACCAGATTCTCGTCATCGACGAGGGCCGGGTCCAGGAACGCGGGACCCACGAGGAGCTGTTGGAGCTCGACGGGCTGTACGCGGAGCTCCACCGCACCCAGTTCTCCGGTCGGCCGTCCGCGAACGGCGCCGCGCCGGCCCCCGAACCGGTCGGCTCCCGGGGCCCCTTCCCGGGCGGTCCGTTCGGTGGACCTCCAGGCCCTGGATTCCCGATGGGAGGCGGCCCCGGCCCCCGGATGATGCACGGCGGCCCGCCGCCCGGGCCCCCGCCGGGACCGCCCGGGCCGCGGCACCCGTGAGCAGATGACAGAGGAAACGCGGCGGGGGAAGTCCGCATCACAGGGGGAGATCTTCATGACTGAGCCAGCGGAAACGCACTGCTCCACCACCACGCACGTGCTGTCAGCAGCGGATGCCTCCCCGGCACACGGGCGCGCCTGCATGTCGGGGACATTGGCGGAGTTGTTCGGGGTTCGGGTGGGGTGTTCGCCGGGTGCGGTGGCGGTGGTGGGTGAGGGTGGCCGGGAGTGGTCGTACGGGGAGTTGGA